>JARXAJ010000209.1 GCA_029865965.1 Aquabacterium sp.
GTGGTGGGCGGCGTGGCATTCGGGGTGGCCGATGGCGGCGGCGCCTGGCGTTGCATGCCGGCGGCTTTGCCGCCCCCCAGACGCTTGGCGTCAGCATCACTCGGGGCCAGGCCCAGCGACACAGCGCCTACAGCCACGGACAGGGCAACCAGCAGGTGTTTCACAGTCGGAGTCTCCAGTAGTTTGGATGGGCGGCCCGACACCGGGCCGACCAGGTCAGAGTGGCGAACGTTACTGCAGTTCCCACCACATCGTGAAAATATCCAAACACGCACATCGGGCCGTTGGCGTGGACTTCAAGGGTGGCGCAGTCCATGATGGGGCTGCAACCACCCAGGAGCCGTCACCATGCCCAGCCGCGACCGCCCCACCCTGCACTTGCTGGCCACGGCTGGCAAGCCGCTGGCCATCATGCTGGATGCACAGCCCAGCGCCGGCCTGCTGTGGCAGGCGCCGCCGCCGCCCAGCGGCTGCCAGCTGGTGGCCGACAGCCAGGCACCGGCCGGTGCCGGCGACGGCGGCGGGGTGCAGCAGCAGTTCAAGTTCACTGCGCCGGTGGCCGGCGACTACAGCCTGCGCTTCGCGCTGCAGCGCAGCTGGGACGACCAGCCGCTGGCGGTGCAGGTGGTGGCCGTCACGGTGCGGTGACGGGCCAGCCGGCCCCGTCGACACGCCTACCCGGCAAAGAACCTTTCGACCAGGGCGAATTGCGCCGGCGTGTTCAACGCCGGGGCGTGGCCGCAGCCCGGGATGGTGACCACCACCGCCCGCGGGCCGCGGGTGCGCATGGCCTCGGCCACACCGGGCAGCAGCAGGTCGCTGTCGGCGCCACGCAGCACCAGCACCGGGATCGGCAGCGCATCCCAGATGCCCCACTGGTCGAAGTCCTGCGGGTGGCTGACGAACTGCCGCGCCACGGCCGGGTCGTGGTGCGGCGTCAGCCGGCCGTCGGGCAGGCGGCGCGCGCTGGTCTCGGCCAGGCGGCGCCAGTGGGCGTCGGTCATGGCGCCGCACGGCTGATAGATGCTGCGGAAGTGCTGCTCCAGCGCCCCCATGGTGTCGAAGGCCGGAGGGCTGCCGGCATCACCGCGCAAGCGGTGCAGCGCCAGCGCCGCGAGCTCAGGGCCGATGTCGTTCATCACCAGGCGCTGGACGCGCCCGCGCAACGCGCCAGCGGCCGCACGCAGGCCAATGGCGCCACCCAGCGACGTGCCCAGCCAGTGGCACTGGCCAATGCCCAACTGGTCGAGCAGGTCGACCGCCTGGGCGGCATAGAAGCCCAGGTGGTACTCGTCATCGGGCGCCGGGCTCCATTGCGACAGGCCGTGGCCCAGGGTATCGGGGCAGATCACGCGCCAGCGCTGGGCCAGGTGGGCGGCAATGTCGTCCATGTCGCGCCCGGTGCGCGCCAGGCCGTGCCAGGCCACCACCACCTGGGACTGCGGGCTGCCCCATTCGGTGACATGCAGTTCGCGGCCCTGGCAGACCAGGTAGCGCGAGGTCGGTGTCATGCACCACCCCGGCGCAGCGCCAGCGCCCGCAGCCGCCCCACCACGCCGGTGGGAAAGTGGTAGACGCTCAGCACGAACAGCAGGCCCAGCCACAGCAGCCAGCGGTCGGGCGTGACGATGGCGCTGAGCACCGGCACGCCGTCGAGCGCGGTGGCGCCCAGCTTCAGCAGGTCTTGCAGATAGTTCTGCGCCAGCACGAACAGCACTGCGCCCACCACCGCGCCGTAGACCGTGCCCATGCCGCCGATCACCACGATCAGCAGGATGTCGAGCATGATCTCGAAGCTGAGCGTGGTGTCGGGCCCGGTATAGCGCAGCCACAGCGCCAGCAGCACGCCGGCAACGCAAGCAAACAACGCCGCCAGCACATTGCTGAGGGTGCGGAAGACGACGGTGCGAAAGCCGATGGCCTCGGCCCGGAAGTCGTTCTCACGGATGGCCAGCAACACCCGCCCGAAGGGTGAGTTGACGATGCGCAGCAGCAGCGCAAACGCCACCAGCACCACGACGAACAACGCGTAGTAGCTGACGATGCGACCGTCGATGGTGATGCCCAGCACCGGGTGGGCAAAGGGCTCGAACGACGGGCTGAGCACCGCCGGGTTCTTGAAGGTCAAGCCGTCTTCGCCGCCGGTGAAATCACTCAGCTGCGACGCCAGGGTTTGAAAGGCCGAGGCCACGGCCAGCGTGATCATGGCGTAGAAGATCGCCTTGACCCGCAGCGAGAACAGCCCGATCACCAGCGACAGCACCAGCGACACCACCAGCGCGCTGCCCGCGCCCACCGCCAGCGCCGGCCAGCCTTCGCCCATGCGGGTGCTGGCAATCGCCACGCCATAGGCGCCGATGCCGAAGAACATGGTGTGGGCGAAGCTGACGATGCCGGTGTAGCCCAGCAGCAGGTCGTAGCTGGCCACCAGCAGGATGAACACCAGGATCTTGGCCGCCACATTCAGCGACTTGCTGCCGGGGAACAGGAAGGGCGCTGCGGCCAGGCCGACCAGGATGATCAGCAACACGCCAGCCAGCCAGCGGCTGCGCGGCAGGTCGTGCGACAGCAGACGATTGAGCATGGCGGATCAGCGGCTGGTGACGGGGTAGAGCCCCTGCGGCCGCCACAGCAGGATGGCCACCATCAGCCCGATGTTGGAGAACAGCGCCACCTTGGGCGCCAGGAACCCGGTGTAGTTGGCCAGCAGCCCCACCAGCAACGCGCCGACAAAGCAGCCCAGCGTGCTGCCCAGCCCGCCGATGATGATGACGATGAAGATCAGCACATTGACCTGGGCGCCGATCTGCGGCGTCACGGTCTGCTGGTACAGGCCCCACAGCACGCCGCCCAGGCCGGCCAGCGCCGAGCCGGCCACGAACACGCCGACGAACAGGCGGCGGATGCGATAGCCCAGGCTTTCGACCATCTCGCGGTCCTGCACGCCGGCGCGGATCAGCAGGCCGACCTTGGTGCGGTTCAAGGTCCAGGCCAGCGCGGCAAACACCAGCAGGCCGATGCCAGCGGCCATGACCCGGTACTTCTCGACCGAAGCCTCAAAGCCCGGGCCCGCCACCAGCCACGAGCCGGCCAGCAACGACGGCAGCGGCAGCGCGATCTGCTGCGGGCCCCAGATGACCTTGATGATCTCTTCGCCGACGATCATGCCGCCCATGGTGATCAGGATCTGCTTCAAGTGCAGGCCGTAGACCGGCCGCACGATCACCCGCTCGAAGGCCCAGCCCACCGCACCGGCCACGGCCATGGCCACCAGCATGGCGCTGAACACGCTGACGAGTTGCAGCGCGCCCGATTCACCGGCCCAGGGCGCCATGCCGGCCATCACCGTGGTGGCCATGAATGCGCCCAGCGCGATGAACACGCCATGGCCGAAGTTCAGCACGTCCATCAGGCCGAACACCAGGGTCAGGCCCGAGGCGATGACGAAGATGATCAGCCCCATGGCCAGCCCGGCCACGGTGAGCGTGACCCAGGTGCTGGCCGAGCCCACCGCCGGCAGGGCCAGGGCCATCAACGCCGCCAGCAGGGCCAGTGGGCGCCAGTCGAACTGCGCCTTCGGCACGGCGGCCGCTGCGGCGGCGGGCGTCTGTGCCGTGGTGGCCGCGCTCACTGGTGGACCCCGAGAGACAGGCCCAGCAGCCGCTGCTGCATCGCCTCGTCGCCCGCCAGTTCGGCCATGGGGCCGCGGTGCACCACCCTGCCGTTGTCCATCACCGCCACGCTGTCGCCCAGGGCCTTGGCCATCATGAAGTTCTGCTCCACCAGAAGGATCGTGGTCTGCTGGCGCTTCAGTTCGCCGAAGGCGTCGATGAGGTTGCGGATGATCGACGGCGCCAGGCCCTTGCTGGGCTCGTCGATCAGGATCAGCGCGCGCGGTTCAATGATGGCGCGGGCCACGGCCAGCATCTGCTTCTGACCGCCGCTCAACTTGCCTGCCGGGTAGAGCCAGAACTTCTTGAGCGCCGGAAACAGGCCGAAGATCCAGTCCAGCCGCCGGGTGTCCAGCTCGCGGGCATTGCGGGCCTGGCGCGCGGCGAGCACCATGTTGTCCTGCACCGACAGGTCGGTGAAGATGCCCATGCCCTCGGGCACGTAGGCGATGCCTTGCGCAGCGATGTCGGGCGTGGCCACGCCTTTCAATGACTTGCCCTGGAAGCGCACCTCGCCCTGGCTGGCTGGCCACAGGCCCATGATGGTGCGCAGCGTGGTGCTCTTGCCGGCACCGTTGCGGCCCAGCAGCATCGTCACGCCCCCTGCGGGCACGGTGAAGTCGACCCCATGCAGGATGTGGTACGCGCCGATGTGGGTGTGCACGCCGGTCAGTTCGAGCAGCGGCTGTGTCATGCCGGCTCTTCCGCAGCCATGCCGAGGTAGGCCTGCTGCACCACGGGCGAGGCGATCACCGCCGCCGGCTCGCCGTCGGCCACCAGCTGGCCGTTGTGCAGCACGATGATGCGGTCGGCCAGTTCGCGCACCACGTCCATCTTGTGCTCCACCAGCAGGATGGTGCCGCGCCCGCTGGCCCGCAGTTGCGCCTTCAGGCCGCGGATCAGGTCGAGGATCACCGGCACCTCGTCCACGCCCATGCCGGCTGTGGGTTCGTCGAACATGAACACCTTGGGGTCGAGCGCGATCAGCAGCGCCACTTCCAGCTTGCGCTGGTCGCCATGCGGCAGCGCGGCGGCCAGCAGCCCGGCCTTGTCGGCCAGGCGCACCTGGGCCAGCACCGCCTGGGCCTCGTCGATCCAGGCTTTGCGGTCCAGCCACACCCGCAACAGATCGACCCCGCCCCAGCCACCACCGTTGCCCCGCCCCGCTTCGCGGGCCTGGATGGCCAGGCGCACGTTCTCGCGCACCGTCAGGTTGGCGAACAGTTGGGTGAGCTGGAACGCGCGGCCCAGGCCCAGCCGGGTGCGCAGCGGCGCGCTCAGGCTGGTGATATCCCGCCCGTCCAGCAGCACCTGGCCGGCACTGGCTGGCAGCTGGCCGCTGATCAGGTTGAAGTAGGTCGTCTTGCCCGCACCGTTGGGCCCGACGATGGCCGTCAGCGTGCCGGGCTGGAAGGCGCACGACACGTTGTCGACAGCCACATGGCCACCAAAGCGGATCGTCAGATCTCGGGTCTCAAGCAAGTGGGGCCTTCAGGCACCGGCGCAGCCGGTGCATCGTCACTCGAACTGGAGCCCCCTCCCGGAGGGGGCTGGGGGGAGCACAACGGACGGGCACCATGGTGCCGACCGCAAACGCCGCGTCAGCGGCGATTGCGGATCGGCACCTGCATTTCCTCGGCCTTGATCTCGCGGACCAGTTCAGGCACGCCCCAGGCAAACGCCGGGTCCACCTTGATCTTGAAGTGGTACATGTCCTGCAGGGCCTGGTGGTCTTCCTTGCGGAAGGTCATGCGGCCCTTGGGCGTCTGGAAGCTCATGCCCTCCATCGCGGTGATCAGCTTCTCGGTGTTGGTGTCGCCCTTGGTCTTCTTCAGGGCTTCCACCACCGCAATCGCCGCGCTCATGCCGCCGGCGGTGAAGAAGTCGGGCGGGGTCTTGTACTGGGTGTAGTGGTTGGCCACCAGCCATTCATTGACCGGGTTCTTCGGGATGCCGAAGTAGTAGTACAGGCCGCCTTCCATGCCGGGGAAGTTCTTGTAGGCCGTCATCGCCGGCAGGATGTTGCCGCCTGTGGCGATCTCGATGTTGTGGCGCTTGAAGTCCAGCTCGGCGATCTTGAACGGGTTGCCGCCGGCCCAGATGATCCAGACGATCTTGCGGCCGGGCTGGTCTTTCAACTTGTCGATGATGCGCTGGGCGGCGGCAGTGAAGTCGCTGGTGGCCGCGGGCAGGTATTCCTCATGCGCCACCTTGGCCTTCTTGATGGCTTCCTTGAAGGCCTTGACGCCGTCCTTGCCGAAGGCGTTGTCCTGCGCCAGCGTCACCAGGGTGGTGCCCAGCTTGTCCAGCGCCACCGCGTTGGCGATGGCGTCCTGGCTGGAATTGCGCCCGGTGCGGAAGATGTAGCGGTTCCACTTCTCGCCGGTGATGCTGTCGGCGACCGCCGGTTCCACGATCAGGATCTTCTTGTACTCCTCGGCCACCGGCAGCATGGCCAGGGCCACGGGCGAAGCGGTGGGGCCCACGGCGATGTCGACCTTGTCGTCGGCATAGGCGGCGGCCAGCAGGGCCTTGCCCACGTCGGGCTTGCCCTGGTCGTCCTTCTCGATGACCACCAGCTTCTTGCCGTTGACGGCCATGGTGCCGCCGGTGGCGAAGTTCAGCCCCATGGTGAAGCCGACGACGGTCTGCTTGGCAAAGGCTTCCAGCGGGCCACTCTTGCTGCTGATCAGCGCGATCTTCACCTCAGCGCTGCCCTGCGCCACGGCGACAGCGGGGGCCAGCAGGGCAGCGGCGGCCAGCGCCAGTGGGGTCAGGCAGGCCAGGCGGCGGGTGGTCAGGGGGTAGGTCATCGGGTCTCCTCGGGGGCTGGCGGGCCGCGCCGGGCGCTGGCCACCATGCAACAACGCAAAGCCGATGCCAGGCGGCCCAGTCTCAGTGCAAACCCTTGGTTTGAGACGGGTTTCGGTTGCCAAACCGCGTGCAGACGCCCCAGCACACGATCAGCGTCTTGAATTTGCCCGAATTTCAGTCAGATTCAAGCGCGATATGTCTGCCGACCAGACAGTGTCTGCGAATCAGACAAATGGTTCAGCAAGAACCGGAGCGCTCACCCGGAAGGTGCAGCCGGTGGGCGAATGGTTGTCCACACCCACCGCACCAGCCATACCCTGGGGCAGGTGCTGCGCCAGCGCCAGCCCCAGCCCGCCATGGCTGCGGTTGAGCGATGTGTCACCCAGCTCAAAGGGTCGGAACAGCCGCACCTTGCCGCGGCCAACAGCAAGGGCGGCAATAGCGCCTGCATGGCGACGGGCCGGCTCACCGCCAGGCGGCGGGCAGCTTGTCGTACAGCGTGGCGCGGGCAATGCCCAGCAGCCGGGCGGCGGCCACCTTGTTGCCGCCGGTGGCGGCCAGGGCCGCATCGATGGCCCGGGCCTCCAGCTCGGCAATGGCCTGCGGCAACGGCTGGATGGCGGCGGCCGCCAGTGTGCCGGGCTCCGGGGCCAACGGCAGGGGTGCGGTTGGCAGAGGGGCGTTTGGCAGAGGGGCGTTTGGCAGGGATGCGGCTGGCCGGACAGCGGCCGCCGCTGCCGGGCCTGGCGCCGGAGCCTGGCCCGTCACCCACCCGCTGCGCGGTGCCGCCGACAGTGCGCTGTCCAGGTCGTCGGGCTGCAGCACCGGCGCGTCGGTCATCAGCGCGGCCTGTTCCAGCACATTGCGCAGCTCGCGGATGTTGCCCGGCCAGCCATGCCCGGCCAGCCGGTCCAGCGCCTCGGCCGACAGGCTCTTGTGCGGCAGGCTGCTGCGTCGGGCGATGTCGTCGAGCAAGGCGTCGGCCAGGGCCTCGATGTCGGCCAGGCGCTCGCGCAGCGCCGGCAGGCGGATCGGGAGCACATTCAGCCGGTAGTACAGGTCGGCGCGGAAGCGGCCGTCGGCCACCATGGCGGCCAGGTCGCGGCTGGTGGCGGC
>JARXAJ010000229.1 GCA_029865965.1 Aquabacterium sp.
GCTCGGCCCAGGTCAGACCGCGGTCGCGCCGCTCGTCGGCCGCGTGCGGCAGCAGCACCACCAGGCGCTGCTGCACCGCCAGCAGGCGCGGCCAATCTTGCTGGCTGCGGTGGATCTCCTTGAGGTTGTGCAGCAACCGCGCCAGGATGTCGCGCGGCGGCGCTCCTTGCAGGAACAAGCCCAACGGCGTCTCGAAGTCGCCCTCCAGCCCGTGGCGGGCACGGTAGGGCACCAGGCGTTCGTCGAGCGCCTCGCGGGACAGCGAGCGGCCGTTGAACGGGTCGATCACCACCTCGCCCTGCGGCATGCGCAGCTTGATCAGGAAGTGTCCC
The DNA here is from genome assembly GCA_029865965.1 of Aquabacterium sp. Taxonomy (GTDB): domain Bacteria; phylum Pseudomonadota; class Gammaproteobacteria; order Burkholderiales; family Burkholderiaceae_C; genus Pseudaquabacterium. The sequence continues at coordinate 333 of JARXAJ010000229.1, forward strand.
GGGAACGCAACACCCTGCGCGTTCAGCCCCAGCTGGCTGGCCAGCTCGATGTAGACCAGCGCCAGCGTGATGGGGATGCCGCGCCGCGTGGCCAGCACCTCGTGGATGTGGCTGTTGCGGCGGTCGTAGTAGTTGTTCAGGTTGCCGGCAAAGCCCAGCTCGACGAAGAAGTACTGGTTCAGCGCCCGCAGCCGGCGCAGCGGCGGGGCATCGGCCGGCAGCCGCGCCTGCAGCTTGGCCGCCAGGCGGTCGATCTCTCCCAGCACGGCCTGCGCATCGAGCGCCGGCTGGTCGTCCTGCGCCACGCAGATGGCCGCCTCCAGCAAGGCGAAGCCGGTGTCCTCGGCCACCAGGCTGGCAAAGTAGTCCAGCTTGGTGGGCGCGTCGAGCTGCAGGTGCTTCATGTCAGTGCTGCCCGGCCGCTGCAAATGGTCTGAGCGCCGCGCCGATGGGCGGCAGGCAAAGTGAACAGGGAGGCACCATACCCACGAGTCTAGGCCCTGGCAGGTGTGTCATTGCTTGCGCGCCAGGCTGCGCAGCGGCACGCCCAGCAGGGCCAGCACGCCGAAGTACAGCAGCGCCGCGCCGCCAAGGGCCAGCGCCATGGCGCCGGCGCGCTGCAGTTCATTGGCGCCCATGGCCAGCCAGTCGAAGCGGCGCGCCGCCCAGGCCATGGCCGCACCCATCACCGCGCTGGCGGCCACCACCTTCAGTGTGAAGGCGCCCCAGCCGCGGGTGGGCTGGTAGCTGCCGCGGCGCTTCAGGCCCCAGACCAGGGCCGCCGCATTGGCATTGGCAGCCAGGCCGATCGACAGCGCCAGCGCCGCCACGCCCAGCCCCAGGCCGCCAATCAGCGCTGCATTGAGCACCTGGGTGAGCACCAGCGCACCCATGGCCACCCGCATCGGCGTGGCCATGTCCTGCTGGGCGTAGTAGGCCGGCGCCGCCACCTTCACGCCCACCAGGCCGATCACGCCCGCACCGTAGCCCATCACTGCCAGGGTGGTCATGGCCACGGCCTGGGCGTCGAACGCACCGCGGTGGAACAGCACCGCCACCATCGGCTGGGCGAACACCGCCAGCGCCACGGCGCAGGGCAGCGCCAGCAGCAGCACCAGGCGCAGGCCCCAGTCCAGCAAACCCGAATAAGCCACCATGTCGCCCTGGGCGCGGGCGGCCGACATCTGCGGTGTCAGCACCACACTGAGCGCCACGCCCAGCAGCGCGGTGGGCAGCTCCATCAGCCGGTCGGCATAGACCAGGGTGGACACCGCGCCGGTGCCCATGTGGCTGGCGATCTGCGAATTGATGATCAGCGAGATCTGCGCCACCGACACGCCCACCAGGGCCGGGCCCATCTTGGCCAGGATCTGCCGCACGCCCGGGTGGTGCCAGGCCATGCGCAGGCGGCCTGGCGTCAGCCCCAGCCGCGGCAGCATGCCGATCTGCAGCAGCGCCGGCACCTGGATGGCCAGCTGCAGCAGGCCGCCCAGCATCACCCCCACCGCCAGCGCGTAGATCGGCTCCACGCCGTGGGCACGCAGGCGCGGCACCAGCAGCAAGGCCGCGCCGATGACGCTGAGGTTCAGCAGCACCGGGGTGAAGGCCGGTACCGCAAAGCGGCGCCAGGTGTTGAGCACGCCCGAGGCCAGGGCCACCATCGACATGAAGCCGATGTAGGGGAACATCCAGCGGGTCATCTGCACTGCGGCGTGCTCGGTCGCGGGGTCGAAGCCCGAGGCCATCACCCACACCAGCAGCGGCGCGCCGACAATGCCCAGCGCGCACACCACCAGCAGCGCCCAGGCCAGCACCGTGGCCACAGCATCCACCAGATCACGCGTGGCAGCGTCGCCCTGGGACGCCCGGGTGGCAGCCAGCAGCGGCACGAAGGCCTGCGAGAACGCACCTTCGGCAAACAGCCGGCGCAACAAATTGGGGATGCGGAAGGCGATCTGGTAGGCGTCCATCATCGCCGAGGTGCCGAACAGTGCGGCACCGATCTGCTCACGCACCAAGCCGGTGATGCGCGACACCAGCGTGAGGGCAGAAACCGAGAAAGCAGCCTTGAAGAGATTCATACGGGCGATTTGGCGGGCGATGCTGCGGGCAAGGTGGTGGCCCTGGCCGCCGGCATGGCAGCCCCCAAGGTCCGATTCCGCATTATAGGAACGCGCCACCCCGAACTTGGCAGCCCCGGTTTCAGACTGCTATACTCGCGGTCTTTGCCCGGCATGGCACGGTGAACCAAGTTCACCAAAACCACAAGCCTACCGGCCAAGCAGATCAAGTTACCGCCTTCGACACAGGATTCCCACCAGCATGGCCACCGCTTCCAAAGCCAAGAAGAAAACCGTTCGCCTGGCCTCGGGCCGCAAGCGCGTCCGCCAGGACGAGAAGATCAACGCCGCCAACACAGCGCTGCGTTCGAAGTTCCGCACCGTGGTCAAGAACGTGCAGAAGGCGCTGGACAAGGCTGCCCTGCCCGGCGGCGACAAGGCCGCACCCGCCACCCTGTTTAAGAACGCACAAAGCGTGATCGACTCGGTCGCCGACAAGGGCATCTTCCACAAGAACAAGGCCGCCCGCCACAAGAGCCGGCTGTCTGCCAAGATCAAGGCGCTGTCGGCATCCGCCGCTGCCTGAGGCGCCCAAGCCCCGCAAAAAAGCCCGCGCAAGCGGGCTTTTTCATGCCTGCGCGGGCTTGGTCAGGCGGTCTTGGGTGGCTCGTCGGGCACCAGGCAGGCCTCAACCACCTGCAGGTCGTTGTCGCGTGCAAAGTGCATGACGAAATCCCAGGCCATCGGCTCCAGGTCGCGCAGCGCCTCGTTGACGATCACGCACTTGATGTTGTCGATCACCCGGGGCACGCAGTAGGGCGAGTAACCGATGTGCGCGCCAATGCCCGACCCCTTGGGGCGGAAGCTCGACAGCGCCCCTGCCAAACGCTCCGACCAGTCACTGGGGCGGAATGTCTTGCCGGTCTTGGTGATGCCCTGGATGAAGAATTCGCGCGGTTTGGGGGCGGTCAAGATGCGGGCCGATGCGGATGAGTCGGGGTCAGGTTGCCCGATTGGCGGCACCAACGGGCGCAGCACACGCTGCACAGGCACCGGCTCTGCCACCGGGAAACCCCGGATTGTGCCGTGGAAGTGCTGCACCGCAGCAAGCATGATGGCCTCTTGCGCCTGAACGATCCTGGGATATCGGCATCGGCGGGCCCGCGCTTTAGAATCGAATCCCGAGCCGGCGCGCCGCCATGGTGGGAACCATGTGACAAGCACGCCGGCTTTTCCATTGATCTGTCGACCTCCCGGAGCCCTGCGATGACCTCCCACGTGATGAACACCTATGGCCGGCTGCCCTTTGCGCTGTCGCATGGCCGAGGCTGCCGCGTCTGGGACACCGACGGCCGGCAGTACCTGGACGGCCTGGGCGGCATTGCCGTCAACACCCTGGGCCACGGCCATCCCAAGCTGGTGCCGGCCTTGCAGGACCAGGTGGCCAAACTGATCCATTGCAGCAACTACTACGCCGCGCCGATGCAGGAAACCCTGGCCGCCAAGCTGTGTGAACTGTCCGGCCTGGACGCGGTGTTCTTCTGCTCCACCGGCCTGGAAGCCAATGAAGGCGCGCTGAAGATCGCCCGCAAGTTCGGCCACGACAAAGGCATCGAACGGCCCGAGATCATCGTCTACGAGAAGGCCTTCCACGGCCGGTCGATCGCCACGCTGTCGGCCACCGGCAACCCCAAGGTGCAGGCCGGCTTCGGCCCGCTGGTCGAAGGCTTCGTGCGGGTGCCGCTGAACGACCTGGAGGCCGTGCGCGAAGTGGCCCGCACCAACCCCAACGTGGTGGCGGTGTTCCTGGAGACCGTCCAGGGCGAAGGCGGCATCAACCCCACCCGCATCGACATCCTGCAGGGCCTGCGCACCATCTGTGACCAGCAGGACTGGCTGCTGATGCTCGACGAGGTGCAGTGCGGCATCGGCCGGACCGGCAAGTGGTTTGCGCACCAGTGGGCCGGCATCCTGCCCGACGTGATGCCGCTGGCCAAGGGCCTGGGCTCGGGCGTGCCCATCGGCGCCATCGTGGCCGGCCCGCGCGCGGCCACCGTGCTGCAGCCGGGCAACCACGGCACCACCTTCGGTGGCAACCCGCTGGCCATGCGCGCCGGCATCGAGACGCTGCGCATCATGGAAGAGGACGGCGTGATGGCCAATGCCGCCGCTGTGGGCGCGCGCCTGCATGCCGGGCTGGCCGAGGGCCTGGGCGGCGTGGCCGGCTTGGTCGAGATCCGCGGCCAGGGCCTGATGGTGGGCATCGAGCTCGACCGCCCCTGCGGCGTGCTGCTGGGCCAGGCGGCCGACGCCGGCCTGCTGATCAGCGTCACAGCCGACAGCGTGATCCGCCTGGTGCCGCCGCTGATCCTGACCGCCGCCGAAGCTGACGAGATGGTGGCCATCCTGGTGCCGCTGATCCGCGCCTTTCTGGCCACCCCCTGACCATGAAGCCGGGGTTCAGCCTGATGAAGCACTACCTGCAGTTCAAGGACCTGCGCACCGAGGAATACGCCTACCTGTTCGACCGGGCGCGCATCATCAAGACACGCTTCAAGAACTACGAGCGTTACCAGCCGCTGGCCGACCGCACGCTGGCGATGATCTTCGAGAAGGCCAGCACCCGCACGCGTGTCAGCTTCGAGGCCGGCATGTACCAGATGGGCGGCTCGGTGGTGCACCTGACCACCGGCGACAGCCAGCTGGGCCGGGCCGAGCCGGTGGAAGACTCCGCACGCGTGATCAGCCGCATGGTCGACCTGGTGATGATCCGCACCTACGAGCAGACCAAGCTGGAGCGCTTCGCCGCGCACAGCCGTGTGCCGGTGATCAACGGCCTGACCAACGAGTACCACCCCTGCCAGATCCTGGCCGACATCTTCACCTTCATCGAGCACCGTGGCACGTGGGCCGGCAATGCCAGCCCGCTCGATTGCCTGCAGGGCAAGATCGTGGCCTGGGTCGGTGACGGCAACAACATGGCCAACACCTGGCTGCAGGCGGCCGACATCCTGGGCTTCACGCTGCACATCAGCACGCCCGGCGGCTACGAGGTCGACCCCGTGCTGGGCGGCGTGGCCAACCCGGGCTGCGTGAAGACCTTCAAGAGCCCGTTCGCCGCCTGTGAAGGCGCCCACCTGGTCACCACCGACGTGTGGACCAGCATGGGTTTCGAGGCCGAGAACGACGCCCGCCAGAAGGCCTTTGCCGACTGGTGTGTCGATGCGCAGATGATGTCGCTGGCCCAGCCCGACGCGCTGTTCATGCACTGCCTGCCGGCCCACCGGGGCGAAGAGGTGGCCGCCGAGGTCATCGACGGGCCCCAGTCGGTGGTCTGGGAAGAAGCCGAAAACAGGCTGCACGTGCAGAAGGCTTTGATGGAATACCTGCTCCTGGGCCGCATCGGTTGATCCGGCGGTGAAGACCGCCTTCCTCACCGACTTGCATGCCAACCGCGAGGCGGTGGAATCGGTGCTGGACCATGCCCGCGCAGAAGGCGCACAGCGCTGGGTGCTGCTGGGCGACTTCGTCGGCTACGGCGCCGACCCGGCCTGGGTGGTGGACCAGGTGCGCGCGCTGGTGGCGCAGGGCGCTTGTGCCGTGATGGGCAACCATGACCAGGCGGTGGTGCGCGGCTCGGCACCCGGCATGCGGCCCGACGCCCGCTATGTGGTGGAGTGGACCCGCGCCCAGCTGGATGCGGCGCAGCGCGCCTTCCTGGCCAGCCTGCCGATGACCCAGCAGCATGGCGACCAGCTGTATGTGCATGCCAACGCCTGGGCCCCGGACGGCTGGGACTACATCCAGGCCCGCGCCGACGCAGTGCGCAGCCTGCAGGCCACCGACGCGCGCTACACCTTCTGCGGCCACATGCACGAGCCCAGGCTGTTCAACCTGTCGGGCACCGGCAAGGCGGGCGACTTCGTGCCCACGCCGGGCGTGGCCATCCCGGTGCCGCCGCACCGGCAGTGGCTGGTGATCCCCGGCTCGGCCGGCCAGCCGCGTGACGGCAACCCGGCCGCCTGCTATGCCATGTTCGACGAGGCCGCAGGCGCCCTCACCTTCCACCGCGTGCCCTACGACCATGAAACCGCCGGCGCCAAGATCCGCGCGGCCAACCTGCCGCAGCGGCTGGCCAGCCGCCTGGAAGATGGGCATTGAGGCGGCGGGCCGAGCGCCGGGCCGGCCACCGGCCGGAGGCCGGTGGCCTTCGCCAGGCACAAACAGTCCGCAGGGACTGTTTGTGTCCGGTCTCAGTCCGCAAGCCGGCCCGCGATCCCCTTGGGGGATCGGCAAACGTACCCGTTTGACGAGGGGCTAACAGAGACCATGGATTCCAAGCTCTACAGCACCAGCCTGGGCTACACGGGCCACAAGGGCGACAACCCGGCCAGCACGCTGCTGCCGGGCTCGGTGGTCGACCGCTTCGAACTGCTGGAGAAGCTGCACGTGGGCGGCATGGCCCACATCTGGAAGGTGCAGGAGGTCAATCACCAGGGTGATTCGCGCCTGCCGCTGGTGATGAAGGTGCCGCGCATCAAGGGCGGCGAAGACCCGGCCACCATCGTCGGCTTCGAGGTCGAGATGATGATCCTGCCGATGCTGCGGGGCCGCCATGTGCCACAGTTCATCGCCAAGGGCGACTTCACCCGCCAGCCCTACATCGTGATGGAGCGCATCGAGGGCCACAGCCTGCGCCCGCGCCTGGACGACGCGCCGCTGGCCATCGACGAGGTGATCGAGATCGGCTCGCGCGTGGCCACGGCCGTGCATGAGCTGCACCGCCAGAACCTGGTGCACCTGGACATCAAGCCCAGCAACATCCTGTTCCGTGAAGACGGCACCGCCGTGCTGGTGGACTTCGGCCTGTCGCGCCACGACCACCTGCCTGACCTGCTGGACGAGGAATTCACCCTGCCGATGGGCACCGGGCCCTACATGTCGCCCGAGCAGGTGCAATTCGTGCGCAACGACCCGCGCAGCGACCTGTTCGCCCTGGGCGTGATGCTCTACCACTTCACCACCGGCGAACGCCCCTTCGGCGCGCCCGACAGCGTGCGCGGCCTGCGCCGGCGGCTGTATGTGGACCCGGTGCCACCGCGCAGCCTGCGCCCCGACTGCCCACCCTGGCTGCAGGAGGTGATCCTGCGCTGCCTGGAAGTGCAGCCCGAGCGCCGCTACCAGACCGCCGCCCTGCTGGCCCTGGACCTGCAGGACCCGGGCCAGGTGGCACTGACCCGCCGCGCCGAGAAGCTGCACAAGAGCGGCGCCATCAAGACCTTCAAGCGCTGGTTCTTCGCCCTGGGCGCCGAGCCCGGGCATGAGCGCATGAAGGTGGCCGAGCAGTTGGAGCGCAGCCCGATCATCATGGCGGCGGTCGACATCGACCATGCCACCACCGCCTTGCTGCAGCAGCTGCGCGAGACCGTGCGCCGCATCGTGCTGACCGAGCCGGGCGCGCGCCTGGCCTGCGTCAGCGTGATGAAGATCGCCCGCCTCGGCGTGGACGACCTGGTCGATGCCAGCGGCCGCAGCCGCCATGTCAAGCAGCTGGTGGCGCTGAAGCACTGGGCGCGGCCGATCAGCAAGAACCTGAACCTGGACGAAGGCCGGCTGACCTTCCATGTGCTGGAGGCGCCGGACGTGGCGGCGGCCATCCTCGAGTTCTCGCAGCGCAACCAGGTCGACCACATCGTGATGGGCGCGCGCGGCAGTTCGTCGCTGCGGCGGCTGCTGGGCAGCGTGTCGTCCCAGGTGGTGGCCCAGGCCGACCGCACGGTGACGGTGGTGCGCGCAGCCGATGGGGCCGAGCCCGCCCCGGCACCGCAGGCTGCACCGCCACATGGCAGCCGCTGACCCCGACGACAACCCCTGCACCCGCTGCGGCGCCTGCTGCGCCAGCGTCCGGGTCGATTTCTCCGTGGACGAGCTGCAGAGCGCCGGCGGCTGTGTGCCCGACGGCCTGGCCGAGCCGTTGACCGACCGGCTGTGCCGCCTGCGTGGCACCGACCATGCCCGTCCCCGCTGCGCCGCGCTGCAGGGCACGGTGGGCACGCGGGTGCGCTGCGGCATCCATGACTGGCGACCATCGCCCTGCCGGGAGTTCGGCGCCAGGGCACCGTTCGGCCAGGGCGACGATGCCTGCGACCGGGCACGCGCCCGGCACGGGCTGCCGCCGCTGGGTCAGTGAACGCCGGGCTGCTGGGCCATGCGGCTGACCACCAGCACAGCCTGGGTGCGTGAATTGACACCCAGCGCCCGCAACACCGCCGCCACATGGTCCTTGACCGTGTCGACCGACACGTTCAGCTCGCGTGCGATCAGCTTGTTCGGCAGGCCCTTGAGCAACAGGTTCAGCACATCGGTCTGGCGCGGGGTCAGGCCCAGCGTGGCCATGCTCAGGCGCGGTTGGTCGGCCAGCGTGGGCACGGTGGAAGCAGCCGCTGCAGCCGCGGTGCTGGCTGCGGCGCCGCCGTCGACCATCGGCTGCAGCACACGCGGCCCGGCCTCGGCTGCACCACCCGGCCCGGCACCCAGGGGCTGCAGCCGCATCAGGCCCAGCAGCGCCTGCGGGATGTAGACGCCACCCGACAACACCAGCGCCAGCGCCGTGTGCAGCTCGCCGATGGGCGTGCGCTTGGGCACGAAGGCCATCGCCCCCAGATCGACCGCACGCACCATGTCGGCCAGCTGGTCGTTGGCCGCCATCACCACCACCGGCAACGCCGGGTAGCGCTGGCGCAGGTCGGCCAGCAGCGCAAAGCCGTCCACGCCATCGGACAGTTGCGGGTCGAGCAAAACCAGCTTGACCTCGGCATCACGCAGCAACAGGTCGAAGGTCTGGCCGGGTCCGTCTGCGGTCAGCACCTTCACGCCCTGGTCGAGCGTGTGGATGATGTCGGTCAGTGCATTCAGCACCAGCGGATGGTCGTCGATCAAAAGCACTTTCATCGGTCGGCCCTCGGTTGGCACAGGCAATACTGGATCGGGCGGCGGCCTAGGTGAACCGGCGCGACACCGCCTCGGCCACGCACACCGGCTTGGAGGCGCCTTCGCGCTCGATGGTGACCTCGGTGGTCATCTGCGCGCCGTTGTCGATCACGTCGTAGCCCTTGAGCGTGATGACCGCCCGCACCCGGCTGCCGGCCGGTACCGGGCCGGTGAAGCGCACCCGGTTCAGGCCATAGTTGATGCTCATCTTCACGTCGTCGATCACCATCGCGGTGGCGGTCAGCTCGGGCAGCAGCGACAGCGTCAGAAAGCCGTGCGCGATGGGCGCGCCATAGGGGCCGGCCTTGGCGCGTTCCACGTCCACATGGATCCACTGGTGATCGCCGGTGGCCTCGGCAAACAGGTTGATGCGCTGCTGGTCCACCAGCACCCAGGGGCTGGTGGCCAGGTGCTGGCCCACCAGGGCCTGCATGGCGGCCAGGTGGGGGAAGTGCACGCGGGTGTCGGCGGTTTCAGTCTGGGATGTCATGCTTGCAACCATTGGGTGAGGGGGCTCCATTGTTGGAGATCGCGTTCCACGCGACCAGGGGCCACGTCGAACAGGGTCAGGCCGCGGGCGGCCAGGTGGGCATAGTTTTGCGTGTCGCGCAGGTGGGTGATGGGGATGTTCAATGGCGCCGGCGCCACCGCGTCCAGGAACTCATGCAGGTGCTGGGTGGCATGGGTGTGCTCCTTCACCCGCATCGCCACCAGGCCGACATGGCCCGCAGACGTCGCCCGCCCACCCCGTTTGTGGCCGGCCAGGGCCTGCAGGAAAGCGTGCGTGGCGGCCATGTCGAAGGGGCTGGGCTGCAGCGGCACGATGATGCGGTCGGCGATCTTCAACACCACGTCAAGCCGCTTGCCATGCAGGCCGGCAGGCGTGTCGAGCACCAGGTGGGTGCAGCCCTTGGGGGCGCGCAGCACATGGCCATCAGCCAGCTCCAGTGCCTGGATGGCGGGCAACTGTGGCGGGCGCAATGCCAGCCACTGACGCGCACTTTGTTGGCGGTCCAGGTCGCCCAGTGCCACGGCATGGCCCTGGCGCGCCAGCCAGCCGGCCAGGTTGGTGGCCACCGTGCTCTTGCCTGCGCCGCCCTTGGGGTTGGCCACCACATACACCGGCATCTTGCGCCCTCCCTGGCTGTGCATTGTCAACCGACAGAAGCTGCTATGTTATGAGCGCCAACGCACAACCGGCAAAAACATCCATCCGTACAGTCACCGCATGCCCCGTCCATGCCCCGCATCCTGATCCTGCTGGCCCACCCGCAACGGGCGCAGTCGCATGTCAACGCGGCCCTGGCGCAGGCCGCATTGGCTGCCGGCCTGCCAGTGCGCGACCTGTATGCGCTGTACCCCGACTACCTGATCGACGTGGCCGCCGAGCAGGCCGCGCTGGCCGACGCCGATCTGGTGGTGTGGCTGCACCCGATCCACTGGTACGGCATGCCGGCGCTGATGAAGCTGTGGCTGGACGAGGTGTTCAGCTTCGGCTGGGCCTACGGCCCCGGCGGCCAGGCACTGCACGGCAAGGACTTGTGGCTGGTCACGTCCACCGGCGGGCAGGCATCGTCGTATGAGCCGGCCGGGCACAACCGCCACTTCTTCGACGCCTTCCTGCCGCCCTACGAACAGACGGCGGCTCTGGCCGGCATGCGTTTTCTGCCGCCGCTGGTGCTGCACGGTGCCCACCAGACAGGCACTGCCGCCCTGCAGGCCCATGTGGCGGTGTGGCTGCAGCGTCTGCAGACCTGGCCCGACTGGCCCGAGATCGCCGCGATGCACACCGCCCTGTGCGACGTGCCTGCCGACGCCCGGCCGGCTGACTGAGCCTTTGGGGCGATGCATATGGAACACGGCAACTGGATCTCCACCAGCCTGGTCTACCTGGCCGCTGCCGTGCTGGCAGTGCCGCTGGCGCGGCTGCTGGGCCTGGGCGCCATCATCGGCTACCTGGGCGCGGGCATCGCCATCGGGCCCTGGGGGCTGAAGCTGGTCAGCGACCCGGCGGCGATGCTGCACTTTGCCGAGTTCGGCGTGGTGCTGATGCTGTTCCTGGTGGGGCTGGAGCTGGAACCGCGCCGGCTGTGGGCGATGCGCCGGCCGATCTTCGGCGGCGGCAGCGTGCAGCTGCTGGGCTCGGCCGCGCTGATCGGGGGCATCGGCATGGCGCTGGGCCCGGACTGGCTGGATTGGCGTTTGGCCCTGGTGGCCGGCCTGGGGCTGGCCATGTCGTCCACCGCCATCGGCCTGGGCGCGCTGGCAGAGCGCAACCTGATGGCCACCCGCTCGGGCCAGGGCGTGCTGTCGGTGGCGCTGCTGCAGGACATCGCCGCCATCCCCATCCTGGCGCTGGTGCCCTTGCTGGCGGTGGCCGGCGCGGCCGGTGCGGCCGAGCCCGGCAGCGGCTGGCTGGCTGCCGGCAAGGCGCTGGGGGTGATCGCCGCCATCGTGCTGGGCGGACGGCTGCTGCTGCGCCCGGCCCTGCGCTGGATCGCCCGCAGCGACACGCCCGAGATCTTCACCGCCGCCGCGTTGCTGCTGGTGGTGGCCACCGCCGCGTTGATGCAGAGCGTGGGCCTGAGCATGGCGCTGGGCGCCTTCCTGGCCGGCGTGCTGCTGGCCGAGAGCGAATACCGCCGTGAGCTGGAGACCGACCTCGAGCCCTTCAAGGGCCTGCTGCTGGGGCTGTTCTTCATCGCCGTGGGCATGAGCATCGACTTTGCCGTGGTGCTGGCCCACCCGCTGCTGATGGCCGCCGTGGTGCTGGGCTTCCTGGTGCTGAAGGGCGGTGTGCTGTGGGCCCTGGCGCGCTGGACCAACCTGCCGCTGGCCGAACGCCCGGCCTACACCATCCTGCTGGCCCAGGGCGGCGAGTTCGGCTTTGTCGTGTTCCAGACCGCGTTGCAGGCCCGGGTGATCAGCGCCGGGCAGTCGTCGTTCCTGGTGGCGGCGGTGGCGGTGTCGATGCTGCTGACGCCGCTGCTGCTGCTGGTGGCCGACCGCTGGTGGGTGCCACGCCTGGCCCGCCGGGCCGCGCTTGCAGGCGCGCCCAAGCCGGCCGAGATCGACGCACAACAGACCGCGCCGGTGATCATTGCCGGCTTCGGCCGCTACGGCCAGGGCGTGGGCCGGCTGCTGAACGCCAGCGGGCTGCATGCCACCGTGCTGGACCATGACGCCGAGCAGGTGGAGACAGTGCGCCGCTTCGGCTGGCCGGTGTTCTATGGCGACGCCACCCGGCTCGACCTGCTGCGCACGGCTGGCGCGGCACAGGCCAAGGTGCTGGTGCTGGCCATCGACGACATGGACCAGAGCCTGCAGGTGGCCGCGCTGGTGCGCGAACACTTTCCGCAACTGCAGATCGTGGCGCGGGCGCGCAATGTCACCCACTACTACCGGCTGCGCAAGCTGGGCGTCACGCTGATCGAACGCGAGGTGCTGGATGCGTCGCTGATGAGCGGGCGCCAGGTGCTGCAGCTGATGGGCTGGCAGCCGCATGAGGCACGCAACCAGGCGCTGCGCTTCCGTGCCCACACCATCACGCTCATCGAGCAGATGGCGCCGCACCTGGGCGACGAGCAGAAGCTGATTGCGCTGGCCAAGCAGGGCCGCCAGCAGTTGGAGACCCTGTGGGCGCAGGAGCGTGCATTGCAGACCAGCCGGCGCAACCGCCAGGGCTGGCAAGGCAGCCAGCCGGATGAACACCGCCCCGCACCGGGCAGCGATGACAGGCCCGGCTAGACCAGCGCGCAGGCCTCGTCGAACGACAGCCGCGGGCTGCGCGCAAACACCTTGGCCGGGTCGCCGTGGCCCAGGGTGCAGATGAAGTTGGTCTTGACCGCCGTGCCTGCCCAGAAGGCGGCGTCCATCTTGGCGGCGTCGAAGCCGCTCATCGGCCCACAGTCCAGCCCCAGCGCACGTGCGGCCAGGATCAGGTAACCACCTTGCAGGCTGCTGTTGCGGAAGGCCGATTCCTGGATCGCGGCGGGCTTGCCGGCAAACCAGGCGCGCGCATCCACATGCGGGAACAGCTGCGGCAGCTTCTCGTGGAATTCCAGGTCCATGCCGATGATCACCGTCACCGGCGCCTGGGTGATCTTGGCCTGGTTGCCGGCCGATGCACAGGCCAGCAGGCGCGCCTTGGCCTCGGCGCTGCGCACGAACTGGAACCGCGCCGGGCAGCTGTTGGCCGCCGTGGGGCCGAACTTCAACAGCTCGTAGAGCTGGTGCAGGGTGTCGTCGGCCACCGGCGTGGGCAGGTAGCCGTTCTGGGTGCGGGCATCGGTGAACAGCTGTGCGGTGGTCAGGGTCATGGGTGGCCGGTGCGTGTTGGTTGGGTTGGGCAGACAATTGTGGGATGTTCCAGCCCTCCCAGCATGACGTGCGCAGATTCTTCTGCGAGACCTGGCGCAAGCAGCGTGCCGGTCTGCCGCTCACCCCGATGGAGGCCATGGCCGCCGACTGGGTGGCCGAACACCCCGAATACCACGCCGACCTGGCCGATGCGGATGCCGCTGTGGCCGCCAGTTACAGCGTGGAAGACGGCCGCACCAATCCGTTCCTGCACCTGTCCATGCACCTGAGCATTGCAGAGCAATGCGGCATCGACCAGCCCACCGGCATCCGCCAGGCCGTGGCCCTGCTGGCCACACGGCGCAATGCCCTGCATGAGGCCCACCACGAGGTGATGGAATGCCTGGGCGAGATGATCTGGGCCAGCCAGCGCAGCGGCCTGCCGCCCGATGGCCAGGCCTACATCGACGCCGTGCGGCGGCGCGCCACGTCGTGATGGCGCCCCCAGGGCCGGGCTGCGCCCAGCCCGCACCCCGTGGGGGTCGAGAAAACTTGGGGCGGCCCGGCGTTCTCTTGAGGCCGCATCAGGCCGGCGCGTAGCCCTCTGCGGTCAGCGCGGCGGTGAAGGCCGCCGCCGGCTGGCTGGACTGGATCTGCACCTGGTGGGTGGGCAGGTCGATCGTCAACGTGGCTTGGGTGTCGACCTGGTGCACCGTCTCGGTCACGGTGCGCACGCAGTGGCCGCAGGTCATGGTAGGCAGGGTCAGTTCAATCATGGTGGCTCCGGTGTGCTTTGGCACAAGCCTTGATTCTGCGCCCGGGGGCTACGATGCCCACATGCCCGAGACCCTGACCCTGCAGTTGCCGATCACCGGCATGACCTGCGCCAGCTGCGTGGCGCGGGTCGAGCGGGCGATCGCCAAGGTGCCCGGGGTGCAACAGGCCAGCGTCAACGGCGCCACCGATTCAGCCCGCCTGGTGCTGACCGGCGCCAACGCCAGTGCCACGGCGCAGGCCGTGGCCGCCGCTGTGGCGCAGGCCGGCTATGCCGTGCCCGCCGAAACCGTGCGCCTGCAGATCGGCGGCGTGACCTGTGCCAGCTGTGTGGGCCGGGTCGAGAAGGCGCTGGCGCGGGTGCCGGGCACCAGCGCTGTCAGCGTCAACCTGGCCACCAACACCGCCCAGTTGCAGCGCCTGTCCGGCAGCGCCGATGACGGGGCGTTGCTTACCGCCGTGCGGCAGGCCGGCTACGAGGCCAGCCTGATCGCCGACCCGCAGGCTGCGCCCGACGCCCACCGTGGTGACGAGGGCTGGCGCGTGGCGGCGGCGGCCGCGCTGTCGGCGCCGCTGGTGCTGCCGATGGCGGGCGACCTGATCGGCGTGCACTGGATGCTGCCGGCTTTGTGGCAGTGCCTGCTGGCCACGCCGGTGCTGTTTTTCTTCGGCGCGCGTTTCTTCAAGGCCGGCTGGGCGGCGCTGCGCAACCGCGCCGGCAACATGGACCTGTTGGTGGCCACCGGCACCAGCGCGGCCTACGGCTTGAGCCTGGTGCTGTGGGCGCAAGACCCGGGCGGCATGCCGCACCTGTACTTCGAAAGTGCTGCGGTGGTCATCACCCTGGTGCTGTTGGGCAAGTGGCTGGAGGCGCGCGCCAAGCGCCGCACCCTGGTTGCGCTGGACGGCCTGCGCGCCCTGCGGCCCGACGTCGCCCGCCTGCGCCGCGACGGCCAGGAGGTCAGCGTGCCCTTGGCCGAAGTGCAGCCCGGCGACACCGTGCTGGTGCGCCCCGGCGAGCGCCTGCCCACCGACGGCATCGTGCTGGAAGGCCGCAGCCATCTGGATGAAAGCCTGCTGACCGGCGAAAGCCTGCCGGTGGCGCGCCAGCCCGGTGACCGGGTGACCGGCGGCGCCATCAATGGCGAAGGCCTGCTGGCGGTGCGCACCACCGCTGTGGGCGCGGCCAGCATGCTGTCGCAGATCATGCAGATGGTCGAATCGGCCCAAGCCACGAAGGCGCCGATCCAGCAGACGGTCGACAAGGTAGCCGCCGTCTTCGTGCCGGCGGTGTTCGGCGCTGCGGTGCTCACGCTGCTGGGCTGGGGCCTGTTCAGTGACGTGGGCTGGGCAACGGCAGTGATCCATGCGGTGTCGGTGCTGGTGATCGCCTGCCCCTGTGCCCTGGGCCTGGCCACGCCGGCCACGCTGATGGTGGGCACCGGCCTGGCTGCGCGGCACGGCATCCTGGTGCGCGACGCCCAGGCGCTGGAGCTGATGCGCGACGTGGCCGTGGTCGCCTTCGACAAGACCGGCACCCTGACCGAAGGCCGGCCCACGCTGGTCGATGCCACGGCCACCGCCGCCCTGCCCGGCGGCCGCGCCGACCTGCTGGCACTGGCCGCTGCGCTGCAGGCCGCCAG
>JARXAJ010000264.1 GCA_029865965.1 Aquabacterium sp.
GCAGTAACCAGCGCAGGCCTTTTGATCACCATCCAGCAAAATCGGGCTCGGCCAGACGCTTTTCGATCCTCCTCATCTCCACCAAGAAATCAGCAATCGGATCAAGGGCTTGGCACTTGCCAAGCCCTTTTTCTTTGGGCGACGTGGGCTACGGATGGGCTACAAATGGGGTGCACGTAGCCCATCTGTAGCCCACGACCTTCGCACAACGCCGCCTGCGGGCCCACCAACCCGGTTTGGGCGACGCGGGATGGCAAGCCATCGACACCCGCGTCGGCGGCGCCAGAGCCCTGCGCAGACATTGGATATCTGCCCTCGACATCGACAGTCGGGCCGCCGTTTGTGGCCGGGCACAGGGGGCGTTCGGTGAACAAAAAACAGCACCGGCAGCGACGTGCACCTGGGCGACTTCTCGGCCAGCCACTCGACCCAGCTGACCGAAAGCTTCGAGGCGATGGTGTCGGCCAACGTGCCGGGCAAGCTGCCCAACCTGCAGTACTTCGCATCGGCCTCCGGCGGGCGGATCCTGAAGGGGCGGTTCACCATCCTGGACCTTGGGGAGGCGGGCGCAGCACCGGCGCCTACCGCGACACCCCTCAGGCCACAGACAGCGCCGATGGCAGTCCGTCCATGACCCGGTTCATGGTGGTCAGCGTTCTGGTCAGCCTGCTGGTGCTGGTGCTGGTGCTGGCGTTGCCGGCCACACGACAACCGGCGCATTTCCTGGCGATGATGCGGGTCGAGCATGGCGCTCTGGAAGCGGTTGGGGGCGCCGACACGGCCGACACCATCCTGCAGCGGGCGCTGGCTCGGCAGGGGAATGCGGCGGGAGTCACATTCGTCCCCAGGGCAGCTGACGCACCGGGAGTGTCCGGGCAACCTGGCAGCGCCGCCAGCACGGGGGGGCGCCACCTCAGCCACCACCTCAGCCACCAACCAGGCCGCCGCCCGCGAAATGGCCGCCGTCAGCCGCCGGCTGTTCGACACCGCCTACTTCCGATCGGTCGAAGCACTGATGCTGCTGGCCGCCTTCCGGCTGGCGGCGCTGCTGCACTGGCTGCCCTGGCTGGCGGCGCTGGGCGTCGCCGTGCTGGTCGACGGTCTGACGGTGCGCTGGATCCGGGCGACACAGCTCCGGTCGCACGATCCGGAGCGGTTCGCGGTCTACGCAGGGTCGGGGGTGCTCGGGATGTGCCTGGTCCTGCTGGCGGCGGTGGCCCCTGTGCAGCTGCCGCCGCTGGCGGCCTGGGCGCTGGTGGGCATCACCGCGCTGGTGGGGCTGGCGGTGGAGGAGTTTCACCGGCGAGCGGCTGCTTGAGGATGGGTGCTTGACAGGCCGGGAGACCTGGCAAGCCAGATGGTCCCAGGTTCCGCCCACACACTGCGGTCGCGACCGCGACCGCGACGAGACATCCAGGGCGCTCAGGCGTCTCTTGCAGTGGATTCCCCGGCACCCACAGCGACCTGCAGCAGACTCCCGCCTGCACCATTGGCTGCGGAGTCGTGGCCACCGCCCACCCGCCACTGCCTGGGGTTGCTGAAGGTCAGGCTGCATCCGGAGCAACGGTACAGCCCGCTCGGACGCATGGTCGGTCTTGTTCATGGGTAATTGCCGGGCGGTACGTCGGGCGCGGTGTCGGGTTCGGGTTCGGGGTTGGTTGCCGTCAGGCGACGCGTGGTCAGTGCGCAGCGCTGCTCCACCAAGGCGACGATCTGGCTCAGCACCGGATGGCCGTATCCGTGGGTATCGAAGCCTGCGAGGATCTCCCGCCCCAACCCAGGCAGGCGGCGTGCAAGGTCGAGCACGCGTTTCCTCACCTGTGCGGGCGACAGGCCGGCTTCGCTGGCGAACTGCCCCCAATGGCGGGCCATGACTTCGCTGAAGCGGTACTTGCCGCCCAGCGTCATGGCCATCTTGTCGGTCAGCCGGGGGTAGGCTGCCGTGCTCAGCAGGTCGTACAGCGGCGCCAGGCGGGCATCTTCGGCGCGGTAGAGCAGAGAAAAGTTCTTGCCGTGCGCGTCGTGGTTGCCGATGAGGGCGTTGAAGACCACGGCATCGAGCAGCGCCAGCACGTGCGGTGCGCTGGGCCGGGTGGCGCGGCGCAGCAGGGCGAAACATTGCGCCAGGTCGGGCCCGCCTTCGTTCTGGTACTTGTGTTCGGGCGGCACGCCCAGGGCCTGGCAGAAGTCTTCCTGGTGCAGGCGTCGGGGCTGCGGCGCGCCGCCAGCGGCAACGCGGTCGTAGCGCTGCACCAGCAAGACCAGCGTGCCAGCCACCGGCACGATCTGCACCGGGGCGACGCTGAGCTTCAGCGCGCCGGCCAGGGTCATGCAGAAGGCTTCGTTGAACACACTGCCGTCGATGCCTGCGATCGGGGGCTTCAGGATGTGCGTGCTGGGCATGCCGTTCAGTGGCAGGCCGATGCGCCCACCCTGCACCACCACCGGCAATTTGTCTTGCGCGCCGGCCAGGGACAGGCGCAAGCCTTCTTGCCCCGCCAGCATGGGGCGCCGCGGCATGTCGTCCAGCAGCTGGCGCAAGGCGGGCTCGTCCAGCCAGCGTACGGTCTCGGCTGACGGGTCGGCGGCGGCCAAGCCAGGCCAATCGCCAGGCGATTGGCCCGGCGCCAGCAGCGTCACGGCACCGGCGCACTCACCGCCGATGCCGTCCAGCAAGGCGAAGTCGTTCTGGCGCGAGGCCTGCAAGACCTTGGCGACCAGGCGCCGCTGTTCACCTTCAGGCAGCAGGCCGGCGAAAAAGGGGCGTGTCGCGCGGTCATCAAAGGGCTCGGGCCGCAGTGGCAACGATTGGGACAAGGCCATGCCTGCGCCATCGGTGGCGGCGGCCTGCTGCAGCCACGGTTCGGCATAGGCAAAGGCCAGCCGGCCGTCCACCTGCATCAGGCTGCCGACATGTTGGCCCAGGAGCCAGACTTCGAGCGATTTGGGCATGGGGCCGGCCTCAGGCGTGCGACGGCAGGCCGTCGATGGACAGGCGGCCGCCCAAGGCGTGCAGCACCCGCAGGACGTTTTCCAGGCGCAGGGTGGGCTTGCCGGCCTCCAGCTCCACGATGAAGCGCACGCCCACGCCGGCGGCCAGAGCCAACTGCGGCTGGGTCAGGCCAAGTTGCTTGCGCGCACTGCGGGCGGCCTGGCCCAGGGTGGCGGGGGTGTCGATCACGGTCATGGCAATACTTTCCTGATCGGGAAATTATCGGTGATGTGGGCTGGGATGCGTCTACAAATTTCCCGATCGGGTTCGTTTTCATCGACACCGACGAGATCAGGCAGAAATGCCCCGCACGGGACATTTGCCATGTCGACTGGATCCGAACCCGCTGGCCTGCGTGCAGCAGCGCCACCAGTGGCCTCGGTCTCCAGGTCGGTCTTGGGCGAGAAATCGGCCGCCCGCACCACCTGGCTGGGCTCGGGCACTGCAGCGGGAATGGAAGCCGCGGTGGACGGCACGGTGGGCGTGGGTGACCCGAAGAGCGGCGGTGGCGCCAGTGCCACCGGTGGCGGCTTGGGCATGGCCGCGGCGATGGCGTCCATGGCTTCGCCCAACCGGTCACCGCCCTGCCCTTGCAGGTACAGGATCTGCGGGATGCTGCTTTGCGCTGCGCGCTGGATCTTGAGCTGATTCAGCGGCAGCAGCACCTTGTTGCTGAGCTCCGGGCTGGCGTTGGCCTTGCCCGGCGCGTCCTGCGCTTCCTTGATCTTGTCGTCGACCGAGTGCCCTGGTGGCCACCCGAACTACCCCACCCGTGGCCAGCTCGCAGGCGCCGCAGGTCACCAAGTGGCGTGACCGCTTGCGGGTCGTGCTGCTCACCCTTGACCTTGCCCCTGGTCCCGAAACCATCCTCAAAACGCCATGATTCCTGGGGGCGCAGGCCGCAGGCGGCCGGAAGTCGGGTTCAGGTGGGCCGGGTTCGGCCGGCAGGGTGGCAGCGTGCTGGCGCTGCTGGGGTCAGGGTGGCCGTGCGAGACGGCCACCGGGTGGGGGATACAAAGGATCGAAAGCAGGTGTTCAGCCGGGGCTGGCCAGGCGGATGCGGGAGGTGCGTTCGGCCAGTCATGTTGGCGGGCGTGCCGGCCACCGTGTGCACCAGCCCCGGGTCGGCGTCCACGCCGATGTGCGTCTTCATCCCGACGTACCAGTTGTTGCCCGTCCTGGTCTGCTTCACCCATTCCAGCGTGGCGCGTTCGACCGCCTCCTTGGTTTTCTGCGGTGCGCGCCGGTGAGTCTGGGCCAGCGCGTTGGCGTTGCGATACCGCGCTGGCACCGCACCGGCCACCACCGCCGGCACGCCGATCACAGCGCCACGGCCTGGCCCAGGCGGGCGCTGCGGGCGATGGCGGCCAGGGTGTGGGCATTGTCCAGGCTGGCCTCGGCGGCGCGTGCCAGGGCGGCGTGGTCACCCGCCATCACCTTGGCGGCAAAGGCCTCGGCCGCAAACCGGAAGCCGCTGCCCACTGGAGAAGACACCGGCTCGAACGGCGTGCGCATGCCCGGGCCGCGGCGCAGCCGCATCTGGCTGGGCAGGTAGCCCTGCGGGTGGCCGCCCACGCGCACAGCGGTGTGGTTCAGGTATTCGGTCTCCAGCACGCCGTCGGTGCCCACGATCAAGGCCTGGCGGTGGCCGCCGCCGTCCATCGCGCAGGACAGCTGCGCCATGCGGCCGTCGGCATACAGCAGCGTGGCCGCGGTGGCGATGTCCACGCCGCTTTCGGCCCAGCGCGCATGGCCCCACACCTGCTGCGGTGCGCAGCCCATCACCAGGCGGATCAGGCTCAGCGGGTAGCTGCCAGCGTCCAGCAACGCGCCGCCGCCCAGCGCCGGGTCCATGCGGATGTTGCCGGCGGGGTTGGGCAGCATGAAGCCGAAACTGGCCTGCACACTGCGCACCTGGCCGATGGCGCCTTCGGCCAGCAGGCGCAGCAGGTCGCCGGTCTGCGGCTGAAACCAGTACGGAAACGCCTCCAGCAGCATCACGCCATGGTGCCTGGCGGCGTCGAACATCGCCTGAGCCTCGGCGCGGTCAAGCGCCATCGGCTTTTCGCACAGCACATGCTTGCCGGCCTGGGCCGCGCGGATCGCCCATTCGGCATGCAGGCTGTTGGGCAGCGGCAGGTAGATCGCATCCAGCCCGGGGTCGTCGAGCAGCGCCTGGTAGCTGCCGTGGTGCCGCGGCAGCTTGAAATCGGCGGCAAATGCAGCGGCCTTGTCGGCGTCGCGGCTGGCCACGGCCACCACCTGCACCTGCGGGCTGGGTGCGACGTCATGCACAAAGGCGCGGGCGATGTTGGCGCAGCCGAGGATACCGAAGCGCAGGGGGGTGTTGGCCATGGTGGGTTCGGGTGTGGCGGGTGGGCTTGAAAGGGGGCAGTCTGCAACCCCGGATGGCAGGATTGTTGCCGCACGGGGCCGGCTGCCGCGTCAGGAACCAGACAGATCAGACCACCTTCTCGCGGATGGTCTGGGCGAAGGGCACGCTGTCGCGGAACGAGGCGCGCTCGCCCAGGCGGTCGGCATAGCTGGCCAGGGCCGGGTACAGGCTGCGCCAGGGCAGCGCGGGGTAGCGCACCGACAGGTAGCCCACCGCTGTACCCACCGCGATGTCGCCCTGGGTGAAACAGCCGCCCACGGCAAAGTGCCGCTCGCCCACCAGGCGCGCCATCTCGGCGGTGCCGCCTTCGATCTTGCGGCGCTGGCGGGCCAGCCATTCGGGGCTGCCGCCCTCGGCACGCAGGGTCTCGAACAGCGTCAGCACCACCGCATCGCACACCCCGTCGCACAGCACCTGCAGCTTCAGTGCAGCCAGGCGCTGGTCCACATCGGCGGGCAGCAACGGTGTCTCGGGGTGCTTGAGCTCCAGCCAGGTCAGGATGTGGCTGGATTCATACACGCTGCCGCCATCGGGCAGCAGCAGCACCGGCAGTTTCTCCAGCGGGTTGTGCTGCGGCGTGGCCGTGTCGGCATGCCAGGGCACTTCGGTGATCAGCCTGAAGGGCAGGCCCTTCTCGGCCAGGGCAATGCGCACCTTGCGGGCATAGGGGCTGGGGGTGGCACTGATCAATTGGTACATGGCGTGCAGGCTGCGGGTGCGATGGATGGGCAAGCGGGTAAGCGGATAGGCGGGTCAACGGGCACATGGGCAAGCGGGTGGATGCCCCGGGTTGAACTGGCGTGGCCACAGCATACCGATCAGCCCGCCTGGTCTTGCGCTGCCGCGCGCAGGTGCTGGCGTTCCATCACACCGGGCCGGCCAGGCCCCAGGACGGCGGCAGCAGCGCCACCACATCGGCGCGCCGGTAGCGGTCGTCCAGCAGCCACAGCCAGCCCCGGTCGTCGGGCGTGCGCAGCACGCGGCCGGCGGCCTGCACCACCCGCTGCAGGGCCGGCACCAGGTCGGCATACCCATGGCCGGTGCCGAACAGCTTGTCCAGCCGCGCCTGGATCTGGTCTTGTGCCGGTGACACCGGTGGCAGGCCCAGCGTGGCGATGAAGGCGCCGATCAGCAGCGGCCCGGGCAGGTCCACCCCTTCGGCAAACACCCCGCCCAGCACCGCAAACCCCACGCCCTGCCCTTGCGGCCGGAACCTGGCCAGGAAATCGGTGCGCGCATCGGCCGACATGCGCCGCGCCTGCCGCCACTGGGCGATGTCGGGGCGCTGCGCGGCCAGCAGATCGGCGGCCTTGTCCAGGTAGTCGAAGCTGCTGAAGAAAGCCAGGTAGTTGCCCGGCTGCTGATCGAACTGCTGCGCGATGACGGCCACCAGCGGTGGCAGCGACCGTTGCCGGTGGGCATGGCGGGTGGACAGGCTATCGGCCACCCGCACCACCAGGTGGGCGGCCGGAAAGGCTGGCGGCACGTCGATCCAGGCGGTGTTCCCGGGCAGGCCCAACAGCGCAACGGCGTAGGCCGGCGGCGACAAGGTGGCCGAGAACAACGTGGCACTGTGCAGCGCGGCAAAGCGCGGGCGCAGGTGGCCGGCCGGCACCACGTTGCGCACCCGCAGCACGGCATCGTCGCCCGCCGCCTCGCCCGGCGCGGCCTGCACCTCGAACAGCGCATGGTCGCCCAGGCCGTCCAGCAGCCTGCCGAAGCGCAGCAGCTCGAACTGGAAGTTCAGCAGCGGGCCCACGCTCAAGGGCTGCTGGTTGAAGTGCTCCGACAGCGCCCCCGCCGCCGTCTGCAGCGCCTGCACCAGGGCATCGGGCGCGGCGTCCAGCACGGCATAGGGTGTGGCGCTGTCGGCCACCACCGCATCCGTGGCCTGGGCCAGCGCCTGCAGCGCGCCCTGCACCGCCGCCGGCGCGGCCTGGGCGGCGGCCCGCAACAGGCCGGTGTGCAACTCGGCGCTGTACATGCGCCGGGTGCGGTCGACCAGGTTGTGCGCCTCGTCCACCAGCACCGCCACCGACCAGTCCAGCGTCTGCATCAGTCCCCATAGCAGGCCGTTGCTGTCGAACAGGTGGTGCACGTCACCCACCAGCACATCGGCCCAGCGCAGCAGCTCCTGGCCCAGGTAGTAGGGGCAGATGCCATGCTGCAGGGCGATGGCCCGCTGGGCCGGTGCGTCCAGCCAGCCAACGGCCACGGCGGCCTGGCGGGCGGCGGGCAGCCGGTCGTAGAAGCCGCTGGCCAGCGGGCAGGCGTCGCCGTGGCAGGCCTTGTCGGGGTGCTCGCAGGCTTCGTCCTTGGGCACCATGGCCACCACCCGCAGCACCTGGCCGGCAGTGCCGGCGCGCAGGCCACCCAGTGCGTCCAGCGCGGTCAGGCGACCGGTGCCCTTGCAGGTGAGGTAGGCGATCTTGTCGATGCCCTGCGCCGGCACGGCGCGCAGCAGCGGGAACAGTGTGCCCACCGTCTTGCCGATGCCGGTGGGCGCCTGCGCCAGCAGGCAGCGCCGGCTCGCTGCCGTGCGGTACACCGCCTCGGCCAGGCTGCGCTGGCCGGCGCGGAAGGCCGGCTCGGGAAAGGCCAGTTGCTGCAGTGCCAGGTTGCGCGCACTGCGGTGGCCGGCCTCCTGCTGCGCCCAGGCGATGAAGGCCTGGCAGCGGCTGGCCAGCACTGCGTCCAGATCCTGCGCGCCAAAGACCTGGTGCAGCACCGTCTCGGCCTGGCTGGCAGCGTCGAAGTACACCAGCGCCAGGGCGATCTCGGCCAGGCCACGCTGGCGGCAGTACAGCGCGCCATAGGTCTGCAACTGCGCCCAGTGCAGCTGGCGGCGGTTCTCGGGAATGTCATCGGGCAGGCCGCGGATGGTCTTGATCTCTTCCAGGCAGCGGCGGCGCGGGTCGTAACCGTCGGCACGGCCACGTACGCGCAGCGCGCCGCACTGGGTCTGCAGCGGGATTTCGGTCTGGTAGTCGGGCCCGCGGCGCTGGGCCACGGTGTGCTGGCCTTGCTGGCCTTCCAGCGCAGTGGCCGACGGCGTGAAGCGCCGGTCCAGATCACCCCGCTTGGCAGTGAACTCGCACAGCTCGCGCACCGACACGGTGTAGGTCCAGTCGGGCACAGGCATCAGCGCATCAGCGGCTGGCGGGTCGTTCAGCATGGCCGCCATTGTCGGCATGCTGCCGTTGACGGCTGGCAGCACGGGTGCCGCAAGCGCATCTGCGTTGACCTTCGCGCGTGGTGGTGCGTCGGGGTTCAGTCGGGCCGGCGGCCGACCATGGCGCCCGGCATCGGCATCGGTGTTGGTGCGCGAGCGCACAGCACGCTGCAGGCGGCGCGGCTAGCCTTGTCGGTACAGCGTTCCACGCGATGCAGCATCCTGTCCTGAAAGGGTGTGTCGACAAACCCCAACCCAGAGACCGTTCCATGGGCTTTGCACTGTGGCTGGCCTTGGGCGGAAGCCTGCTGCTGTTCATGGCACTCAGCGGCACCTTGTTGTCACGCATGCCGGTCAGCACGTCGATGCTGTACCTGCTGGCGGGGCTGGCAGCGGGGCCGTTGGGGCTGGCCATGGCGGCACCAGTGCTGCCGGCGCATGCCACGCTGGTGGAGCACCTGACCGAAATCATCGTGCTGTTGTCGCTGTTCACCTCGGGCATGAAGATGAGCGTGGGCTTGCGGGACCGGCGCTGGTTCCCGCCGCTGCGGCTTGCGCTGGCATCGATGCTGGCCACAGTGTTGATGATCACGGCCGCAGGCGTCGCCCTGCTGGGCCTGCCCCTGGGCGCGGCGGTGTTGCTGGGCGGCATCCTGGCACCCACCGACCCCGTGCTGGCCACCGAAGTACAGGTGGACAACGCCACCGACCGTGACCAGTTGCGCTTTGCCCTCACCGGCGAAGGGGGCCTCAACGACGGCACCGCATTCCCCGTGGTGATGCTGGGCCTGGGGCTGTTGGGCGCACATGACCTGGGTGCGCTTGGCTGGCGCTGGCTGTTGGTCGATGTGCTGTGGGCCACCGGCGTCGGCGTTGCCATCGGTGCTGTCCTGGGCACGGGCCTGGGCCGTCTGGTGCTGTATCTGCGGCACCGGCACCATGCGGCCATCGGCTATGAGAACTTCTTCGCCCTGGGGCTCATCGGCCTGGCCTATGGCGTTGCCGTGTTGGTGCATGCCTACGGCTTCCTGGCCGTGTTCGCCGCTGGTCTGGCCTTGCGCCATGCGGCGCAGGCAGGCACCGACGCGGCCCTGACCGCGCTGGGAGGCGCGCAGACGCCGCGCGCTGCCGCAGCGGCCGAGCAGCGGGTCGAGGACGCCCTGCACAGCACGAAGCCTGAACGCGCCGAGCAGATGGCCATCGACCCCCAGGACGCATCGGCCTACATGGCGCATGCAGTGCTGAACTTCAACGAGCAGCTGGACCGCATCGGCGAGATGGCCGGCGTGGTGATGCTGGGCCTGCTGCTGTGGGCCGTTCCGTGGCTGCCTGCGTCATTGTGGTTCGTGCCGCTGATGCTGTTGGTGGTGCGTCCGCTGTCGGTGGCATTCGGGTTGGCCGGGTCGCGCATCGCGCCTGTGCAGCGCCGGCTGATCGGCTGGTTCGGCATCCGGGGCATCGGCTCGCTGTACTACCTGAGCTACGCCATCGGCCACGGCCTGCCCCAGCAGCATGTGCAGACCTTGGTGGCCTTGACGATGGCTGTGGTGGTGACATCGATCGTGCTGCACGGGGTATCGGTCACGCCCTTGATGGCGCACTACCGCCGTGTGCGCCGCGCAGGCAGGCTGCGCGGCTGACCAGGGCAGCCAGTGACCACGCAGCGTCGGCTGGCGCACAGACTTGCCCACCGTTGCGGGCCTAGCGTGACGCAAGCGTTCGAGGTGCCCGCCTCTTGCGCCATCCGCAACCATGCCCTTTCGCAGGCTTTCCGCTGCGGCCCGGGCTGGCGTGCAGCAGACCCAACCAGGAACACCGCATGACCAAGATCCGCACAGGGCAAGCCCCGGCGCCGTTGACGCGTGAAGAGTTTCGTGAGCGCTTCAACGGGCGCTTCTACGATCCGGCCTACGGGGCCGAGCGCGATGCCATTGCGCGGCTGGAAGCCATCGCGTGGGATGCCGTGCAGGACGGCCGCAAGGCGCCCGTCACGCAGCCTGCGGGGCGCGGTTTTGCCGACCCCAGCTACAAGATTTCAGTGCAATGGCTGGAAACCCGCAAACGCCTGCGGGCGGCACAGAAGCGCTGGGGCGACAGCGCCACGCCGTCACAGGTGCTGCTGGTCTGCGGCAGCGCCCGCAACGACGGCACCTGTCCGGGCGAGGTGTCGAAGACCTGGCGCCTGACCGAGATCGCGCAACGCGTCGTCGAGCGCGCCGGCATGCAGGCCGATGTGCTGGACCTGAGCCTCGTCACGTCGGAATACGGCCGCAACATCCACCCGTGCAAGGGCTGCGTGTCGAGCGCCATGCCGTTGTGCCACTGGCCCTGCAGTTGCTACCCCAACCATGCGCTGGACCAGGCCGCCGACTGGATGGCCGAGATCTACGAGCGCTGGGTTGCGGCCCATGCCGTGATCATCCTGGCGCCGACTTACTGGTACCAGTCGCCGAGCCCGCTGAAGCTGATGATCGATCGCATGGTCTGCGCCGACGGCGGCAATCCCGACCCGACGACGACCCATGGCAAGCACGTGGCCGAGGCCAAGCAGATCGAGCAGCAGGGTTGGGCCTACCCCAAGCACGTGGCGGGTCGCGCCTATGGCGTTGTCGTGCATGGCGACGTGGCCGGCGTCGAGGCGCACCGCCGCAACCTCACCGACTGGCTGGACTGGATGGGGCTGATCGATGCCGGCGCGGCGGCCAAGCTCGACCGCTACATCGGCTACTACGAGCCCTACTTCAACAGCCATGAGGCACTGGACAAGGACAAGGCCGTGCAGGAGGAAGCACGCAACGTCGCCCGCTCGGTGGTGCAGGCCGTCAAAGCGCTGCGCGCCGGGCAACTGAGCCAGCCAGACAAGCGGATGAAATGGCCGCGCACAAAGTGACAGCAGATCCGTGCGCTGCGCCACAGACCCGGTGCCAGTTGCCGGCGACCATGGGGCCGGACACGCCAGTCTCCATGACCCAGAAAGGCTTCGACATGAAAGAAATGACCAGCAGACTGCAGGCCACGTTTGATGGGGCAGCCCCATGAACGCGGCCACGATTGACGGCATGCCCGAGGCCGCGTTGGCGGCAGCCGACCATGTGCTCGGCGATGCGCATGCAAAGCTGACGCTGGTGGAGTACGGCGACTATGAATGCCCGGCCTGCATCCAGGCCCAGCCGCTGGTGCAGCAACTCGTCGACACCCACCAAGGCCGGTTGCGGTTCGTGTTCAGGCACTTCCCCTTGATGGAAGTTCATCCGAACGCAGAACTGGCGGCCGAGGCAGCCGAAGCGGCGGCCGCGCAAGGCCAGTTCTGGCCGATGCACCACTTGCTGCTCGCCCAGGCCCATCACCTTGGACCGGCAGCACTGGCTGGATATGCGCTGTCCCTCGGGCTGGACATGAACCGCTTCAACGCCGAGATGGGCGACCGCATCTACACGCAACGGGTGCAGGAACACCGCCGCGCGGGCGTGCAGAGCGGCGTGCGGGCCACCCCCGCGATGTTCTTGAACGGGCAGATTGTGGATGTGTCGTTCGGCTTCGAGCGGCTTGAAGCGGCTGTTCATGCTGCATTGAAGACGGGTTGAATGCCCGCTTCAATGGGCTGAAGCTCCTGGATTGCTGCTGGCGGCGTGGGGCACCGCACAGACCACCGGCATGTGGCGTTCCAGAGTCCAACCATCCCGCACATTCTGCAGACAACCTGTCGTGCAGGCCGCTGCGCCGACGGGACGCAGCACCACGCCATCAGAAAGAAAACTCCATGAACACCATCATCGACGTTGCTGTTGCCGACGGCAACACGGCAAGGTTGCGGCGGCTGATGTCGTCAAGCTCGACGGCAAGACCGCGACAACGCTCAATGGCGCAAGTCTCAAGGTCAGTACCCAGGGCGGCGTCAGGCTCAATGGCGATGTCCAGGTGACCAAGACCGACATTGCCGCATCGAACGGGCTGATCCACGTCATCGACACGGTGCTGCTGCCATCGGCCTGAGTGGCTGATCCGGCACCAACCGCCAACCCAAGCAGAAACGGAACATTGACATGACCATGAAGAAACTTCTCATCGCCACCGCAGTGGCGGCCGCCGCCTTTGGCGTGCAAGCCAAGGACATCGTCGACACGGCGGTGGCTGCCGGCAACTTCAAGACGCTGGTTGCGGCGCTGAAGGCCGCCGATCTGGTGCCGACACTGAAGGGCGCGGGGCCCTTCACTGTGTTTGCGCCCACAGACGATGCGTTTGCCAAGATCCCTAAAGCAGACCTCGACGCGCTGCTCAAGGACAAGGCCAAGCTGAAGGCTGTGCTGACGTACCACGTGGTGCCGGGGAAGGTGATGTCCACCGACTTGAAGGCCGGCAACGTGAAGACCGTGCAAGGCAGTGAGGTGATGGTCAACACCATGGGCGGCGCAATGGTAAACGGCGCCAAGGTGGTGGCCGCCGATGTGGCCGCCGACAACGGCGTGATCCATGCCATCGACACGGTGTTGATGCCCAAGTAGGCCCAACCCCGGCACGACACGGCGCGCCGCAACCCGGCGCGCCCACGGCATTCTCAATCCACCGAAGAACGAGGCCCATCCATGAAGATCGCAACCCAGACCAGTGCCGAACTCACGCACGTTGCCAAGCTGATCGACGGCATGCCGATCGCGATGCTGACCACGCTGGAGGCCGATGGTGCGCTGGCCAGCCGCCCGATGAGCCTGCTTGAAATGGACGCCAGAGGCGCGCTGTGGTTCTTCACCGATGTGCGCTCGTCTAAGGTCGACCGTCTGCATGCGGTCAATCTCAGTTTTGTGGACAGGGGTCGGGGCAACTATGTCTCACTGTCGGGCCACGGCGAGATCAACACCGACAGGGCACGCATCCAGAGCTTGTGGAGCGTGCTGGCCAAGCCATGGTTTCCAGAGGGTCCCGAATCCAGCAACCTGGCGTTGTTGAAGTTCGTTCCGGAGACGGCCGACTATTGGGATGGGCCGAACAGCAAGATGGTGCGCGCGTTCGGGCTCGTCGCCTCGCTGATCGCATGCAAGCCCGTGGCGCCGGGCGAGCATGGGTCGCATACCGGGCTGGCAGCTGCCGGAGCGGCAACAACAGCGCCATGAAGGCCATGGCGGCGCCGGCGTCCTCGCCCAGGCGCCGCCCGGGCGACCATCAGGCGTCGAACGCCGGCACATCGATGAACGAGGTGTGCGTTGCGATGTAGACCTCCGCCAGGAAGCACGACAGACCGGCAATGACCGACAGCATGGCGGCACTGAACTGCGCACCTGCCAGCCACTTCAGATCGGTGCCCATGAATTCCTCGATGAACAAGGTCACGATGACCATGCAGACCAGCAAGGCCGCGCCGGTGCAAAAGTTGATCGCCCAACTCGCCCGGTGACGCCGGCGCTCGAGGCTGGTGAGTTCCTTGCGCGCCTGGCCCCTGGCCGCTGCATCCATGGACCCTTTGCGGTTGCCGACTTCGCGCGCGCGATCGATGATGCGGGCCAGTCGGTTCGCCATCACGCCCAGCAGGCTGGCAATCCCGGTCAGCAGGAACACCGGCGCCACGGACAGTTGAATCGCCTGCTGGATGAGCAGCACACTCTCAGGTGCGGGCATCGGACCTCTGATGGTGGTTGTCGAGCGCCGGCTGGCCGGCTCCGGGCTGGCGCTGCCTGCGCATGCAGGCAGGCGACATCAACCTGCGAAGTCCAGCACCACCCGTGACGGCACCTCACCTTTGGCCAGGCGCTCAAAGACGGCATTGATGGCCGACAGCGGCTGCATCTCGATGTCGGCCTTGACCTTGCCCTCGGCGGCGAAAGCCAGGGCTTCGGCCATGTCGCGCCGGTTGCCGACGAACGACCCGCGGATGGTGATGCAGTTGGCCACCACGTCGAACAGCGGCGTCGGAAAGTCGCCCGGTGGGATGCCCACCAGCACGCAGGTGCC
This sequence comes from Aquabacterium sp., assembly GCA_029865965.1. Taxonomy (GTDB): domain Bacteria; phylum Pseudomonadota; class Gammaproteobacteria; order Burkholderiales; family Burkholderiaceae_C; genus Pseudaquabacterium. Next base: position 14,503 of record JARXAJ010000264.1, read on the forward strand.
GTGCTTGCGGGTCATGCCCACGCCCTGCTTGAACGCCGGCAAGGACGGTGCCGTGATCAGCACGCCGTGGGCACCACCGTCGGTGTGCTTGCGCACCGCCGCCACCGGGTCGCCGGCCCTGGCGTTGACCACGGCATCAGCGCCCAGGCGGCTGGCGTGTGCGAGCTTGCGGTCGTCGATGTCGACCGCGCAGACATGCAGGCCCATGGCCTTGGCGTACTGCACTCCCAGGTGTCCGAGCCCGCCGATGCCCGAGATGACCACCCATTGCCCGGGCCGGGCCTGCGTTTCCTTCAACCCCTTGTACGAGGTGATGCCAGCGCAGATCAAGGGCGCCGCGTCGCGTGCGGCCAGGCCCGCCGGGATGTGCGCGACATAGCGGGGGTCGGCCACGATGTAATCGGCGAAACCACCGTTCTTTGTATAGCCGCCAAATTGCGCATCGGCGCAGACCGGTTCCTGGGCCGCCAGGCAGAACTCGCAGTGGCCGCAGGCCGAATACAGCCAGGGCACGCCCACCCGGTCGCCTTCCTTTACCGCGGTGACGCCGGCACCCAGCGCCGTGACGATGCCGATGCCTTCATGTCCCGGCGTGAAAGGCAGCGCCGGCTTCAGCGGCCAGTCACCACTGGCGGCGTGCAGGTCGGTGTGGCACACGCCACAGGCCTCGGTCTTGACCAGGATCTGACCCGCGCCGGGGGTGGGGATGTCGAGTTCCCTCAACACCAGGGGCTGGCCGAACTGATCGACCTGCGCTGCCTGCATGGTGCGCGTCATGCCACCACCGCGTGGCAGCCGCGCATAGGTACCTGCCTGGCAGGTACCTGGCCGAAGCCAGTGGAGCAACCGGTGGTGGACCAGACTGGCGCTGCCATGGGCTTGGATGAAGAGGCTTGCTTGTTCATGAGGGTTCCTGGTTGCACTCAGCCCGGTGCCGCGATGGCACCGCTGCGGACGAGTTTCTTGTTGACGAATTCCTGGATGCCCATGCGGCCCAGTTCGCGGCCGTAGCCCGAGTGCTTGATGCCACCGAAAGGCAGCGTGGCATCGGTCCAGTCGATGTTGTTGACGAACATCATTCCGGTGTCGACGCGGCTGGCCAGGCGCCGGCCGCGGGCTTCGTCCTGCGTCCACACCGAGCCCGCCAGGCCGAAGTCGGAATCATTGGCCAGAGCGATGGCGTCGTCCTCGGTCTTGACGCGGTAGAACGATGCCACCGGGCCGAAGAACTCGTCGCGGTAGGCCGGGTTGCCGGGGGCGATGTCGGTGAGGATGGTCGGCTGCATGAACCAGCCCGGGCGCGCGATGCGCTGGCCGCCCAGCAGCACCCTGGCGCCGCCCTTGACGGCGGCATCGACCTGGCCCAGCAGTTGCAGCAGCGCAGCTTCGGTGGACAGCGGGCCCAGCGTGGTCTGCTCGTCCATCGGGTCGCCCGGCTTCAAGGCGTCCAGCGCGGTCTTGAACCGGGCCAGGAATGCGTCGGCGACGGCATCGAGCACGATGAAGCGTTTGGCGGCGCAGCAGGTCTGGCCGGCGTTGTACATGCGGCCCCACACGGCCCACGGCATGGTCTTGTCCAGGTCCGCATCGTCCAGCACGATGAAGGCGTCGCTGCCGCCCAGCTCCATCGTCGACCTCTTCAGGTTCTGTCCGGCCCGGGCCGCCACGCTGCGGCCTGCGGCAACACTGCCGGTCAGGGCGACGCCCCTGACACGCGGATCGTCGATCACACGGTCAGACTGGTCATAAGAGATCAGCAGGTTGGTGTAGGCGCCGACCGGCGCGCCTGCATCGAGCAGCAGCTTCTCGAAGGCCATGGCGCATTGCGGCACGCAACCGGCGTGCTTGACGACCAGCACATTGCCGGCCATCAACTGCGGGCCGGCGACGCGGGCAAGCTGGTAGTAGGGGAAGTTCCAGGGCTCGACGCAGAACAGCAGGCCCATGGGCGAACTCTCCATGTGCGCAGCGCCTGTGGCGGGGTGCAGCTGGGTGGGCGCGAGGAAGGACTCGGCATGCTCGGCGTAATAGGCCAGGATGTCGCCGCTGAACTTGACCTCACCGCGCGCCTCGGCGATGCGCTTGCCCATCTCCAGCGTCTCCAGCCGGGCGAAGTCATCGACATGGGCATGCAGCAGTGCCGCCGCCTTTTTCAGGACGGCTGCGCGCTCGGCGTAGCCCGTGTGCTTCCAGGTCTGGAAGCAACGCTCGGCGGTGGCCAGCGCCACATCGAGTTGGGCATTGCCCATGTGCTCAAAGCTCTTTTGCAGCGTGCCGTCGTTGGGGTTGATGCTCTGGTAGGTCATGACCTGGTGTCCTTGGATCGGTGGCGCATGGGTCAGGCCTCCAGGGCCGGGTAGTCGGTGTAGCCTTTGGCGCCAGGCACATAGAACGTGGCCTCATCCGGGGCATTGAGTGGCGCGTCCTTGCGCATGCGTGCCACCAGGTCGGGGTTGGCCAGGAACGGGCGCCCGAAGGCGACCAGGTCGCCCCGCTTGTCGCGCAAGGCCTGTTCGGCGCTGGCATGGTCGAACCCTCCAGACAGGATGAAGAGTCCGTTGAAGCCATCGCGCAGCTTCAGCTTGAAGTCGGCGGGCACCGGCGGCGCACCCATCGACGAATGGTCGACCAGGTGCAGATAGAGCAGGCCCAGGGCTGACAGTGAATGGACCAAGGTGAGGTACTGCGCTTGCACCTCGGGGAATTCACCGGTGCCGTTGAACACGCCGTAGGGTGACAGCCGCATGCCGACGCGGTCGGGGCCGATGGCGGCGACCGTGGCACGCGCAATCTCCAACGCCAGGCGGTTGCGACGCTCATTGCTGCCGCCCCAGCCGTCGGTGCGCAGGTTGACCAGCGGGTTGAGGAACTGCTCGATCAGGTAGCCGTTGGCGCCGTGCAACTCGACGCCGTCGAAGCCGGCGTCCACGGCAAGCTTGGCTGCGGCCACGTGTTCTTCAATGACATGCCGGATGTCGTCGGCGGTCATCGCGCGTGGCGGGCTGTGCGGCTGCATGCCCAGGGTGTCGGTGAACATCTCGCCCGGGCATGCGGCGGTGCCGGGGCCAAGCACTTCGGCACCGGCCGGCAGGTTGGCGACATGCGCCACGCGGCCACAGTGCATGAACTGCACGAAGATCTTGCCGCCGTGCGCCTGGACGGCTGCCGTGGTGGCCTTCCACGCGTCCAGCTGTGCTGCGTCATACAGCCCCGGGATGCGCGGATAACCCAGGCCGTTGGGGCTGGGTGACGTGCCCTCGGTGATGATCAGGCCGGCCGTCGCGCGCTGGCCGTAGTACGTGGCCATCAGTGCATTCGGCATGTGCTGGGGCGTGGCCCGGCTGCGTGTCAATGGCGCCATCACCATGCGGTTGGCGAGTTGCAGCGAACGGGCAGAGAACGTGTCGAAAAGCATCGGTGGAACTCCTGGGGGATGGGCCTGTGGGCTGCGGCTGGCCAGCCTGGCCGCGCAAGCCCGGCGGCCTGACATTGCAGCCTGCGCGCCAGGGTCCATCGGGTCTGTTCGCTGGCGTACAGCGGGGCGGCAAAGCGCCGGCTGTCCGATCTGCATCTAGACGTCCAGGCGCTTCGCCGCCCGGCCCTTGGGCAGTCCGTTGCGCTGACCGGGCCGGCTTGCGGCAACCCGGCGCCCCAATCAGCCGGGCTGGGCAGCTGGCGCCCGGTCACTGCCCGGGCGGCGATGCCTTCGTCTGGGTATTCTTGGGTGTCCGGATGCTGCCTGCCAAGCTGCAACCACCTCTACCGGCCGCGCCCTGAGGAGTCCGCTTGAGACCTGCCCGCCATACGTCTACCGCCGCCCGCTGGATGGCGTGCGCCGCCACCCTGCTGGCCCTGGCCGGCCCGGCCCGGGCTGCTTGCGATCCCGCACTGGCCGCATCGCCGCAGTTCTCGGCCGCTGACTGCGTCTTCCAGAACACCGCCAACCCGACCGCCAAGCCGTCGCAGCCGGCCTGGAAGATCTGGTCGCGCTTCATCGGGCCGGCGCCTGCGGGCACCACGCCCATCGACGCCATCCCGGTGCGCCCGCTCACCCGCAGCGCGCTGGACGCGCTGGACACCAGCGCCAACCACCTGGTGCGGCTGGGCCATTCATCGTTTCTGCTCAAGCTGCAGGGCCGCTACTGGCTGATCGACCCGATGTTCGGCGACCGGGCGTCACCCGTCAGCTTTGCCGGCCCCAGGCGCTTCCACCCGCCGCCGCTGGCGCTGGCCGACCTGCCGCCCATCGAGGGCGTGGTGCTGTCGCATGACCACTACGACCACCTCGACCGCCCGACCATTGAATTCCTCATCGGCCGGGTGCAGCGCTACTTCGTGCCGCTGGGCGTGGGCGCGCGGCTGCAGGCCATGGGCGTGCCCGCCCAGCGCATTGAAGAGTTCGACTGGTGGCAGCGCAGCAGCCATGCCGGGGTGCAGATCACGGCCACGCCGGCGCAGCACTTCTCGGGCCGCACGCCCTTCGAACGCAACAGCACGCTGTGGGCCGGCTGGGTGCTGCACAGCGGCGACCAGCGCATCTTCTACAGCGGCGACACCGGCTACTTCAGCGGCTTTCGGCAGATTGGCGAGCGGCTGGGGCCGATCGATGTGGCGCTGCTGGAGAACGGCGCCTACGACGCCTACTGGCCAGCCATGCACATGCACCCCGAAGAAACCGTGCAGGCCTTCCAGGACCTGGGCGCGCGCCTGCTGTACCTGGTGCACAACAGCACCTTCAACCTGGCCTTCCACACTTGGCAAGACCCGCTGGAGCGGGTGGCCGCGCTGGCGCGGGCCAAGGGCCTGGCACTGGCCACGCCCGAGATCGGCGAGGTGCTGACCATCGGCCAGCCACGCACCAATGTGCTGTGGTGGCAGGGCCTGCGCTGACGCTGCCGCCAGCGGCGACCATCAGCGCGGCGCCTGCACCCGCAGCCGCAGCAGGCTGGTGACCGCACCGATCGCAGCCAGGCCGGCCCCCAGCGCCAGTGCCAGCGCCGGCACCCGGCCCGGCTGGCCCGCCTGCACCCCGTACAACAAGCCCAGCAGCAAGGCGCCCAATGACTGCCCGGTGAGCCGTGCCGTGCCCAACATGCCGGCGGCGCCACCCGACCGGTGCGGCGGCGCGGCAGTCACGATAGTGTGGTTGTTGGGCGACTGGAACAGCCCGAAGCCGATGCCGCACAGCGCCAGCCGCCAGGCCAGCGCCAGGCCCGACGGGTGGGCCGGCAGCAGCGCCAGCGCCAGCAAGCCAACCGCCATCAAGCCCAGGCCGATGCCGCCCAGCAGGCCGCTGGGGTGGCGGCCGATCAGCCGGCCGGCCAGCGGCGCCGCCAGCAGGGTGCCCAGTGGCCAGGCGGCCAGCAGCCAACCGGCCTGGGCCGTGCTGCGCTGCAGGCCGTCCAGCAGCAGGAAGGGCAGCGCCACCAGCGCCAGCGTCTGTGCGCTGAAGGCTGCCACCGACGTGCCCATCGACAGGCGGAACACCGGGATCGCCAGCAGGTCCAGCGGCAGCAGCGGCACGGCCTGGCGCAGCTGGCGCCGCACGTAGACCACGGCCACCAGCATCCCGCCGCACACCATCAACAAGGCCAGCCCGGGCGCAGCGGGCAGCGCGCCATGCGGCACCAGGCGCTGCAGGCCCAGGAACAGCAGCAGGAACATGGCTGCGTTCAGCACCCCGTCCAGCCAGGGGATGCGGGCACCCGCCGGTGCCGGGCTGCGGTTGGGCGGCAGGGTCTTCCAGGCCAGCAACAGCACCACCAGGGCCAAGGGGATGTTCACTGCAAACAGCCAGGGCCACGGGCCCAGCGACAGGATGCCCGCTGCCACCGCCGGGCCGGACACCGACGTCACCGCCACCACCGCGGAATTGATGGCGATGCCGCGCCCCAGCTGCCGGGCCGGATAGATCAGCCGCACCAGCGCCGAGTTCACCGCAAACAGCCCCGCCGC
>JARXAJ010000293.1 GCA_029865965.1 Aquabacterium sp.
GTGCTGTACATCGCCCAGCGCACGGCGTCCTGGGACGAGGTGGCCCAGCTCACCGCCCAGCTGCGCGCCGCCCATGCCGCCGGCCAGACGGCCGAGGCCAATGAATCACCCCGCACCCACCTGAACTGGTGCGGCGACGAGGCCGCCAACATGGCGGTGCTGCAAGTGTGGTCGCGCCAGCTGCGTGGCAAGGCCACACCGCCGGCTGCGCCCCTGGTGGCACCGCTGGCCGGGCGGCGGCTGCGGGTGGGTTATTTGTCCAGCGACTTCCGTGACCACCCCACGTCGCGCCTGATCCTGGGTGTGCTGCGCCACCACGACCACAGCCAGCTGGAGTTGCACCTGTACTGCAGCGGCTGGGACGACGGCTCAGTGCTGCGCAAGGCCGTGGTGGCCTGTGCCGACCAGGTGCACAACGTGGCCAAGCTCAGCGACAGTGACGCGGCGGCGCTGATCCGCAGCCACGGCATCGACGTGCTGGTGGAGCTGAACGGCCCCACCCGGGCGCACCGCCTGGGCATCCTGGCGCAGCGGCCGGCGCCGGTGCAGATCGGCTACCTGGGCTGGCCTGGCAGTTACGGCGGCGGGCTGGCAGATTACATCGTGGCCGACGAGGTGGTGGCCCCGGCCGAGGCAGGGCCGCTGTACCCCGAGCAACTGATTCGCCTGCACAAGACCTACCAGGCCAACGACCATGCGCGTGAGCAGCCGGGCGAGCGGCCCACCCGCCAGCAGTGCGGCCTGCCGGCGCACGGCGGGCCGGTGCTGGGCGTGTTCAACGCCATCAACAAGATCGACAGCACGGTGTGGCTGGCCTGGCTGCAGGTGCTGCGTGCCGTGCCCGATGCGGTGCTGTGGCTGCTGGACCCGGGCACGGCGGCGCGCCAGAACATCGCCGCCTTCACCCGCGCCCAGGGCGTGGACCCGCGGCGTGTGCTGGTGGCGCCGCGCCTGCCGCAGGCCGCCCACCTGGCCCGCATGGGCTGGTGCGACCTGATGCTGGACCCCTGGCCCTATGGCGGCCACACCTCCACCACCGACGCGTTGCTGGCCGGCGTGCCGGTGCTGGCCCTGGCCGGCACCAACTTTGCCAGCCGGGTCAGTGGCGGCTTGCTGGCCGCCGCCGGCCTGGGCAAGTTTGTGCAGCCCGATGTCGACAGCTATGTGCGCATGGCCATCCACCTGCTGCGCACGCCGGCCACGCTGCAGCGGGCCAAGGCCTTCATTGCCGAGCGCTTGATGACATCAGACTTGGTGGACGCGCAACGTCGCACCAGGCAGCTGGAATCGGCCTACCAGCGCGCAGCTGCGCGCGCGGCCGCCGGCCAGCCGCCGGTGCAGCTGCCGGCGCCAGGGCGTGCGGCGCTGGTGGATGAGGTCGTGCCTTTGGTGGTACCGGTCATCGCGCCGGTGGTGGCGTCCTTGGTGGCCGCAGCCGGGCCCCCAGCAGCCACAGCCACGGCCAGCAGCCAGCCCGCAGCGGCCACCGTGCACCCCGTGGCCGTGCGTTACATCAACCTCGACAGCTGCACCGAGCGCCGCGCCGGCATGCAAGCCCACCTGGCGGCGTTGGACCTGCCCTGGCCGATGGAGCGTTTTGCGGCACTGCGTGGCGACGGCTTGCCGGCGCGCATCACCCAGGGCGAGCTGGGCTGCCTGCGGTCGCACCAGGCGGTGCTGGAAGCCATGCCCACCGATGCCCACACCCTGGTGCTGGAAGACGATGTGCGCCTGCCGGCCACGGTGGCCAGCCATGTGCAAAGCCTGCTGCGCCAGGGCGCTGATGCCTATGACCTGCTGTTCATCGCCGCGGGGGTGATGTACACCGATGTGCATGCGGTGCTGGCCTTGTTGCAGCGCCAGCGCGCCCTGCGCGCTGGCGGCGACCAGCAGCTTTGCCTGCTGCCCGCGGACAAGTGGTATGTGCACGGCGCCTACGCCTACCTGGTGCACCCACGTGCTGCACCACGCCTGGCCCAGGCGCTGCGCGCGGCCCAGGCCACCGGTTACACCGAGCCGGTGGACGTGGTCTACCGGCGCCTGATCCGCAATGGCGCGGTGTCGGCTGCCATGGTGTTTCCGTTCCTGGCCGAACTGCAGATGCACTACCCCAGCACGCTCAATGAGCGGCCTGGCCAGGCCGGGTCTGACCGCTTCTGCGCCATTGCCAACCTGTTTGCGCTGGAGTCCGACACCAACGCGCTGCTGCGCTGGGTGCATGAGAAGTCGGCACAGGACGGATTCGACGCACAGGCGTACGTGGCTGGCCAGCTGATCCAGCAGAAGCTCATGCAGCGCTGAGCTGCACAAACCGCCCTCTGGACGCCCATCTACTTGTCTGCCACGCCCATGCCTGCGCCACGCCATCGCCTGGCGGTGCACTACATCAATCTCGATAGCTCCACCGAGCGCCGCGCCGGCATGGAGGCCCATCTGGCCGCGCTGGCCCTGCCTTGGCCGGTGCAGCGCTTTGCCGCGCTGCGCGGTGATGGCAGCCAGGCGCGCATCACCCAGTCGGAGCTGGGTTGCCTGCGCTCGCACCAGGCGGTGCTGCAAATGGCGGCAACCGACTGCCATACCCTGGTGCTGGAGGATGACGCGCGCTTGCCGCGGCAGGTGGCCTTGCATCTGCAGGCGCTGCTGGACCAGGCGGGCGACCAGTTCGACATGCTGTTTCTGGGCGGTGGCGTCGAGTACAGCTATGTGGAGGACGTGCGTGCGCTGCTGCAACTGAAGCGCGCGATGCACACGGCCGATGGCACGCAGTTGCGGCTGCTGCCCGCTGTGCGGTGGTACCGCTCTGGCACTTATGCCTACCTGGTGCACCCCCGGGCAGTGGGGCGCATCGCAGCCGCCATGCACCAAGCGCAGTCGCAGGGCGCGCCCGAGCCGGTGGACACGCTTTACCAGCGGCTGATCCGCCGCGGTGAGGTGTCGGCTGCCGTGGTCTTTCCGCTCCTTGTCGAACAGCAGATCGACTACCCCAGCACGCTGTCGGACCGCAACACCCAGCCCGAGGCAGACCGCTACCGGGCCATCGCCAACCTGTTTGCGCTGGAGGCCGACACCAATGCGCTGGTGCGCTGGGTGCTGGAACAGGCAGCGCGCGACGGTTTCGATGCAGACGCCTTCGTGGCCAGCCAGTTGATCCAGCAGAAGTTCATGGCGCGCTGAGCTGCCACCACCTCGACAGCCCCTGGGAAGCGCCCCGTGTACAGCCAACTGGCGATCAAGATCATCCACATGCCGCAACGCACGGACCGCCGCACGCAATGCGACGCGGAGTTGGCCGCGCTGGACATCGACCTTGCGCAGGTGGACTACTTCCCCGCCAAGCGGGTGGACGGCCTGGGCGCGATGGGCTGTGCGCTGAGCCATGCCATGGCGCTGACGCGCTTCTTGTTCGAGGACGAGCGGCCTTTCATCCTGATGCTCGAAGACGACTTCGCGGTGGGCAACAAGGCGGGCTTTCGCGCCAACCTGCAGGGCCTGCTGCGGCTGCATGCGCAATGGGATGTGTTCCTGCTGGCCCACAACAAGGCTGTGCCCATCGGCAGCATGGGCCAGTCGCCGGTGGTGCGGGTGATCGGTGCGCAAACCACCTCGGCCTACATCGTGCAGCGCAGTTTTGCGCCGCGCTTGATCCGCTGCTTTCTGGAATGTGCCGAACAATTGCGGCAGTTGCGCCATCTGCCGCCCCCGCTGTTGCGCGCCGCGCTGCACCACATGGCGCCCGACATGGCCTGGAAGGCGCTGCAGACCGAAGCGCGGTTTCTGGCCACCCGCCCGGCACTGTCAGTGCAGCGGGCGTCGTTTTCCGACATCGAAGGCAAGGTGGTGGATTACGGCGTTTGAAGCCGCTTTGCCCTTGCCCAGCCGCGAATAGACCCATGACCACCCAATTCCACCGTATCTGGTTGGGCCCCCGACCGATGCCGCAGGCCTATGAAGACCACTGGCTGTCCTGGCAGCGGCAGTTTCCGCAGGCGCGCTTCACCACCTGGGGCAATGCCGACATCGGGCAGCTGACCCGCACCCGGCACAAGATTGCTGAGGCCACCACCTGGGCCGGCAAGTCCGACATCGCCCGCTACGAGATCTTGCACACCCACGGCGGCATTTACCTCGATTGCGATATGCAGCCCTACCACTGGTTCGACCCCGCTGGCTTTGGTGACGACCTGGTGGTGGCGCGCGACTTCCTGGTGATCGATGGTGGCACCGACATGACGGCCTACCGCAAGGACCTGTTCATGGATTACACCCGCCACCTTTACCTGGACCACGGCCATCCAACGATTTTTTCCGAGGGCATCCGCGCTGTGTGCGGGAGCGTGAAAGATCCTGCAATCACAAGGCCTGCTGTCCATGCCCAGCCGCGTTGAATGCACCAACGTGCTGGATTGCGTCGTTCGGAAAACAAGGTTCCCATCGTCGTGACGGTCTCCCCAACGACGCCCGCAAACTTCTGCACCAGATGGTTGCCGTATCGTCGGCGTCTGCTGCGGCTAGCCTGCAACCCAGTGAGTCAGCAGACATGCCGGGACATTTTTTGCAGCAGGAATATGAATGAGTGAGACAGAGGTTTTTATTATTTCCTGGCCAGCGGCGGGTGTAGAAAAGAATGCAGAGCATATTGCCGGTGTCTTGACCGGCCACTGCAATCATGTCAATGTCATCTATTCAACAGCAGATGAAATGCCCAGAGGCGGCTCGGGAAACTGGATTCAAGTTTCCGACAAAAAATATTATGGACATAAATTCGCAGAAATCTTGAACATTAGCCGAGGTGGTCGTCTTCTGCAAATCCATGCAGATGCACTTCACGATGATTGGGTCAGGGTCGTGAATGCGTTTGATGACCACTGTGACGCGAATGAGCACGCCGGTGTCTGGGCGCCTGATATTGACTATACTTTTTGGCGAACCGCGGACGTGATTATTGCGAAAACCAATGATGCCACGGCTTATGTGGCCCAAACAGACTGCACCGTTTGGGGCTTGACGCGCAGGGTCGTTCACAGGCTCAAGCAGCTCAACTATTCAGGCAATAATTTTGGCTGGGGTATCGACTGGGCTGCAATCTGCTTTGCTTACGTCAACAACATGACTGTGGTGCGTGACCTGTCAACGGTTGTTTTTCACCCGCGTGGCTCTGGTTATGCCAATGATCAGGCAACCACGCAGTTGAATGCATTCCTGGGTCAATTGACGCTGCAGGAGAAAATAGCCTATCGAATGTTGTCGGCCTGTGTCGACCACAGAAAAATCTTGCAGAGAAAGGCCACCGCGAGGCCAGTCAGCGCTGAAGTCATGGGTGAGCCGAGATGAACCTTGCCATAAAAATCATGCAAACCATGCCGGGTATCACCTCTGAGTTTATTCAACGGCACAAGAGACGGCTGGGTTATGGCAGTTTTGTCGGCGACGCCAAAAATTATGTGTACCTGGAAACACCAAAGGCGGCCTGCAGCACCATGAAGCAGTTGTTGATGTCCCTTGAAGGGCGGCCGTTATCCAGGGGTGATGGACTGACTGTGGACCGGGTCATGCACCTCAATCAGCATGACAGGAAGATACACAAGTTCAAGAGCTTGACCGATCTCGGCATGGACGGTGCGCTGAATATGCTGACGTCGCCTGACGTGGTGCGCTTCTGTGTTGTGCGCAACCCATACGCCAGGTTGGTTTCAGCATGGTCCGACAAGATCCATGCAGGCAGCCATCTTTACACGAAATTCTGGGGCCCGATCAACGCGCACAACCGAATCGATAACCCGCATCATGTCCCCATCTTTCGCGAGTTTGTGCAGTGGCTGGACGCGCAAGACCGGCCAGAAACCTGGGACGGGCATTGGCGCAGCATGACTGCACTGCTGTTTCCCGACACCATCGGCTATACCCATGTGCTGAGGACGGAAACCCTTGCCGCTGATCTGCAGACATTGCTGGCACGCATCCAGCCGGGCGCTGTTGCGCAAGACCTGCTGGCCAGGCACACCAGCAACGAGGGGCTGCCGCGTGATTGGCAGGCCGACTACGACGAAGAGATCGCCGCCATTGTGGGCCGGCTCTATGCGGACGATTTCAAGACGTTTGGTTATGACCTTGATTCCTGGAAGATCTCTGATGTCCGACAAGCCGCCATGCAGACGGCGCAGTACTGGCGGGAGAAACACGCCGATCTGGCCCAAAAAGCGGTGGCCCTCCTTCGACACAGAAATGAGGCGCATGGCCAGTCCCTTCAAAACAGCGAGGCTTTGCTGAGGATCATTTCAAACCTGACCGGAAAGCGTGTGATCTAGCTCTTGCGGTGGCTGCGTGAGGCGCGAGACCTCGGTCTTGCGCCCCTATGCAACACATCTGGCGATCTTCGCCGAGCGTATGTGGCCGCTGTGAGCCGTTGCTATTTGCCATGCAAACCTTCACGGCCGCTTTCGATGTGCTGCAAAGCCAGATTGGCGGTGATTCTGGTTCTGCGAAAACCATCCGCAATTTGCTTCTCAGCTGTCCAGCCCAACACCGCCCCGCCCACCAACCGCAGCTGCAGGCCCGCTGCAGGCCAGTGCAAAGCCCAGCTGGTAGCCATGCCCGCGCAGGGCGTGGATCGCCAGGCCGTCCGGCCCCAGGCCGCGCAGCTTGCTGCGCAGACGGCTGACCAGCACCTCCAGCCGGGCCTTGCCGGGCCGGGCGTCGGCGGCATCGGCGCCCAGGGCGCCAAGCAGCTGTTCATGGTCCAGGCCACCGCCCGCCAGGGCCAGCGCCTGCAGCAGGTTGGTCTCGCCTTCAGTCAGCCGCAGGCTGTGGCCCTGCGATGACACGAGGCAGCGGCGGGTGACGTCCAGCGTCCAGCGCAGCACGGCGGCCTGGGCGCTGCTGCGGCGCTGGTGCAGGTTGCGCACCACGGCCAGCAGCTCGGCCGGGCGGGTGGGCTTGGTCAGGTAGACATCGGCCCCGGCCTCGTAGCCTTCGGTGCGGTCGATGCCACGGGCTCGGCCGGTGAGCATGGCGATGCGCACCTCGGGGAAGGCTTGCCGCACGCGCCTTGCGATCTGGATGCCGTCTTCAAAGGGCAGGTTCAGGTCCAGGATCAGCACATCGGGCTGGTCATGCGCCATGTGCGCAGTGAGCGCCAGCCCGTCGCCCAGCCCCAGGGCCTGGATGCCGGCGGCAGTGAGAAAGTGCACCAGCTCGGCGCACAGGGTTTCGTTGTCTTCGACGACAACCACTTTGGTCGGTGCGGCTGTGGTGCTCATGCGGGTGGCCTGACGGTGAAGGAGAACTCGATCTGGTCGTGTGCGATGTGCATGTCGATGGTGGTGCCGATCTTGTGGGCCAGGGCCTGCGACAGCCACAGCCCCAGGCCGGCGCCGGGCAGCTTCTTGGCACCCTCGGCGCGGTAATAGCGCTTGAACAGGCCGCTGCGCTCGGGCACGCCCGAGGCGCCCACCTGGCTGCGCACGCCAATGCGCAGGCCGGGCGTGTCCGCTTCGGTGTGCCGCTGCACGTGCAGCAGCACTTGCGAGCCCGGTGGAGAGTACTTCAGCGCGTTGTTCAACAGGTTGCGCAGGATGATGCCCAGAAACTGCGGGTCGGCCTGCAGCGTGGCCGCCTCGGCGCATTGGATCTGGATGCGGGCGTGGTCCAGGCTGTTGACGGTGTCGCGCAGCAAGTGGGCCATCCGCACCAGCACCAGGCGGGGTTCCAGGTGCTGGTCGGCGTCTTCCTCAATCTCGATACAGCGCTCCAGCACGTAGTTGATGTCGTCGACCGATTTGTCGATGTTGCGCAGCCGCTGTGTGTCCGACGCGTTGCCGTTGGCACCGTGGGCCAGCGTGGCCGTGGCGATCCTGATCGTCGACAGCGGTGACTTCAGCTCATGGGTGAGCATGGACATGAAGTAGCTCTGCAACTCGCGGCGCTGTTGCTCCAGCGTGGCCTGTGCACGGGCCTGGTCGCGGTCTTGCAGTGCCTGCGCCCGCTGGCGCGCGCGCTCAACCTCCGAGATCATGAACAGCCAGACGATCATGCCCGGCACCACGGCGCCGCGCACCTGCAACATGTCAACGCCCAGCATGTCGTAGAGCGCGCGGCCGTCCGACAGCCAGAACAAGGCCCTCATCACCAGCTCCGCCAGCAACAGGGACGACAGGATGACGCTCAGCAGGTTGCGGTAGCGCCAGCAGGAATAGCCGGCCAGTGCGACATGGAACAAGTAGATGTAGGCGGACAGTGCCTTGAACCCGGTCTCGAGCAGCGCCGCACTGCCGCTTGTCATGTAGGCCAGCACTGCGGCGGTGGCCAGGCCTGCCACGGCCTGGAAAAACCGCATCAGCGGCCTGGGCAGGTGAAAGTGGTGGCCAATCGCCACAAACGCCCAGCAGGCCGAGCAGGGCGTGAGCAGCACCAGCACCCGGTTCAACCACCGCGGGTCCAGCAGCCCGGGCGCCAGCCAGGCCGGCTGCAAGTTGAGGTGCACAGTGGCCTGCAGCAGGATCAGCACCAGGTTCACAGCCACAGCCGGGTAGAGCAGGGCGCGGTGCTGCAGGCCCAGCCAGCCGGCCAGCAGCACGCCCGTCACGCCCATCAGGACCAAGGCCCCATGCAGGCGCTGCTGCTGCCAGGCATGGGCCTGGCCGTCTTCGATGCTGAACGCCCGGGCGGACATCTGCAACAACCCGTGCTGTTGCGCCAGGCGCAGGTACAAGGTGTGCGGGCCCGGGGCCAGGGCCAACAGGGTGCTGGCCAACTGCGCGCGGCTGCTGCGGACCAGCGGCGGGCCCGGCATCACCCCTGGGGTGACGACGACGATCTGCACCTCGTCCATGGTCGTCGGCGACAGGCGCAGGTCCACCGGCGTGGCGATCTCGGGCACCAGCAAATGCAGCCGCAGCCAGACCACTGGCTGGGTGTGGTCCAGGTTCAGCAGGTAAGGCGCGGGGCTGAACGCCGACTGCAGCACCTGGGCGATGGTCAGCTTGCCTGCCGGGTCTTGCAGCATGGCGCGGGCTTGCACCAGGTCGGCGGCGCGGGCTGGCAGCATGGCGGCCAGCAGCAGCGCGCACAGCACCAGGCCGTGGCAAAACAGGCGCAGCCGGGTGTGCATGCGTCAACGGGCCGCCAGGCCAGTACCGGCAGGCCCGGCGCCAGCACCTTGGGGCCGACCACCTTTGCGCGCAAGACGGCGCGCGCTCGGCGCGCCGGACAGGCTCATGCGGGTGTCCTGACTATGAAAGAGAACTCGATGTGGTCGTGTTCGATCTGCATGTCGATGGTGGTGCCGATCTTGTGGGCCAGGGCTTGCGACAGCCACAGCCCCAGGCCGGCGCCGGGCAGCTTCTTGGCGCCCTCGGCGCGGTAATAGCGCTTGAACAGGCGGCTGCGCTCGGGCACGCCAGAGGCACCTACCTGGCTGCGCACGCCAAAACGCAGGCCTGGCGCGCCCGGGTCGGGCTGGCGCTCGGCCTGCAACACCACCTGAGAGCCTGGTGGCGAGTACTTCAGCGCGTTGCTCAACAGGTTGCGCAGGATGATGCCCAGGAACTGCGGGTCAGCCTGCAGCATCGCCGCCTCGGCGCACTGGATCTGGATGCGGGCGTGGTCCAGGCTGTTGACGGTGTCGCGCAGCAGGTGTGCCACCCGCAACAGCACCAGGCTGGGCTCCAGGTGCTGGTCGGCGTCTTCCTCGATCTCGACACACCGCTCCAGCACATAGTTGATGTCGTCGACCGATTTGTCGATGTTGCGCAGCCGCTGCAAGTCTGACGCATTGCCGTCGGCACCATGGGCCAGCGTGGCCGTGGCGATCTGGATCGTCGACAGCGGCGATTTCAGCTCATGGGTCAGCATGGACATGAAGTAGCTCTGCAGCTCGCGGCGCTGTTGCTCCAGCGCTGCCTGCGCACGGGCCTGGTCGCGGTCTTGCAGCGCCTGCTCGCGCTGGCGCGCGCGCTCCACCTCCGAGATCATCAACAGCCAGGCGATGAAGCCGGGCATCAAGGCGCCGCGCACCAGGAACAGGTCGACCGCCAACAGATCGTGCAGCGCGCGGTTGTCGGACAGCGACAGCGCGGTGATCACTGTCGACACCACCATCAGCACCAGCGCCAGCGCCACGCTCAGCAGGTTCGGGTAGCGCCGGACGAAGTGGATGCCCAGCCCGATGTGGAACAGGAAGGTGTAAGCCGACAGGCCGGCAAAGCCCAGAGCCATCAATTGGCCGCTGCCGCTGGCGACATAGGCCAGCACGGTCAGGCTGCCCAGGCCTGCCATTGCCTGGGTGAGACGCAGCATCAGACGCGGCAGGCGGAAGTGCACTGCAATGGCCACAAAGGCCCAGCTGGCCGAGCAGGGCGTCAGCAGGCTCATCAGCCGGTTGAGCCACCGGGAGTCCAACAGCCCGGGTGCCAGCCAGTCCGGTTGCAGGTTCAGGTGCACCTGGGTCTGCAGCAGGATCATCAGCAGGTTCAGGGCCACCGCGGCGTAGAGCAGGGCGCGGTGCTGCAGGCCCAACCAGGCAGCCAGCAACACGCCTGCCAGGCCCAGCAGGGTGAGGGCGCCATGCAGGCGTTGCTGCAGCGATTCATAGGCCTGGCTGTCGTCGGTGCCGAGCGCGCGCACCGTCAACAGCATCAGCCCCCGTTGCTGCACCAGGCGCAGGTACACCGTGTGCCGGCCGGGCGGCAAGGCCAGTGCGGTGCTGGCCAGCTGATCACGGCTGGTCAGCATGATGGGCGCGGCCAGGGCCCGGCCTGGCGTGGCGACGAAGACCTGCACCGCGTCCATGGTCGTTGGCGACAGGCGCAGGTTCACCTGCGTAGCGGGCTCGGGCTCGGGCACCAGCAGTTGCAGCCGCAACCACACCACCGATTTGGTGTGGCCCAGGTTCAGAAGGTAATGCGATGGCTGGAAATCCGACTGCAGCACCTGCGCGATGGTCAGGCTGCCCGCCGGGTCTTGCAGCACTGCGCGGGCCTGCACCATGTCGGCCGCCCGCGCCGGCAGCACGGCGGCCAGCAGCAGGGTGCACAGCACCAGGCCGTGGCGCAGCAGGCGCTGCCAGGCGTGCAGGCGTGTCACCAGGTCACAGGGCCAACACCGGCAGGCGCAGCGCCAGCACCTTGGGGTCGACCACCGTCGGGCGGAAGCCGTAGCGCTCATAGAAGGTCTTGCTGCGGTCTTCCAGCGCATAGACCAGCAGGGCCCGCACGCCGCCATGCAGGGCCAGCGCGTCCACGCGCTCGATCACGTCCTTGAGCATCGACACGGGCAGGCCGTCGTCGCGCGCTGTCAGGTCCACGGCGATGCGTGGCATCACCATCACCGGCACCGGGTCGGGCATGTTGCGGCGCGCGCCCCCGGCGGCGGCCTGGAAGCTGACCCCACCTGCAGCCAGGGTGTAGTAGCCGCGTACGCAGTCTTCCTCGTCGACCACCACGTAGGTGCAGCGCCGCCGCCCCTGCTGGCTGGACAGGGCCTGCGATTTGAGCCAGTCGTCAAGCTGGACGTCGCCGCAGCTGAACTCCTCCACCCGGTGGCGCGCCTGGATGGGCTCCGGGCTGCGGTACTGCCGGGTCATCGCGGCGCGGTCTTGGGCTCCCAGCAGGCGGTGGTGCTTGCCAGGCGGCGCACTGCCGGGTTGATGCCGGGCTGGGCGTCGAGCTGGGCCACGAACTTGACGAACTGCTCGCGGTCGAGCACGAAGGACACCTGGTCGCTCTTGGCCTGCTTGAGCTGCACCTGGCCGTTGTTGCGCACCGACCGGGCCTTTTCCCAGGCGGCCTCGAGCATGAAGTCGGCCACGCTCTTGCCCACCGTGTGGGCCGCATCGTCGATCAGGCTCCAGTCCCGGGGCTGGGCGCGCATGGTCAGCGTGAAGGTCTTCATGGGTATCCGGCGGTGTGGCGCAGCCCGGGTGCCAGGGCTGCGTTGGCGGATCAATGGATCTGGAACAACATGCTAGGCGCCAGCGCCCCGTCAAACTTGCATCAGCTTGCATGGTGTGGACCGAAGACCGATGCATACAGCCGCAGCAGCCTGGCGGTGTAGTACGCCACGGCATTGCGGTTGAGGTGATCGGCAAAGAACTGCTGCCCGCTGCGGGCCACCTGGGCCATGAAGTGCGGTTGCTGCTGCGCCAGGTGCAGGATGGCTGGCACGTCGTCGTCGCGCGCCACCGGCAGGTAGTGGCAGCAGGGCTGCAGGCCGGCAAAGTAGTACAGCTGGAAGGGCGAGTCGTACTTCAGCAGGACCGAGCCGCTCTTCAGGGCGATCTGCACCCGGGAACAGGTGGCGCCATTGCCATCCAGCGACAACAGGAACTTGTAGCGGAACTGTGCCTCCCAGGGCACCTGCTCGCCGCCGAAGCCCAGTGCCCGGATGGCCGCCTCGGCCTCGGGCGTCAGGCACTGGCAGATGAGCGGCAGGTGGAAGTCCACCAGTGGCGAGCCCTGGAAGAACCGGCCGGCACGCAGGCGCGGGTTCGTGTTGGCTTGCACCGATTCCACGGTGTGTGCACTGCCGGTGGTGGCGCCGACAAACACCGCCTTGTCATGCTTGTCCTCCCAGGGCACCAGGTCGTCAAAGCCTTGTGCATAGAAGCGGTGCACCAGGGCATCGATGTCGGGCACCAGAATGGACGGTGATCCGGCCTGCTTCTGGAAGGCAAAGCTTGGAAAGCGGTTGCTGTCGAGCGGGTGGTCGTCCATGGTCATGACGAACCCGCAGTGGAGCTGCGGGCAGAACCTGGCCACCAGGGGGTTGAAGAACTGCAGGTAGGCCGACAGCCGCAGCTGCAGGTGCTGGCGCCGGCCGTCGGACATGGCCCCCACGAGGCCGGGTGGCTTGGGCCGGACCGTGACCGCGCCTGCGGCCACATCGAAGATGAAAGCATGGTCGAGCCGGCTGTTCAGTGCATCGGCATGCTGGTTCCAGGCGGCCCGGTCCACCGGCCGCTGCAGCCAGGGCATCAACTGCTGAAAGGCCCAGCCGTCCAGCGTGTCGCGCACTTGCGGGGTCATGCCCGTGCCGCCAAGGCCGCCGCGGTGTGTCTGGGCGCTGCAGCAGTCATCCTGGAGCCACGTAGCTCACATCACCCGGCTGCAGCGCACCGATGCGGTTGAGCAGGCCGATCAGCTCGTCACGGCTGTCCCAGCTGCCGTTGCCATTGCTGTCGATGAACACGCCCAGGCCTGACAGGCCACGTGCGGTGGTGCTGCGGAACACATAGCTGCCCTGGGCCAATTGCAGCTTGTCCTGGCCGCTCTGGAAGTCGGTGATCCAGGCCAGGTCTATCGTGCCTGCATTGCGGCTGTTGCCGTCGTCGTAGAACGCGCCGCGCCGGTCACCCAGCACGAAGATGTCGGCCCCGGCGCCACCAGTCAGCTGGTCGAAGGCGGCGCGGCCGAGCCGGCTGTCGCTGCCCGGTACGCCGCTGAGCTGGTTGGCGCCGGCATCGCCGCGCAGCGTGTCATTGCCGGCGGTGCCTGTCATTTCGGTGGTTGCTGGCGGTGCCATCACCAGGTGGCGCGCGATGGACCAGGCGCCGCCGTTGCCGGCGGCATCCTCCACCCGGGCGGTGTAGGTGGCGGTGCCATCGGGCACACCTGCATCGGTGAATGTCCAGTCCGCGCCGCTGCGGCTAGCGCTGCCGGCAGCAGTGCCGTTGCGGTAGACCACCACGCTCTCGCCCGCGCCCAGTGGGCCCTGCACCAGGCCGCCGACGGTGGGCGAGCGGTCGCTGGTGGTGGCACCGTTGGCCAGGCTGGCCGGGCCCGGGCTGTCCTGCGTCAGGCCGGTGACCGGTGCCGTGGCCAGCGGGGCGGCGGTGTCCAGCGTCACCCGCCAGGGGGCCGACGTGGGGCCGTGCGTGCTGCCAAGCTCGACCTGGGCGGTGTAGGCGTAGGTACCGTCGTCGCCCAGGCTGTCAGCCAGCTGCCAGCTGGTGCCGTTCAACTGGGGCAGCAGGCGCTCATTGCCGCGGTAGACGGCCAGCACCTCGCCCTGGGCCAGGGCCTTGCTGAGGCTGCCGGCCAGCAGGGGGGTGCGGTCGTTGGTCTGGCCGCCGTTGGCGAGCGGCCCGGCCACGGGCTGCGTGTCGTCCTGCACGCCGGTGAAGGCAACCCGCGTGGACGGGCCACCGGTGCTGGAGTTGTCGGTTTGCACCAGCGTGGCCACGTCCAGGCGCGCGCCGCTGACGGTGCGCCCGGCCAGGGCCGGTGTGGCCGTGCTGCTGGCCAGCAGGGCCTGCACCCGCTGTGCGCCCGTGGTCTCTGGCGCCACGCTGGCCAGCAGTGCCAGGGCACCGCTGACGAAGGGCGTCGCCATCGAGGTGCCGCTGAGCACGCCGTAGCCGGTGCCGGGCAGTGTGGACTGGATGTCGCTGCCGGGTGCGGCTAGGTCCACCGTGCGGGCGCCCCAGTTGGAGTAGGTCGCCAGTGTGCCGGTGGCGGTGAGTGCGGCCACTGCCACCACCGCCTCGTAGCCCGCCGCACCCAAGCTGCTGTAGTTGGCCGGATACTGGTTGCGGCTGTCGTTGGACCGGCTGTTGTTGCCGGCGGCCACCACGGTGAGGATGTCGGCGCGTGCGGCTGCGGCAATCGCGTCGTTCAGCGCCTTCAGGTAGCTGCCGCCACCCCAGCTGTGGTTGGTGGCCACATAGTCGGCCGCGTCGCCGCGCACGGCTGCACTCAGGCTGGCCTGGGTGAAGTACGACACGGCCTGCGCCGCGCCGCTGTCGGTGCCGGCACCACGGGCGCTGAGGAACTTCAGCGGCATCAGCTGCACCGTCCAGTTCACGCCCGCCGTGCCCAGGCCGTTGCCGCCCATGGCGCCAATGATGCCGGCCACATGCGTGCCATGGCCGTTGTCGTCGAAGGGGTTGTTGTCGCCGTTGGCGAAGTCCCAGCCCACCAGATCGTCCAGCCGGCCGTTGCCGTCTTCGTCGATGCGGTTGTTCCAGCGCTTGTCGGTCAACAGGTCGCCCGCGTCGATGCGGCCGTTGCGGTTGAGATCGCTCACCGCACCGGCATTGGCAGCGGCGTTCAGGTCGCGAAAGCCCAGCAGGCCGTCCATGTCCACATCCACCAGGGCCAGCCCGGTGGGCAGCTCGCCCTGGTTGAGCCAGATGTTGAGGTACAGGTCCGGGTGGGTGTAGTCGATGCCGGTGTCGGCCACGCCCACCACCGAGCTGCTGCGCCCGGTGATGCCACTGTCCCAGGCCTCGGCGGACTGGCTGCCATGCACGCTGGGCGTTGGCGACAGGTTGCCAAACAGACCCCAGGTGGAGCCGCCGAGCACCAGCGGGTCATTGGCAACCACTGCGATGTGGACCCTGTGGGCAGAGCCGGCCGGTGATTGCCAGCCCGCACGGTCGGCCGCGCCAGGGCTGCCGTCCAGTCGACCGACGCCGCCAAGCCATGGCCAGCCATGCTGCACTGGCGCATCGGCTGCGGTGTCAGCCGCCCAGCCCGGTTGCCAATCTGTCTGCCGGCACGGGCCGGGCGCGGTGGCAGCCGCCATGTCAGGTGCTGCGGTGGCCTCGGCAGGTGCTTCCGCCGTCGCCTGTGCAATTGCTTGTGCGGCCGCCCCGGTGGCGTCTTCAGCATCGGCCGCGCCTGTGCGCCACCAGCTGCTCAGGTTGCGGCGAAGCCGGGCGGGCAGTGGCATTGAATATTTGGCGAGCCAGGAGGAAGGAGTGGTCGGTTCCACATCGATTAAAACCGCGTTAACAGCATAATACGATGAAACGGGGTACACTTCGACGATGGTTGGTTTGTCTCATTCTTCACCTCGGCGAGCATAGCCCGTGTTGCAGCTGGCTGACGTAGTTTGTGCCCGCACGGCTGGCCTGCGCGTGGCGATCTTCGAGCCGGCCGAAAGCTGGTGCCAGTGGCTGCAGCAGGCTTTGCCCGCCCAGGCAGGCGCCCAGGTGTTTACCTCGGCCCAAGCCTTGCTGGCGGCCCTGCAGGCGGAGCAATTCGAGATCCTGATCGTGGCCTTTCGGCCGCGCGACACCGACGGCTTCGCCTGGCTGCAGGCGCTGCGCGCCAGCCCGGGCGGGGCCGGATGCTGGCTCATCGCCTGCATTGGCGCGGGGGATGTGCAGGGTGCATCGCTTGCCCGGCTGGCAGGCGCCAGCGAGGTGTACTGCAAGGTGGTGGACGCACACAGCCTGGCGCAAGACCTGGTGCAGCGCCTGGCCGTGCCCGAGCCGGCGACCAGCACAACCAGGCGTCGCCTGCAGGCACCGGCGCTGCCTGCGCTGTTCGACCCGTTCGCCATGCATGAATGGGTGGCCGGCGAGGTCATCGACGAGCGCTTCGTGGCGTTCAGTTTTCTCGGCGAGATGGTGGACCATGTGGACCTGCTGACCAGCCTCTATGGCATGCCCGCAGCGTTGGCGCTGTTGCCGCTGGAAGCGTTTGCGATGGCGTCGCAGTTTGCCGGTGCGCTGCGGCTGGCCCAGTACACCGAGCTGGTGCGCGCCGAGCTGCATGCGGGCGGGCATCTGCACCCGGAGCTGCGCGGTGAGTATGTGGGGCTGATCGGCGAGACCGGGCGGGAGATCGCCACCTGGCTGCTGGAGCGGCCCACCCGTGCTGGCTGATCCAATGCAACCTGGCCTGCAGGCCGTGCGTCTGTCGGACCAGCCGCCCGTCGAGGAGGTGTCCGGCGACATGCCCGGGCCGGTGCTCTTCGTCTCGGAGGAGCTGGTCGTCGGCCTGCACGGCGTCTCCATCGGTGGCGACGCACCGCGGCTGCTGCCCATCACGCCTGCCACGCGCGCGGCGGTCGAAGAGCGCCGCGGCCCGGTGTTCTGGCTGCCTGCTGGCTGGGCACTGTCGCTGACGGGTGGCTGGCTGGCCTGGACATCCCCTGGTGGCCACCTGGGCCTGGGCCTGGGCATGGCGGTGATGTTTGCCGGCAGCTGGCTGGTGCACCGCTACATCGAGGCTTGCACCACCCACCTGCTGTTGCGCGATGGCGACCGGGTGTGTGAACTGGCCTGCCGTGTGCGCCGGCTGGGCGAAGACGCCGATGCACTGCACCATGCACAGCGCGCAGTGCAGCACGCGGCCACGCTGCTCGATGAGCAGCTTGCCAGGCGCCAGTTGGCCGCTGCCCAGCACGGCGGAGCGTGGCCGGCCGCGCAGATCCAGGCGCTGCTGCAGCAGCGGCCCGGGCGGCACCCGGCCGTGCGGACCGATGGAGACCCGCGTTGCTGATGCCGGGCGCGCCCGGCACGCTGTTCTCACCAGTCACAACAGGGCTCCCATTCCGCCATGCGTCTTCCCCGCTTTCTGGATCGCCATGCCAACGACCTGGCGATAGACCTCGGCACCGCCAACACCTTGATCTACAGCCCTCGCGACGGGGTCGTGCTCAACGAGCCATCGGTGGTCGCCATCCGCCACGATGGCAGGCCGCGCAACAGGAAGTCTGTGCTGGCGGTTGGCAGCGAGGCCCGTGCCATGCTGGGCCGGGCGCCGGCCAACATCGAGGTCATCCGGCCGATGCGTGACGGTGTGATCGCCGACTTCACGGTCACCGAGCAGATGCTCAAGCATTTCATCGGCAAGGTGCTGGGCCAGCGCTTGCTGCGCCATCGCCCGCGCATCGTCATCTGTGTGCCCTGTGGGTCAACCCAGGTGGAGCGTCGCGCCATCCGCGAATCGGCACTGGGTGCCGGCGCGCGGGATGTGCAGCTGATCGAGGAGCCGATGGCCGCTGCACTGGGCGCCGGGCTGCCGGTGCAGGAAGCCAGGGGATCGATGGTGGTCGACATCGGCGGTGGCACCATCGAAGTGGGGGTGATCTCGCTGGGCGGGATGGTGCACAAGTGCAGCGCCCGCCAGGGTGGAGACAAGCTGGACGACGCCATCATCAACTTTGTGCGCCGCCGCTTCGGCATGTTGATCGGGGAGCCCACAGCCGAGCACATCAAGAAGACCATCGGGTCGGCGATGCACCATGCCGAGCCGCGCGAGATGACGGTGTACGGCATGAACGTGGCCGAGGGCACGCCACGCAGCTTCACCATCAAGGGCAACGAGGTCCTGGAGGCCCTGAGCGAAACCCTCGGCCAGATCGTCATCGCGGTCAAGTCGGCGCTGGAGCAAACGCCCCCGGAGCTGGCCGCTGACATTTCCGACCACGGCATCGTGCTCACCGGCGGTGGCGCCATGCTGACCTCGCTGGGCAAGCTGCTCAGCAACGAGACCGGCATCCACGTGCGGCTGGCCGACGATCCCCTGTCTTGCGTGGTTCGTGGCTGCGGCATGGCGCTGGCCTCCCTCGACAAGTGGCCGCGCATCCTGTCTGCGGAATGAATTCCGGCCGTTTGCCTGGTTAGGCTTAGTCAGTAGCTTCTTTGAATAAAGCAATTAAAGCAGTTAAAAATGCTGTAGCATTCATGTCAAGATAATGACGCGCATCAGCGCTGACGGTCGGTGTGCATCGCGGCCCGTCGGGTGCGGCATGTGTAGACAGTGGATCGTTCGGATGAATGCCCATGCCTGAGCAGGTTCTCGAAGACTGGCTGCTTCACTGCGCGGCCATGTTGCATGAAGTGCAGCACAGGCATGCTGTGCTGCAGCAGGCTTTGCGCGATGTTCCGGCAGATGAGGCGCCACTGGTGTCGGCCCGCCGACTGGTTGCGGTTTGGCTGACCTGCCAGCGCGAGTCGGTGTGCGCCGGGCAGGACGCAGAGGACTGGCCGCCCGAGGCCGGGCTGCCGAGCGGTGACGGCCATGCGTTGTTGTTGGGCATGATGTTGTGCCTGCTGGGCGCCCATCGGCAGGCGTTATCTCTGTTGCAGGTGGCCGTGGTGCCGCCATGGGCAAGTGGCATCGTGCTGGCTTGGCGTGCCCGCGCCACACAGCACCTGGGCGACCATGCCGGCGCACGCCAGCTGTGGGCCGAGGTGCAGGCACAGCCGGCGCAGACCCTGCGGGAGCGCCGCCTCTGTTGTGACGATGCCGGTCGGGCGCGTGCCGCCCTGGTCTGCGGTGATCTGGACGCGGCGCAGGCCCTGGCCGAGCGCCTGGTCACCAGCATCAGCCTGGAGCCCGCTGGTCGGGCGATCCAGTTGCAGTGCCTGGTGCAGGCTGGCCGCGATGCCGAGGCCGTGGCACTGGTCCGGTCCTGGGCGCTGTCGGCGCGGTCGGCAGACAGCACCTGGGCGGCCCTGCATGCGCTGGTCTGGCTGGGGCAGGAGGATGCGATCGACGCCGGCTGGGCCGATGCCTGCAACCGGCTGGACGCGCCCGAGATGCAGCGCCTGGATCTGCGCATGCCCGAGTTGCTGGCGCTGGTGGGCCGCCGCGCTGCAGCTGCGCGGATGCTGCACCGCCGTGCGGCTGCGGCGGGCGGCAGCATGCCGGCGCAAGCCAGGCTGGCCTTGTTGCTGGCCCGGTCCGACCACCACGACGCCGATGTGCTGCAGCAGGCCGATGCCGCCGGCCGCGCCACGGCGGCGGAGCCGGGCGAGAACCGGGCTGGCGCGTTGTGCGCCCAGGGCCTGGTGCAGCGCCAGCTGGGCGATGTGGCTGCTGCCCAGCGGTTCTTCCGGCAGGCCTGCACGCTGGCCAGGGGCTGGTGGCTGCCGCGCTGGGAACTGGGCGAGCTGCTGCTGCACCAGGGCCTGGTGGCCGAGGGCATCGACCACCTCAGCCATGCGGTGGAACTGGCGGCCTTGGCGCATGGCCTGGTGGTGCCGGCCCTGCGCCCGCTGCCTGACGATGCCGTGCTGCACGCCGCATTGGCACAGCGCCTGGCCGCCGGGCCACTGGCACCGGAGCTGCGCCAGTGCTTGCTGAAGGCGCTGGGTGCAGCCACGCTGCGCCAAGGCAAGCAACACGCGGCCCTGGCCTGGCTGGATGCCGCCGCCGACGTTCCTGCCGGGCCGGGCCAGGCCTGGCGGCCGTCAGCCCACCGGGCCTGGGTGGATGATGTTCTCGCCACCTTCACGCGCCAGCGCGTGGACAGTTGGTCTGGCTGGGGCTGCGCCAGCATGGCGCCGGTCTTCGTCGTGGGCCTGCCGCTGTCCGGACAGGCGGCCGTGCAGGCCGTGCTGGGCGGCCTGCCTGGCCTGCATGTGCTCGACGACGCGTGCATGGTGGCCGAGGAGATCGGCCGCCTGGCCCAGCAGGACCGTGGCTACGGCATCGTCCGGCCATATCCGGCCTGCGTGGACGAGATCGCGCCCGAGGACGCCGCCCGCATCGCCGGCCGTTGGCTGCAGGCCTTGGCCCTGGCCGCGCCCGCGGCCCAACGGTTCGTCGATAGCGACAACCGGGCCGAGCATGTCGGTTTCATCAAGCTGATCTTTCCGCGTGCGCGCATCGTGTGGTGCCGGCGTGAGCCGCAGGCGCTGGCGCTGGCGCTGCATGCCGACGAGCGCCTGCCGCGCATCGGGCGCCTGGCCTGGCTGGGCCGGTTGCACTGGATCGGCGCGCAGTGGGTCGACCAGGAGCGGCTGATGGCGCACTGGCAGCGGCTGTATGGAGATGATGTTCTGCCTGTGCCGCTGGAGGGCCTGCACGATGATGCGGCCGGCTGGGCCGCAGCCCTGGCGGCGCATCTGGGCCTGCCGGGCGAAGGCCTGACCGCCGCCAGCGTGCTGGCGCTGCCGTGCCGGCCGCAACCCCTGCCAGCCGACATGTCGGGCCCGCAACTCGCGCGGCTGGCGCAGGCCCTGCGCTGTGTGCCGGTGCCGCCCTTGCCCCGGCCGCTGCCGGAATTGCCACCCGGGCTGCTGCACCGCGCCCGCCGCGCGCTGGAGACCGGGCAGCCGTTGCGGGCGGAACTTGATCTGCGCCGTCTGCTGGACGTGATGCCTGCGCATGCGGCCGCCCATTACCACCTGGGCCAGGCCCTGGCGCGCCGGGAGCAACCGCTGCAGGCGTGGGTCGCCCTGCGCAGCAGCATTGCCCTGCAGCCGCACCAACCCTCCTGGCGCCGTGCGCTGCTGCAGACCCAGCATGCCGTGCTGGCGGCCGGCCTCGCGCATGCCTTCCTGCTGCTGGCGGGCCCGCAGCCTGACCGTGCCGCGCCCCTGGTGGCCGCGCTAAACGCGCTGCAGCAGGCCAGCCCGGGCACCGCCCCCCAGCCAGCCGACATCACGCCGCAAGACGCCCTGCAGCAGGCCATGCAGGCACTGGTGCGCACTTCGCTGCCGGCCTGGCCGGTGCTGCGCACGCTGCATGACTTGCAATTGCAGGGGCAGCTGTCGGCACACCGGCGCCTGGCCTGCATTGCCGTGCCGGTGCTGCAGATGGAGGCGGTGACATGCCGGCTGCAACGGCTGGGGCTGGCGCTGCGCACCATCGATGCGGCAGGCGGGCGTTTGCTGATCTGGCCTGCCCACCAGTTCAGCCTGATCCTGGTGCCCAGCCTCGCCGCCGACACCGACCTGGAGCCCGTCAACATGGGCGCGCTGCCGTGCCTGGTGCCAACGTCTGCGTTGCTGTCCCTGAACCGGTTGGACCTCATCGTTGACGGCCCGCTGTGGCAGCACTGCGAGGCACTGCAGGCCTGGCTGGCCGCGCCCATGCCGGCCAGCCCGCAGGCGGTTGGCGCAGCCGCGTCAGACCTGGCGCCTGCTGACGCTGCCGTGGCTGCGCTGCAGGCCTGGCTGCCATGACCCGGCCGCGCGCCAGGGCGGTGGCTGGTTGGCACTGCCCCGCCCTATTTTCGACACCATGGAGACCTCAGCCATGACCAAAACCCTGAACGCACACAAACCCAGGCGCACTGACGATGGCCGGGTGGTCCTGACATTGCTGCCTTCCAGCTACCGCACCTACCACACATCCTGGGTGGAACGCGGTCTGCGCGTGGCCTGCCACGCCCAGATCGGGCACCAGCTGGTGGTGGTGGTGGTGCAGGGCGCGCAGCTGTTCCTGCTGCAGGGCCAGAAGCGCCTGCACATTGCAGGTCTGGCGCTGGCAGACCTGCAACGGATGCTGGATGCTCCGTCCGAGTCGGCCTATGCGCGGGTGCGCGTCACGTTGACCCCGTGCGACGACAGCAGCCCGCCGGCCGAGCCCGAGCATGTGCATGCGCCGCAGCTGGCTTTGGCGCAGGCCCTGCCGGATGGGGCTGTGGACGATGGTGCCCAGCGCTTCATCAACCGCACCGCTGTCACCCTCAAGCCGCGGCGGCTGCTGGTGATGCCGCCACGTCCGGAAGCAGCGGCCGAGTCGGTGGCACCCGCCAGGGACAGGCCGCCGCAGGTCTTTCGCCGGCCGGCAGCGACAGCACCGCGCTGAGCGTTGCCGCGGCAGCCACGGGCTGCCCGCCGCTGGCGCCCGGCCATGTCAGGCCGTGCTGCAGGCGGGTCAGGCCCTGGTGGTCTTGTCGGCCGTGCCGTGGCCCCCGTCCTGGCTGGCTGTGGTCTGCTGGATGTGGTGCCAGACTGCCAGCTCATGCGCGGTGAGGCGGTCATCCTGCCTGGCGGCGGCGACGAAGCGGTCGGCGTCGCCCATGCATCCCAGCTGGCGGATCTGGCCCAGCAACTGCTTGTAGTGCTCGACCGCCAGGCGTGGCGCGGCCGCCACCCGGTGCAGCGGCATGTCGCTGGTGTCCTGGGCCGACTGCCGTTCCTTGCGCGCCCGCTCGGTCAGCAGGGCGACGTCTTCAGCGCTCAGATGCAGGCGCCGGGCCTCGCGGGCCACCGTGTCGGCCTCGTCGGGGGAGATGATCCCGTCGGCCAGCATGTGGTGGAGCTCATTCTTCAATCGCTCACGCTCGATGCGCAGCTGGTCGGTGTAGGCCGATGACAGCAGTGCAGCCGGGATGGCGAAGATGCCGATGCCCAGCGAGGCCAGCACCATGGTGACCAGCCCAGCACCGGGCTTTCGCGCACGAGCACCCGCTTCAAGGTGTCGGTGGCACCGGTGTTGCGGGTGAGCTTGAGCAGCCGCACCAGCCGTAACACCCGCATGAAGCGCAGGTCCACCAGGTGCAGCTCCAGGGCCCAGGCCTGCTTGATGGAATGCACCGACTCCAGCATCACGCACAGCACCGACACCAGCACGTGGCCCACGATCAGGCCGTCGAAGGCCGCATGTACCTGGCCACCGGTCGGGCTGGGGAAGACCAGGGCATGCACCAGCTGGCGCCTGCTGCGGCCCTGGTTGGCCTGGCGGAAATCGGCTAACGCCGGTTTGATGAAGCGCAGCCACTTCAGCGCCGCCAGCACGCGCAGCGCCCGCAGGCCCATCAGGTCGGCTGATACGGCGGCGGGCAGCACGAACGGCAGCAGCGCCAGCAGGTCCACCAGCGCCAGCGGGCTGCACAGGTAGCGCAGCCGTGCATGGCGCTGGCCCTGGAAGCGCAGGTCCTCGGGCGCCAGCCAGGCGCGCAGCAGGTACTCGGTGCAGAACACCAGCATCGACACCCGCTCCAGCGCTGTGAAGAAACCGTGCAGGGTGTTGTGAAGCACCGGCACATGCTCAAGGAACAGGGTCGCCACGTTGGCCAGGATCAGCCAATGCAGCCAGGCGTCGACCCGCCACCCTCTGCCCGAGGGGGCCACCATCAGGCGGTGTACCCGGTTGCGAAGGCGCTGGCTTTCACTGGGTGGACCAGTGACTGAGCGGGGAAGGGATCGATCGCTTTGGTTCTTCATCCTAAACACCATGAATACGCTAGCCGTTATAAACAACGCAAAGCGTTTGTACCAGCTGATACGATCGGGAACCGCCTGTTCCGTTCTAACGTCTCAAAAAGACCGCCGTGACCAAGAAAAAGCTTCCAGCCACTATCAAGCGCAGCCGCACCAACAAGCCCGGGTCTGCTGCTGCAGTGGCGCAGGCAATGGCGGTGCTCGCGCCTGCAGCCGCCTTGGCCCAAGCTGCGCGCGATGCGGTGGATGCACTGCGCCCCGGGGCGACACCGGTGGAGCCGGTTGCGGATTTGCCGCTGGTGCCCGAAGCGCCGTTGGCATTGCCCACGGTCCAGGCAGTGGTGCATGCCGAGTTCCCGCCGGCTGTCGATCCGGCCGCCGGTGGGGATGCGTTGCAGGACGCCGGCGAAGAAATGCCGCCTGAGCCTGCTGCCGAGGGTCTACCGGAGGCGGATGTGCAGGTCGCTGCCGCTGATGCGGCGCCAATGCCCACCGAGGCGCCTGCGCCTGTGACGGGTGCCGAGGCTGCGTCTGGTGCGGCGGCGGGCGGCATGGGCTTGACGGGCCTGGCCGCGCTGGCGGGCGCGGCGGGGCTGTTGGCGCTGGCTGCGTCCGGTGGTGGTTCAACGCCGGCATCGGCGCCGCCACCGTCTCCCCCGCCACCCTCGCCGCCGCCGCCCCCGCCGCCACCCCCACCGCCGCCACCCCCGCCGCCGGGACCGTCAGGGTTCGACGGCAAGGTGGTTGATGGCAATTTCGAGGGTGTGCGCGCCTTCTACGATACCAACGGCGATGGGGTCTGGCAACAGGGCGAGACCTGGGCACTGGTCGGCGCCGACGGCAACTTCACGTTCGCGGGTTTCGCACGCGTGGACAACGGCCGCGTGGTCGTGGAGGCCGGTGGTCAGGATCGCTTTGGCCAAGCGTTAAGTGCCCGTTATTTCGCCGGCGGCGACACCACGTCGGGCGTGGTGTCTGTCCTGTCGACCGTGCTGGCGCTCACGCCGGGCCTGACGCAGGCGAGCCTGAAGGCCAGTCTGGGCATCAACAGCACCGAGCTGGACCTGCTGCAGTTTGACCACGTCGTGGCCCTGAAGGCGGGTTTGCTGACCGGCCAGGAAGTGAGCTCGGCCAATTCGCAAATGCTGTCGGCGCTGGGCTCGCTGGCCACGGCTGCGGGCGGTGGCGACGCGGCCTTCCTGAAGGTCGCAATCAACCTGGGCGGCCAATTGCTGGAGGCGACCGCGCAGACGCAGGGCGCGCCGATGAAGTTCGTGCTGGATGTCCAGCATGCGCTGGCGCGTGCCACTGCCGGCGGCACCCTGTCTCTGGGCGAGCTGGTGGGCGCGGTGCTGGACAACCTGGTCAGCGAAGGGCTGGTGGACGCGGCCGTGGCAGCTGCCATGCTGACCCAGATCAACGCCGTGCTGGATTCGATTGCCGAGGCCTTTGATGGCCTAGCCCAGGCCTATGCGGATCTGAGTTCCAGTGATCCGCTGGTGGCTGCGGCGGCGTCGGCCCTTTTGGCCCGGTCCGAGGCCACGGTGGCGGAGGCGCAGTCCCTGCTAGCCGATTCCATCGCGCAGACGGCGGCCATGTCGCCGGAAGAGGCGACGGCGTTCTCGCAGCAGTTCGTCAGTGCGTTGCAGGAGTCGTTGGCCGCCGTTGCCAGTGCCGCGGCCGCCGACCAGGCGGCGGTCATCAGTGGCGTCACCAGTGCCACTCTGGTGGAAACCGACGCGGTGCTCAGCACCGGGGGCAAGCTCACCTCGTCCGACGTGGACGGGCCGTCCAACCTGTTCTCGGCGCAGAGCGGCGTGGCCGGCAAGAACGGCTACGGCACCTTCAGCATCAGCACCGACGGTACCTGGACCTTTGTGGCCAATTCGGCCCACAACGCGTTCCAGGTCGGCAAGACCTACACCGACAGCTTCACCGTCAAGACGGCGGACGGCACCGCCCAGGTGATCACCGTCACCATCACCGGCACCAACGATGCCGCGGTGATCAGTGGGGCCAGCAGCGCCAGCCTGACAGAGACCGACGCCGCCGTGGTGGCCACGGGCCAGCTCACCAGCACCGACGTGGATGGCACGGCCAACCTGTTCCAGGCCCAGAGTGGCCTGTCGGGCAGCCAGGGCTATGGCCGCCTGACCATCACCGCCGATGGCAAGTGGACGTACACCAGCGGGGCCAACAACCAGTTCGAGGCAGGCAAGACCTACACCGAGACCGTCACGGTCAAGACCGCCGATGGCACGGCGCAGGTGATCACCATCGCCATCACCGGCACCGACGACGGCGTGGTGTACGGCGGCAGCACCAGCGCCAGCGTGGCCGAGACGAATGCCGTGCTCAGCGCCAGTGGCCAGCTCACCGCCACCGACCCCGACAGCACTGCGCCGCTGTTCGTGGCGCAGGCCGGCGTGGCTGGCAGCAACGGTTACGGCACATTCACCGTCGGCACTGACGGCAAGTGGACCTACACCGCCAACTCGGCCAACGACGAGTTCGAGGACGGCCAGACCTACACCGACAGCATCACCGTGCTGTCGGCCGACGGCAGCACGCACGAGATCACCGTCACCATCACCGGCACCAATGATGCGGCGGTGATCAGCGGCGACACCACCGCCAGCCTGGCGGAAACCGACGCGGTGCTGAGCGCCAGCGGGCAGCTCAGCTCCACCGATGTGGATGGCGCGACCAACCTGTTCATCGCGCAGAACGATGTGGCGGGCAGCAAGGGTTACGGCACCTTCAACGTCTCCACCGACGGGCTGTGGACCTATACCGCCAACTCGGCGCACGACGAATTCGAGCTGGGCAAGACCTACACCGACAGCATCACGGTGAAGGCGGCCGACGGCACCGAGCAGGTCATCACGGTCACCTACACCGGCACCAATGACGCTGCGGTGATCAGCGGCAGCAGCAGCGCCAGCCTGGACGAGACCAATGCGGTGCTCAGCGCCAGCGGCAAGCTCACGTCCGCCGATGTGGACGGTACGGCGAACCTGTTCACCGTGCAGAACGGCGTGGTGGGTACTGGCGGTTACGGCAGCTTCAGCATCGCGGCCAATGGCGCCTGGACGTACACCGCCAGTTCGGCCCATGACGAATTCGAGGCCGGCAAGACCTACACCGACAGCATCACCGTGAAGTCGGCCGACGGCACCGAGCAGGTGATCACCGTCACCATCACCGGCAGCGATGACTTGGCGGTGGTGAGCGGCACCAGCACGGCCGCCCTGACCGAGGCCGATGCGGTGCTCACGGCCAGCGGCAAGCTGGCCTCTGTTGACGCGGATGGGGTGGCCAACCAGTTCGTGGTGCAGGCCCAGGCGGCCGGCAGCAATGGCTACGGCAGCTTCTCGTTGGCCGCAGACGGCAGCTGGACCTACTCCACCAGCACCGCACGCAACGAGTTCGAGGCGGGCAAGACCTACACCGATAGCATCACCGTGAAGACGGCGGATGGTGTCGAGCAGGTGATCACGGTCACCATCACCGGCAGCAACGATGCAGCGGTGGTCAGCGGCGTCGCCAGCGCCAGCATCACCGAGACCGACGCGGTGCTCAGCGCCAGCGGCCAGCTCACGTCCACCGACGTGGACGGCACGGCCAACCTGTTCATCGCCCAGAGCGGCGTGGCGGGCAGCAAGGGTTACGGCACGTTCAGTATCGCCACCAACGGCCAGTGGACCTACACCGCCAGCTCGGCCCATGACGAGTTCGTGGCTGGCCAGAGCTACGCCGACAGCATCACGGTGAATGCAGCCGACGGCACCGAGCAGGTGATCACCGTCACATTCATCGGCACCGATGACGCCGCTGTGATCAGCGGCACCAGCACTGCTGTGTTGACCGAGACCGATGCGGTTCTCAGTGCCAGCGGTACGCTGGCCGTGGCCGACCCCGACAACCTGGCGGCGCTGTTCGTAGCGCAGTCGGCCGTGGCCGGCAGCAGCGGCTATGGCACGTTCAGCATCGGCGCCAACGGTCAGTGGACCTACACGACGACAACTGCGCGCGACGAGTTCAAGGCGGGCCAGACCTACACCGACAGCATCACCGTGAAGGCGGTGGACGGTGTCGCGCAGTTGATCACCGTCACCATCACCGGCACCAACGATGCGGCGGTGATCAGTGGCACCAGCACGGCCAGCCTGACCGAGAGCAATGCGACGCTCAGCGCCAGCGGGCAGCTGACGTCCACCGACGTGGACGGCACGGCCAACCTGTTCATCGCCCAGAGCGGCGTGGCGGGCGACGGCGGTTACGGCACCTTCAGCATCTCGGCCAATGGCGCGTGGACCTACGCCACCACCTCGGCGAACAACGCATTTCGGGCTGGACAGAGCTACGCCGACAGCATCACCGTGACTGCGGCCGACGGCACCGCGCAGGTGATCACGGTCACCATCGCCGGCACCAACGATGGCGCGGTGATCGGCGGCACGGTCAGCGCCAGCCTGACCGAGACCGATGCGGTGCTCAGCGCCAGCGGGCAGCTGACCGCCACCGACGTGGACGGCACGGCCAACCTGTTCATCGCGCAGACCGGTGTGGCGGGCAGCAATGGCTACGGCACGTTCAGCATCGGCACCAATGGCCAGTGGACCTACGCCACGACCACGGCGCACGACGAATTCGAAGCGGGCAAGACCTACACCGACAGCTTCACGGTGGCGGCTGCGGACGGCTCCACGCAGGTGATCACGGTGACCATCACCGGCAGCAACGACGCGGCGGTGATCAGCGGCGCCAGCACCGCCAGCTTGACCGAGACCGACGCGGTGCTCAGCACCAGCGGCACACTCACGTCCACCGACGTGGACGGCACGGCCAACCTGTTCATCGCGCAGACCGATGTGGCCGGCAGCATGGGCTACGGCTCGTTCAGCATCGGCATCGACGGCCAGTGGACCTACACCACGACCACGGCGCACAACGAGTTTGAATCGGGCAAGACCTACACCGACAGCATCACGGTGGAGTCGGCCGACGGCACCGAGCAGGTCATCACCGTCACCATCACCGGCAGCAACGATGCGGCGGTGATCAGCGGGGACACCAGCGCCAGCCTGACCGAGACCGACGCGGTGCTGAGCACCAGCGGCACACTCACGTCCACCGACGTGGACGGCACGGCCAACCTGTTCATCGCGCAGAGCGAGGCGGCGGGCAGCAACGGCTACGGCAAGTTCAGCATCGCAGC
>JARXAJ010000299.1 GCA_029865965.1 Aquabacterium sp.
GGGTGGGCCTGTTTTGCGGAGGTCAAGGAGGAGTCAAGCGTTGGCCCGTCGGGCCTGCGCTTGGCGGGGGACACGGAGCAAAACAGGCCCACCCGAGCCGGCGCGACCGCTCAAAACGACCGACTGCTCAGAGCCCACAGCCGCCAAAGGCAGGCGGCCCCTCAGCCCGGGATGTTCACCATCAGCTTGCTGTAGCCACGCACGAAGGAAGAGCGCACGCGGGTGGGCTCGCCCAGCACTTCGATCACCGGGAAGCGCTTGATGATCTCTTCCCACAGGATCTTCAGCTGCAACTCGGCCAGGCGGTTGCCCACGCAGCGGTGGATGCCGAAGCCGAAGCTCAGGTGCTGGCGCGGGCGGGCGCGGTCGATGATGAATTGGTCAGGGCGGTCGATGGCGGTGTCGTCGCGGTTGCCCGACAGGTACCACATCGCCACCTTGTCGCCCTTGGCGATCTTCTTGCCGCCCAGCTCGGTGTCTTGCGTGGCGGTGCGGCGCATGTAGGCCAGCGGGGTCTGCCAGCGGATGATCTCGGGCACCAGGCTGTCGACCAGGGCCGGGTTGGCCCGCAGCTTGGCCCATTCACCCGGGTTGGCGTTCAGCGCCAGCAGGCCGCCGGTCATGCTGTTGCGGGTGGTGTCATTGCCGCCCACGATCAGCAGCACCAGGTTGCCCATGTACTCCAGCGGCGGCATGTTGCGGGTGGCCGCGCCGTGGGCCAGCATGCTCACAAGGTCGGTCTTGGGCGGGGCATTGACCCGCTCGTTCCACAGCTTGGTGAAGTAGCCCAGCATCTTGCCCAGCTCGGCCATGCGCTCGGCCGGCTCCAGCGCATCGGGGTTGGTGGCCTTGTTCATCGTGGCCACGTCCGACCACCAGGTCAGCAGGCGGCGGTCTTCGAACGGAAAGTCGAACAGCGTGGCCAGCATGCAGGTGGTCAGCTCGATCGAGACCTTGTCCACCCAGTCGAAGGGTTCGTTGCGCGGCAGGCTGTCGAGCAGCCGGCCGGTGCGATCACGGATCTCGGCCTGCCAGTTGTTCAGGTTGGACGGCGCCACGATGGTGCTGACAGCCTTGCGCTGATCATCGTGCTTGGGCGGGTCCATCGCAATGAACATCGGCAGCTTCTCGCCGTCGGGGGCATTGAACAGCGTGATGCCGCCCTTGGACCAGTCCGACGAGAACAGGTCGGGCCGGGTGTCCACATGCATGATCTCCTGGTAGCGGGTCACGCTCCAGTAGCTGCCCACCTCGGGCACCGGGCTGTGGCCGCGGTGCACCGGGTCTTGCGCACGCAGGCGGTCGAAGATGTGCAGCTCGACGTTGTCGACGAAGTACTGCGGGTCGGCCGGGTGCAGCTCTTCCAGCGGCATCGACCAGATCTTGTCACGCGCTTCGGCCTGGAAGGGCGACAGTGCGGCAGGGGCGGCGGGCTTCAGGACAGCGCTCATGGCAAGGCTCCTTGGCGGTTGGCTGGTTGGCCGGTTGGCCGGGGAAAGGCTAGTGCTGGCCTTCGGGCATGGTGACTTCCAGGCCGTCCAGGTCGTCGGTCACGGTGATCTGGCAGGCCAGGCGTGAACTGTCGCGCAGCTCGGCGGCAAAGTTCAGCATTTCGTCCTCTTGCTGCGTGCGCGCGCCGGTCTTGGCGGCCCACGGGCTGTCGACGAAGACATGGCAGGTGGCGCAGGCGCAGGCACCGCCGCAGTCACCGTCGATGCCCGGCACGTTGTGGTCGATGGCGGCGCGCATCAGCGACAGGCCGGACTCGGCATCCACCGTGTGGCGTTGGCCGCTGTGGGCGATGAAGGTGATCTTGGGCATGGTGGGGTGGGGTGCTGCGGTGGGTGCGGGGTCAGGATGGTTTGGCGGCGCGCTGGGCGCGCAGCGCCCGCAGTTGCTCGGGGCTCAGGCCCATGGCGTCGCTCATCGGGCCCGCCACATTGGGGTCCCAGCTGTGGCGCGGGCCGATGGTCAGGCCGCCGTCGACGGTGATGTGGGTGCCGGTGATGAAGCCGGCGGCATCGCTGGCCAGGAACAGGGCGGCCTCGGCAATGTCGCGCGGCAGGCCCGACCGGCCGATCGGGTTGGCGGTGCCGCTGCGCTCGGCGATCTGCGTGGCCAGTGCGCCGGCCTGGGTATGGTCGAGCTGCATTAGCCCGCCGAAGATGCGGGTGGCGATGAAGCCGGGCACGATGGCATTGATGCGGATGCGGTGGGCTGACAGCTCGGCCGCCGCCACCGTGGTGTAGTGCAGCACGCCGGCCTTGGCGACCGAATAGCACAGCGGCGCATACCCCGCCTGCAGCGCCGACACCGACGAGGTGTTGACGATGGCACCGCCCCCACGCCGCTGCATGTGCGGCACGGCATAGGCCGCACCGGCAGCCACCGACCGCAGCAGCAGCGCCTGGGTGTGGTCCCAACCGGCGGGGTCGAAGGCTTCCACCCCGGCAGCGGCGCCGCCGGCACCGGCGTTGGAGAACAGGATGTCCAGCCCGCCGA
The DNA here is from genome assembly GCA_029865965.1 of Aquabacterium sp. Taxonomy (GTDB): domain Bacteria; phylum Pseudomonadota; class Gammaproteobacteria; order Burkholderiales; family Burkholderiaceae_C; genus Pseudaquabacterium. Next base: position 2,503 of record JARXAJ010000299.1, read on the forward strand.
AATGCGCCACAGCACCGTCGATGGCAGCCTTGAGCTGGGCGCAATCGGTCACGTCGCAGGGCATGAAGTGCACCGCCGGGCCCAGGCGGGCCGCCAGCGCAGCGCCGGCTTCGGCGTTCTTGTCGGCCGCCAGCACCTGGCAGCCGTGCTCGACGAACAGTTCGACCGTGGCCTCACCGATGCCCGACGCGGCACCGGTGATGACGGCGATCTTGCCCTGCAGGCGCTGGGTCATGGCGGGCGATCAGTGGTCGAACATGATGACGTTGCGGGCCACGCCGCCGGTCTTGAGCGTGGCAAAACCTTCGTTGATCTGAGAAAGCTGGATGCGCGAGGACACCATCTCCTTCAGGTGCAGCTTGCCCTGCATGTAGAAGTCGATCAGGCGCGGCATGTCGGTGCGGAACTGGTTGCTGCCCATCATGCTGCCCTGGATCTTGCGCTCGGCCAGAAATTCAACGCCGTGCAGCTCGATCTTGGTGCCCACCGGGATCATGCCGATCAACGTGCTGACGCCGCCCTGGCGCAGGCAGCTGAAGCTCTGCTCGGCCGTGGACTTCAGGCCGATGCATTCGAAGGCGTAATGCACACCGCCGTTGGTCAGGTCGCGGATGCGCTTGACGGTGTCGCCCAGGTTGGCGTCAACGATGTCGGTGGCGCCGAAGCTGCGCGCCAGGTCGAACTTGAACGGGTCCTTGTCGACGACGATGATGCGGCCCGCGCCGGCAATGGCCGCTGCGTTGATGGTCGACAGGCCGATGCCGCCGGCGCCGAACACCGCCACCGTGCTGCCGGGCGCCACCTGGGCGGTGCGGGCCACCGCGCCGTAGCCGGTGATCACGGCGCAGCCGATCAGGCAGGCCAGGTCGAGTGGCATGTCTTCGCGCACCTTCACCAGCGCGTTCTCGTGCACCACCATCTGCTCGGCAAAGGCGCTGAGGTTCAGGAACTGGTTCATGTGCGCACCCTTCCAGTTCATGCGCTTGCTCTTGCCGGGGCCGGGCTTGACCTCGGGGTCGCCGCACAGCGACAGGTGGCCCGACAAACAGAAGTTGCAGTGGCCGCAGAACATCGACAGGCAGCTGATGACATGGTCACCGGGCTTGAGATAGGTGACGTCCTCGCCCACGGCTTCGACGATGCCGGCCGCCTCATGGCCCAGCACGGCGGGCAGCGGCGTGGGGTAGAGGCCGTCGATGAAGTGCAGGTCGCTGTGGCACAGGCCGGCGGCGGCGGTGCGCACCAGCACCTCGCGGCGCTTGGGCTTGTCGATGGCGACGTCTTCGATCGTCATCGCTTGCTGGGGGGCGTGCAGAACGGCAGCTTTCATGGGTGCTCCAGGTGGCGGGGCCGCAGGCGGGGGCCCTGGCGGCATCCCGGGCATTCTGCGCTGCGGCACCAGGGCGCTGGGCCGGTGTTTGTCCGGTGATCCACCAGGATGCGGGTGTCGCCTGCACGACTGCGGCACCCGGCGCCAGGGCCGCCGGATCAGCCAGCGCCAGGCCCGGGCAGACCGTGGCGACCACCGCCACCACGGCGGCGGTGTGCAGGTCGGCCAACCGCCCGCGCCGCTCAGGCCAGCTTGCTGGTCTTGTTCATGAAGCCGGCAATGCGGCTGTCCATGTCGGGGCCACGGCCTTCGCTGCGGTGGATTTCATGGGACAGGCCGGCGCGCAGCGGCAGGCCTTCGGTCTCGCGGTACAGCCGCTTGTTGGCCCGCAGGCTGAACCACGAGTTGGCCAGGATGCCGCGCGCCATGCCGGCAACCGCCGCGTCGAAGCCAGCGTCGGGCACGCACCAGTTCACCAGGCCCATGGCTTCGGCCTCACGGCCGCTGTAGGTGCGGGCGGTGTAGGTCATCTCCTGCGCGCGGGCCATGCCCACCCGGCGCGGCAGGCGCTGGCTCATGCCCCACACCGGGGTCAGCGCCCAGCGCGCATGGGTGTCGGCAAACTTGGCCGATTCAGCCGCCACCACCATGTCGCCGGCCAGGGCCAGCTCCAACGCGCCGGTGTAGCAGTGGCCGTGCACCGCGCACACCACCGGCTGCGGCAGGTTGGCCAGCAGCTCGATGGTGTCGGCCTGGAAGTGCGGCTGCGGCGGCTTTTCGCCATGGGCGATGTCGGCCAGGTCATGCCCGGCAGAAAAGCACTTGCCGGCACCGCGCAGCACCACCAGGCCGATGTGCTCGGTCTGCTGCGCCAGCTGCAGCACATGGGCGCGCAGCTCGGCGAACAGGGCCACTGTCAGCGCGTTGAGTTTCTCGGGGCGGTGCAGGGTGAGGGTGGCGAGGCCGTCGCGGTCCTCGCGCAAGACCAGTGTGGACATGTGGGCTCCTGATGGGCTGGCCAAGGGGGTGGCCAAGGGGGTGGCCAAGGATAGCGCGGGCCTGCACCCAGCCAGCGCGCCACCTGCCTGCCGGCGGCGCCAGGGCGGCGCCTGGTGTGGGCCGCCGACAGCGGACCGCGCTGCCGCGCGAGACGGGTTTGGCGCTGGCGTGCGCTTGCGCACCGACGTGCGTGGCAGTCACCCGTACTGTGCAGCTGGCATCCCGCCAATCACCCGAGGAACCAGCATGAACAAGGACCAGATCAAGGGCACGCTCAAGGACGCGGCAGGCAAGCTGCAGCAGAAGACCGGCGAGGTGACCGGCGACCCGGTGCAACAGGCCAAGGGCGTGCAGAAGCAGGTGGCCGGCAAGACGCAGAAGGCGGTCGGCGACATCAAGCACATGGCCCAGGGCGCCGGCAAGCGCTGATCGGCCCACCGCCGCTGCCCACCGGGCGGCGGATGCTGCCGCAAGCCGTGCAACCGGAGTCCGCATGACCAAGCAAGCGCTGATCACAGGTCTGGTGCAGTACCGCGAGGGCGATGGCACCAACATCACCATCCGGCCCGGGCCCTGCATGGTCGACGAGACCGCCCTGGACGCCACCATCAGCTGGACCGATGGTGATGCCCGTGGTGTGGCTGCCATGCCCCTGACGGACTTCCGACGCTTGCTGGCACGCCGGGTGATCCACTTCCTGGACCCGCAGGCGGCTTGAGCCCGCCCCCACCGATGGCCGTGCCGTGGCGCCCGCTGGCCTGGAAGGCCCTGCTGTGCGGCGCGGCGGCATTGCTGCTGTGGACGGCTGGGCGCACCGCCTGGCGCCTGCAGGTGGGCGCCGACCTGGTGCGGCGCAGCGCGCCCTGGCAGCGCAGCCTGGCGCAGCCCGCGTTGCGCCTGCTGATCGTGGGCGACAGCACGGCCGTGGGCACCGGCGCCAGTGGGTCTGCGTCGGGCCTGGCCGGTTTGCTGGGGCAGGCCTTTCCTCGGCTGCTGATCGAAAACCGCGCCCGCGACGGCGCCACTTTCGCCGACCTGCCGGCCCAGTTGCGCGGGCCGGCGCGGTTCGACCTGGTGCTGGTGATGGCCGGTGGCAACGACGTGGTGCGCCTGCGTGCGCTACCGGCCCTGCGCGATGACATCGACCGCGTGCTGGCCCTGGCCCATGCCCGTGCCGGCCAGGTGGTGCTGATGCCCGCAGGCAATGTCGGCAATGCGCCGTTTTTT
>JARXAJ010000174.1 GCA_029865965.1 Aquabacterium sp.
GTGACATACAGCACCTTGAGGAACGGACCCCCAGGGCCGCCGGCCGGCGACCCGCCCTCCGCGGGGGCGCCGCCCGCTCGGGCGCGGCCCCGCGCGGGCGGGGTGCTCAGGGTCTCGGCCGCCTGCACCAGCAGCCTGCTCTTGCCGATGCCGGGGTCGCCGCCGATCAGCACCACGCCGCCTTCGACGATGCCGCCGCCCAGCACCCGGTCGAGCTCGGGCTGGCCGGTGGGCGTACGCTCGACATCGGCGGCCTCGATCTCCGACAGCGTGGTGATTGCCTGGGTCTTCGCCAGGCTCTGGTAGCGGTGGCGCACGGCGCTGCTGGCCTCGGCGATGGTCTCTTCCAGCGTGTTCCATTCACCGCAGCCCGGGCACTTGCCCAGCCACTTGGCGCTGTTGGCGCCACAGGCGTTGCAGGTGTACTGGGTCTTGTCCTTGGCGGCCATGGCGGATTGTGACTGCGGGGCACGGCGGGCACGGCGGGCACGGCGGGCTAGTGGCAGCGCCGGGGCGCCGGGTGGCGCTGGCTCAGGCCACAGCCACCGGCACCCGCTGCGCCAGCGCGCACATCAGCTCATAGCCGATGGTGCCGGCGGCGGCGGCCACGTCGTCGATCGGCAAGACCGTGCCGCCCGGCCCGCAGCCCCACAGCGTGACGGCACTGCCGATGCGGGCGCCTGGCACCGGCGTCAGGTCGATGGTAAGCATGTCCATCGACACCCGGCCCACGGTGCGGCAGCGCACGCCGTCCACCAGCACCGGCGTGCCGGTGGGGCACAGGCGCGGGTAGCCATCGGCATAACCGCAGGCCGCCACGCCGATGCGCATGGCCTGCACAGCTGTGAAGCTGCTGCCGTAGCCCACGGTGTCGCCGGGCTGCAGATCCTGCGTGCCGATCAGGCGGGATTGCAGCGTCATCGCCGGCTGCAACTGCCAGTGGGCGCTGTCGTGCGCGGGGAAGTCGGGCGCGCTGCCGTAGCACAGGATGCCGGCGCGCACCCAGTCGCTGGCCACGCCGCCCGGGCCCATGTGGCGCAGCACCGCAGCGCTGTTGCTGATGCTGCGCTCGCCCGGCAGGTCGTGCGTGGCGGCCTGGAAGGCGGCCACCTGGTGGGCGATGCCGCGCGGGCCGTCGGCGTCGCTGAAGTGGGTCATCAGCGAGATCTCGTCGACCTGCGGCAGCGCGTTCAGCCGCACCCAGGCCTGGCGCAAGGCCGCCGGCGTGAAACCCAGGCGGTTCATGCCGCTGTTCATCTTGAGAAACACCCGGTGCGGCGCATGGGTCTTGTGGCGGGCCAGCCAGTCGATCTGCTGCTCGGTGTGCACCGCATGCCACAGGTTCAGGCGCGAGCACAGTTCCAGGTCGCGCGGCTCGAACACGCCTTCCAGCAACAGGATGGGCCCGCGCCAGTCCAGCGCGCGCAGGCGCCCGGCTTCGGCCAGGTCCAGCAGGGCGAATCCGTCGGCGCCGCGCAGGCCGGCAAAGGCGCGTTCGATGCCGTGGCCATAGGCATCGGCCTTGACCACGGCCCACACCCGGGCGTCGGGCGCATGTGCCCGCGCCCGGCCCAGGTTGTGGGCCAGGGCATCGGGGTGGATCAGGGCTTCGATCGGGCGGGGCACGGCAATGGGGCCTTGTGTGGCGGTGGCGCCAGGGTGCGATGCGGCGATTCTGACAGTGCGCCCGCCATGCGCCCCGGCGCCGGCAGGGTGCGTGCTATAACCGCGCCGCGCCCGCGGCATCGCCACCCCGGTGGCATGCATGGTGCCGCCAGCCTGGCCCCGTTGCGTACCGATCAGAGACAAGAGGTGGGGAGCACCCACCTTGGAGCAGAGCCAGCAGCGGGCCGGGAAAACGGATGAAAAAAGGCTTCTACACCATCATGGCGGCGCAGTTCTTCAGCTCGCTGGCTGACAACGCGCTGCTGGTGGCGGCCATTGAACTGCTGAAGACATCGAACGCGCCGTCATGGCAGGTGCCGGCATTGGCACCGATGTTCGCGCTGTTCTATGTGCTGCTGGCGCCGTTTGTCGGCGCATTTGCCGACGCCGTGCCCAAGGGCCGGGTGATGTTCATCAGCAACAGCATCAAGGTGGTGGGCTGCCTGATGATGCTGTTCGGCAGCCACCCGCTGCTGGCCTATGCGGTGGTGGGGCTGGGCGCGGCGGCCTATTCGCCGGCCAAGTACGGCATCCTCACCGAGCTGCTGCCGCCGTCGCAACTGGTCAAGGCCAATGGCTGGATCGAAGGCCTGACCATCGGCTCGATCATCCTGGGCATCCTGCTGGGCGGGCAGCTGATCGGCCCGCGCCTGTCAGGCCTGCTGCTGGGCTTCAACTTCCCCGGCATCGACTTCGGGGTGGACACTCCGCCCGAGGCGGCGATCGCCGCCATGGTGCTGGTCTACATCGTGGCCGCGGTGATCAACCTCTACATCCCGCGCACCGAGGCGCCGTTGCGCCCGCTGGCGGCGAACCCGGCCGAGCTGGTGCGCGACTTCGCCCAGTGCAACTCAAGCCTGTGGGCCGACAAGCTGGGCCAGATCTCGCTGGCCACCACCACCTTGCTGTGGGGTGTGTTCGGCAACCTGCGGGTGATCGTGTTCGCCTGGGCCGCCGCCGCGCTGGGCTACAGCACGATGCAGGCGTCCAACCTGGCCGGGGTGGTGATCCTCGGGTCGGTGATCGGCGCGGTGATCGCGTCGTCCACGCTCAAGCTCGACCGTGCGGTGGGCGTGCTGCCGCTGGGCATTGCGGTGGGCTTCCTGATGATCGGGCTGAACTTCCTCACCAACATCTGGGCGGCGGTGCCGTTCCTGGTCGTCATGGGTGCGGTGTGCGGCTACCTGGTGGTGCCGATGAATGCGCTGCTGCAGCACCGCGGCCACAACCTGATGGGCGCGGGCCGGTCGATCGCGGTGCAGAACTTCAATGAGCAGGCCTGCATCCTGGCGCTGGGTGCGCTCTACGTCGGCATGGTCAAGCTGGGGCTGTCGGCCTTCATCGCCATCGGCGTGTTGGGCACCAGCGTGGCCATCGTGATGTGGCTGATCCGCCGCTGGCACCAGCGCAACTGCATCGACCACCGCGACGAAGTCGAGCGGCTGCTGGCCATCGCCCGCACCGACAAGCATTGACCGGCGCTGCCGTGCAGGGCGCCGGCCGCTGGCTGGCGGTGGCTGCGCTGGTGTTCAACGCCTTCACCTGGGGCGTCAGCTGGTGGCCGTTTCGCCAGTTGGGCGCGTTGGGGCTGCACCCGCTGTGGCTGACCAGCGCCATCTACAGCCTGGCGGTGGTGGTGCTGCTGCTGGCACGCCCGGCGGCTGCCGGCCAGTTGCTGCGCACCCGGTCGCTGTGGTGGCTGGTGCTGGCCTCGGGTGGCACCAATGCCTGCTTCAACTGGGGCATGAGCATCGGCGACGTGGTGCGCGTGGTGCTGCTGTTCTACCTGATGCCGCTGTGGGCGGTGCTGCTGTCGCACGCGCTGCTGGGCGAGCGCATCAGCCGGCGTGGCGCCATGCGGGTGGCGCTGGCCCTGGCCGGGGCGATGGTGGTGCTGTGGCCGACTGGCGGCGCGCCCGCCGCGCAGGCCGTGGCGGGTACATCGGCGCCCGGGCTGTTGCCCGACTTGCTGGGCCTGCTGGGCGGCTTCTGCTTTGCGCTGAACAACGTGATGCTGCGGCGCGAGGCGCAGCAGCCCGAATCGGCGCGGGCGCTGGCGATGTTTACTGGCGGTGCGGTGGTGTCGCTGGCGCTGGCGGCGTCGCTCACGGCCGCCGGCGTGGCCCAGGCGCCGCCGGCGCTGGCGTGGGGCTGGGGCCTGGCCGCGCTGGGCCTGGCGGCCTGGTTCCTGACGTCCAACCTGACGCTGCAGTACGGCGCGGCGCGCCTGCCGGCCAACACCACGGCGGTGGTGATGATCAGCGAGGTGTTCTTTGCCAGTGTGTCGGCCCTGGCGCTGGGCGCTGGCAGCATGGGCTGGCGCGAGGCGCTGGGCGCGCTGATGATCCTGGGCGGTGCGCTGCTGGCAGCGGTGCAGCGCGACTGACGGCGCCAGGGGGCGCGGTATCGGCCGCGTGGAGGCTGCCGCAGGATCACGGCCACAAGGTCAAGCCACGTTGGTCAAGGCTGGCGTGGTCAAGGCCGCTGGCCCGGCTGCAGCCCGCTGCCGGCGGGCTGTGCCGGTGGTGCCAGCGGCCGGTACAGGCCCTGGCGGCCCAGCAGGCGGTCGAGCGCGGACAGGTCCAGCGGCTTGCCCAGGTAGGCCTCGGCGCCGGCCAGCGTGCCGCGCACCTGGTCGACCGGGTCATGGAAGGCCGAGACCATCACCACCATCGGCGCCCTGCCGCCCGGGTGCTGCAGGCGGTAGCGCACCTGGTGGCAGAGCGTGAGCCCGTCGGTGCGGCTGTGCGGGCCCAGATCCATGTCCAGGAAGACCAGGCCGTAGACATGGTGGGTCAGCAGGTCGAGCGCACGCTCGCTGGTGCGCGCCAGGTCGACCTCCAGGCCGTAGCCCAGCAGCTGGCGCTTGAGGAAGTGCAAGGCCACCTCGCTGTCGTCGACCAGCAACGCACGCTGGGCGATCTGCGGGCGGCGCACCGCCTCCAGCTCCCGGCGGCGGGCCTCCCTGGGGTCGGTCTGCGCGTTCTGGCGGCGCTGCGGCGGGGCACTGTCGTCGGCCCTGCGGGTGGGCGGATCGGGCAGCAGGTCCATTGCGCCAAGGGTGCCGATGGTGCGCAGCGCTGCGCCCCGCCCCAGACTGCTGGGCAAGGTCAGCGGCAAAGGCAGCGAGCTGGGGTTGTCGCGCCCGGCCATCAGCGCGTCGAGCTCGCGCAGCACCTGGGTCTGGTCGATCGGCCGCATCATCCAGGCGGCGGCGCCGGCCGGGGCCAGCGCGCCGATGAACAAGGCGTCCCGCACCCGGCCCAGGGTCTGCAGCAGTTCCAGCACGCCAGGCTCGTCGGCGTCGGCGATCACCAGGTCGGCCAGATCGGCATTGAGCACATGGCTGTAGCGTGCCCGGCTGCGGCCATGGAGCTGGAAATACGACGCCAGCGCCTTGCGGTCGAAGATGCTGAAGCCGAGGATGGCGACCGGGATGGGAACGGACATGGTCTGGAACTGAGCGCGTTGCCTGCAGTATGGCCCGGCTGCCAGCGGGGCGCCAGCGCCGGCCGCCCCGCGGCGGCCAAACTGCGGGGATACGATGAGGGCCTTCTGCCACTGCCCGCACGACTGCTGCGCCCGCACATGCCCGCCTCCACCCTGCCCGACATCGAAGCCCTGGACATCAGCGGCAAGGCCGTGCGCCTGGCCGACCACGCCGGCCACGTGCTGTTGATCGTCAACACCGCCAGCGCTTGCGGGTTCACGCCGCAATTTGCCGGGCTGGAGCAGTTGTGGGCCACTTACCGCGACCGCGGCCTGGTGGTGCTGGGCTTTCCCAGCAACGAGTTCGGCGGCCAGGACCCCGGCAGCAACGACCAGATCGCCAGCTTCTGCCAGAAGAACTACGGCGTCAGCTTCCCGATGATGGCCAAGATCGAGGTCAACGGCGCCGGCGCCCACCCGCTGTACGCCTGGCTGAAGGAGCAGGCGCCCGGCCTGCTGGGCAGCAAGGGCATCAAGTGGAACTTCACCAAGTTCCTGGTCGGCCGCGACGGCCGGGTGCTCAAGCGCTATGCGCCGCAGGACGCACCGGCCAAGCTGGCGGCCGACATCGAGGCTGCGCTGTGAGCAACTTGGCCAGCGTCGGCGGCTGACCACACCGGGATAATCGACGGCTCAATTCAGGAGCCACCGATGTTCGAGCACATCCAGCCCTACGCGGGCGACCCGATCTTCGCCCTGGTCGATGCCTTCCATGCCGACCCCCGGCCGCAGAAGGTCAATCTGTCGATCGGCATCTACTTCGACGAGCAGGGCCGCCTGCCGGTGCTGCCCAGCGTGCAGGCAGCCGAGGCGCGCATCCTGGCCGCAGGCGGCGCCAAGCCCTATCTGCCGATGGAAGGCGATGCCGCCTGCCGCGCCGAAGTGGCCAGGCTGCTGCTGGGTGCCGGCCACCCGGCCATCGCCGATGGCCGCGTGGCCACCATCCAGACGGTGGGCAGTTCGGGCGGGCTGAAGGTGGGCGCCGATTTCCTCAAGACCTGGCTGCCCGAGGCCGGCGTGTGGGTCAGCGACCCCACCTGGGACAACCACCGCTCGATGTTCGAGGGCAGCGGCTTTCAGGTCGCCACCTACCCCTACTACGACGCCAGCACCGGCGGCGTGCGCTTCGACGCCATGCTGGATGCCTTAAGCAGCCTGCCGGCGCGCAGCATCGTGCTGCTGCATGCCTGCTGCCACAACCCCACCGGCGTGGACCTGAGCCCCGCGCAGTGGGACGCGCTGATCCCGGTGCTGCGCGAACGCGACCTGCTGCCCTACCTGGACCTGGCCTACCAGGGCTTTGGCGACGGCATCGACGAAGACGCCTACGCGGTGCGGGCGCTGGCCGATGCCGGCATCACCTACTTTGTGGCCAACTCGTTTTCCAAGAGCATGAGCGTGTACGGCGAGCGCTGCGGCGCGCTCAGCGCGGTGTGCGCCACCAAGGCCGAGGCCGATCTGGTGCTGGGGCAGCTGCGCTTCACCGTGCGGCGCATCTATTCCAGCCCCGGCATCCACGCGGCGAAGATCGTCGCCCAGGTGCTGGGCGCGCCCGACCTGCGCGCGCTGTGGCAGGCCGAGCTGGCGGCCATGCGCGAGCGCATCGCGGCCATGCGGGTGGCCCTGCATGCGCGGCTGGTGGCGCTGGCGCCGGGGCGTGACTTCGACTACTTCCTCAGCCAGCGCGGCATGTTCAGCTACACCGGCCTGAGCGGGCCCCAGGTCGACATGCTGCGTGAGCGGCATGCGGTCTACCTGATCCGCTCGGGCCGCATCTGCGTGGCTGGCCTGAACACCGGCAACGTCGACCGCACGGCCGAGGCCATCGCAGCAGTGCTGCAGGGTTGACGCGGCGGCGCCGGGCGCCGCCGCCTTGGAAGCCCGCCAGGCCCCGGTCAGGGCGGCGCGCTGGCTTCCACCTTAATCGCCGCAAACCAGGCGGCCAGGTCGGCGATGTCCGCGTCGCTCAGCGGCGTGGCGATCACCTTCATCACCGCATGGTTGCGGCCGCCGCTGCGGTAAGCCCGCAGCTGCGCGGCCACGTACATCGCCGGCTGGCCGGCCAGGCTGGGCGCATCAGGTGCGGTGTGCAGGCCCAGCGGGCCGTGGCACACGCTGCAGGCTTGCGCCTTCTGGCGCCCGGCCTGCACGTGCCTGGCGGCTGCCGGACCGGCGGCCGCCAAGGCGACCAACCCGGCCAGCAACAGGGGTGAGGCGACCCGCAGGCCGCCCTTCCTCAGACAGCCCACGGACTCAGGGGGCCGTGTAGGTGACGCGGTAGATGGCACCGGCGAAGTCGTCGCTGATCAGCATCGACCCGTCCTTCATCACCGCCACGTCCACCGGACGGCCACGGTACAGGCCGGTATCGGGGTCGAGGAAGCCGTCGGCAAACACCTCGCTGGCGCCGGCCGATCCATCGGCCTTGATCGGCACGAAGTTGATCAACCCGCCGCTGGCCTTGGTGCGGTTCCAGGACCCGTGCGCAGCCACGAAGACCCCGCCCTGGTACTTGGCCGGGAACATCTTGCCGGCATAGAAGGTCATGCCCAGCTGGGCCTGGTGCGCAGGGAACTCGACCTGCGGCTTGGTCCAGTTGGCCGGCGCCTTCATGTCCTTCAGGTCGGGCGCGGCGGCGGTGCCGGCGATCTGCACGTTGTTGCCGTGGATGAACGGGTAGCCGAAGTGCTCACCGACGCGTGAGACGCGGTTCAGCTCGCCCGGCGGGATCTCGTCGCCCATGCCGTCGGTCTGGTTGTCGGTGAACCAGACCGACTTGTCCTTCGGGTTGATGTCCATGCCCACCGAATTGCGCACGCCGCGGGCCACCACCTCGCGCTTGCTGCCGTCGAAGGCGTTGACCTTGACCATGCCGCCGATGCCCAGTTGCTCGTACAGCGCCACCTTCTCCTTGGGCTGCACGTTGTAGGGCTGGCCCAGGGTGATGTGGAGCATGCCGTCGTCGGCAACGCGGCAGGTGCGGGCGCCGTGGTTGTAGCTTTCCTCTTCCACAGGGATCAGCTTGCCCTGGGGCACCACCTCGATCACCGCCACGTCGGGGCCTTCATAGAAGAACTCGGCGGCCGGGAAGTTCAGCACCCGGTTGTGCTCGGCCACGATCAGGAAGCCGTCCTTAGTCCAGCACACGCCGTTGGGGTTGGTGAACTTCAGGCTCGGAGCGAAGCTCTTGACCTCGTCGGCCACGCCGTCGCTGTTGCGGTCGGTCACCGCCCACACCGTGGTCTTGCGGGTGCCGACGAACAGCATGTTGGTGCTGGGCGCCACCGCCATGTGGCGCGCATCGGGCACCACGGCGTACAGATCGATCGCGAAGCCCGGCGGCATCTTCACGCGCTTGAGGTTGGCGCGGATCGCGTCGGCATTGCGGCCGGTCTGCGGCACCACCGGGATGTTCAGGTCGGCGGTGGCGACCTTCATCTGCTTGAGTTTCTCGATGTTCTGCTGTGCGATGGCAGGCAGCGCGGTGGCGCAAGCCAGCGCGGCCAGCGCCACCAGGCGCAGCGGGTGCAGGGAAGGCATGGACATGTGAACGTCTCCAGGGCAGTTGTTGTGGATGGTTGCTGCCGCACGTGGCGGGCGGCGCAACTGTTGGATTGCAACGCACGTACCAGTACGGGTGTTCCCGAATCCGCGGGCGCGCCTGCCCGGCAACCCCGCAAGGCAACGCGGTGGCTGCTGTGTAACGGCGTTACACCTGATGCACAGCCATGTGCAGAACCTGTTCAATAGGCAAACCGGGCGCCGACCTGGGACACCGAGGAGCCGACACTTGATGCACCACCTGCCACCGCAGCAAGCCCATGACGAAGTCTTGCGGCTGCGTGCGCACCGGTTGCCTCCGGAAGGCCTGCCGTCGGCCGCCATCCTGGACAGTTGGGTGCGCAGCCTGCAAGCCGGGCTGGACCCGGCCGCGCCGCTGACCGTGCCGGTGGTGGGCGCGGCCGAGCTGGCGCAGCGGCGGGCACAGGCCGGCGACGTGCGGCGGCTGGCCCAGGCCGAACTGGCCACCCTGGCGCAGCAGATCGCCGGCTCGAACTTCCTGCTGGCGTTTGCCGACCACGATGGCGTCATCCTCGACCTGATCGCCGACAACCGCTTTGCCACCAGCAGCAGCAGCGCCGGCATCGTGGCGGGCAGCCGCTGGCATGAATCGGTGTGCGGCACCAACGGCCTGGGCACCGCGCTGGCCACCGGCGCGCCGGTGGCTGTCAACGGGCTGGCGCACCACAACCTGCAACTGGCCGACATCACCTGCACCGCCGCGCCGGTGCGCGACAGCCAGGGCCGCATCGTCGGCGTGCTCGACGCGTCGTCGTATTACGACAGCCGCCAGCACCACACCCATGCACTGGTGCAGATGGCGGCCACGCAGATCGAGAACGGGCTGCTGCTGCACCAGATGCGCCGGCACACGGTGCTGGCGGTGCACCCGCGCAGCGAGTACCTGGGCACCTTGTCGGCCGGGCTGCTGGCGCTGGACGGGCAAGGCCTGCTGCAGGCCTGCAATGCCCGCGCCGCACAGATGCTGGCCGGGCTGCAGGCGGTGCCGGGCACGGCCTTCGAAGCGCTGTTCGGCGTCAGCTTCGACGCCGTGCTGGGCGACTTGCCGCCGGGTGCCGAGCTGCGCCTGCGCGACCCGCTGGGGCGCCCGCTGGCGGCCCAGGTGCGCGCCCGGCCGCACCGGCCTGCGGTGCCGTCTGCGCC
>JARXAJ010000218.1 GCA_029865965.1 Aquabacterium sp.
GACCCATCTGGGTCTCCGCTCGGGCGCGCGCACTGCGTGCGGTGGCCTTGACACAGTGACCAAAGCCATCAGCCGTCTTTCGCGCGCCGGCCTGGCCTGAACACCGCCGCATCCTCGTAGAACCCAGCCTCGGCATTGGCCGGCCACCAGCCCGGCACACCCAGCACCGGCAGCGGGCAAAACGGCTTGGCGGCCCAGGCGGTGGCGTCCATCGCCAGCACGGCATCGGCCAGCACGGCGTCGGCCAGCACCGCATCGGCCGGCAGCACATGGGCCGTCAGCGCCTTGCGCGGGGCGGTGGCCAACTTCTCCAGCAGCGCATGGCCCACGATCACCAGCCGCGCGTCGGCCCACAGCGCCCGGTGGGTGATGAACAACGCCGGCCAGTCCCGCTGACGCAGTGCGCGCCACAACGGCGGCGGCGCGTGCAGCAGCGCGCCGTTCTCGTCGAACAGGGTCAGTGCGTCACGCACCGGGCCGCGCTGGCTGCCCACGCCGTGGCGGGCGATCTCGGTGATCTGCAGGGCATTCAACCTCCGCTTGATCGCCGGCTGCGCCAGCCACACCAGGCCGTTGAAGAAGTCGTGCGGGTTGTCGCGCGTGGGCACGCAGGCGCTGCGGTGGATGAAGGCCTCGTAGGCTTCGCCCGCCGGCAGTGCCGATTGCGGCACAAAGCGCAGCGGCCCGGCCGCCAGGCCGATGGCGTTGCCACCTGCAGGCAAAACGGCATGGAGCGCATCGGCCACCGTGGCACCGGCCTGCCAGGCCGCCCAGGCCCGGCCCAGCGCAGGTTGCAGCGGCGCCAGCCAGGGGCCGGCCAGGTCCATCGACCGGGTGGCCAGATGGTCAGCCGATGTGCCGCCAGGCCAGCGTCTCGCCGCCGCGCAGCGGCTTCAGCTGGGCGTCGCCAAAGGGCACGGCCTCGGGCAGGGCATAGGGCTCGCGGCGCAATGTCACCGTGCCGGTGTTGCGCGGCAAGCCATAGAAATCAGGCCCGTGGTGGCTGGCAAAGCCTTCCAGCTTGTCGAGCGCGCCCACCGCGTCAAACGCCTCGGCATACAGCTCCAGCGCGCTCAGCGCGGTGTAGCAGCCGGCGCCACACACGCTGGCCTCCTTCAGCGCGGCAGCATGCGGCGCGCTGTCGGTGCCCAGAAAGAAGCGGCTGCTGCCCGACGTGGCGGCGGCCACCAGGGCCTGGCGGTGCAGCTCACGTTTCAGCACCGGCAGGCAGTAGTAATGGGGCCGCAAACCACCCATGAAGATGGCATTGCGGTTGTACAGCAGGTGGTGGGCGGTGATGGTGGCTGCGGTGTGTGCGCCGGCCTCGGCCACGTACTGCGCCGCCTCCTGGGTGGTGATGTGCTCGAACACCACTTTCAGCTCGGGGAAGTCGGCCCGCAGCGGGCGCATCACCCGGTCGATGAAGACGGCCTCGCGGTCGAACAGGTCGATCTCGCTGTCGGTCACCTCGCCATGCACCAGCAGCTTCAGCCCGGCCTTCTGCATCGCCTCCAGCACCTTGTAGGTCTTGCGCACGTCGGTCACGCCGGCATCGCTGTTGGTGGTGGCGCCGGCCGGGTACATCTTCAGCGCCACCACGCCGGCATCGGCCGCGCGGGCGATTTCGGCCACCGCCAGGTTGTCGGTCAGGTACAGCGTCATCAGCGGGGTGAAGTCCAGCCCTGGGGGCACCGCCGCCTGGATGCGGGCCCGGTAGGCCGCCGCCGCAGCCGCCGTGGTGATGGGCGGGCGCAGGTTGGGCATGATGATGGCGCGCGCAAACTGCCGCGCCGTGGCCGGCACCACGGCCGCCATGGCCGCGCCGTCGCGCACATGCAGGTGCCAGTCATCGGGCCGGGTGAAGGTGAGTGTGTCGGTCATTCACTGGATTTTGGCATTCACCTAGACAGGGTGCGGGCGGTCCATGCTGCGCGCGCATGACCCCATGCTACGTAGAAGCGCGAGGGTGAGCACGGTTCTTGCCTAGCTACACTGCGCCACGCTCACAGGCGGCTTGCTGCCACTTGACAGAGCGACGACCCCACCAGGAGCATCTTTTTTATGACCAAACTGACAGCGAAGACCCTCTTCGCCACTGTGTGCACCACCGCCGTGCTCGGCATGGCTGCACTGCCCGCGCAGGCGGGCAAGACCGTCGACGCGATCAAGGCCCGCGGCCAACTGATCTGCGGCGTCAACACCGGCCTGGCCGGTTTCTCGGCAGCCGACAGCCAGGGCAACTGGTCCGGCCTCGACGTGGATGTTTGCAAGGCCATCGCAGCCGCCATGCTGGGCGACGCCAGCAAGGTGAAGTACGTGCCGCTCAATGCCCAGCAGCGCTTCACTGCACTGCAGTCGGGCGAAATCGACATCCTGTCGCGCAACACCACCTGGACGCTGACCCGCGACGCGTCGCTGGGCCTGAACTTCACCAACACCACCTATTACGACGGCCAGGGTTTCATGGTGCCGTCCAAGGGCAAGGTCAAGAGCGCCAAGCAGTTGAAGGGCGCCACCGTCTGCGTGCAGTCGGGCACCACCACCGAGAAGAACCTGACCGACTTCTCGCGCGCCAACAAGCTCGACATCAAGCCGGTGGTGTTCGAGAAGCAGGAAGCCGCCACCGGCGCCTACTTCAGCGGCCGTTGCCAGGCCTTCACCACCGACGCATCGGGCCTGGCGTCGATCCGGAACAAGGAAGCCAAGGTGCCGGCCGACCACCTGATCCTGCCCGAGCTGATCAGCAAGGAGCCGCTGGGCCCCAGCGTGCGCCGCGGTGACGACGAGTTCTTCGCCATCGCCAAGTGGGTGGTGTTCGCCCTGATCGAGGCCGAGGAATACGGTGTCACCCAGGCCAATGTGGACGAGCAGGCCAAGGGCAGCACCGACCCGGTGGTGGGCCGCATCCTGGGCACCACCGAGGACACCGGCAAGCTGCTGGGCCTGGACAAGACCTGGGCCGCCAGTGCCATCAAGGCAGTTGGCAACTATGGCGAGATCTTCGAGCGCAATGTCGGCCCGAAGAGCGCGCTGGGCATGCCGCGCGGCAACAACAACCTCTGGAACAAGGGCGGCTTCATGTACGCCCCGCCGGTTCGTTAATTCGGCTGGCTGCCGGCGCGCCGAGTCAGCGCGCGCCGGCCTCTTTGTGCTTGCAAGTCCCCCCGATTCCTCGGCAGCCGTTGTTCCCAGGCTGAAGGAGCTTTGCCCATGACGCCCCGTGCCGCCCCCCCCAAGACACGCGACTGGTCGCTGCGCAGCCGCGCGGTGCGCGCCCTGCTCTACCAGGTGCTGGCGCTGGGGCTCATTGCCCTGGGCGTGTGGTTCCTGGCGCACAACACCATGGAAAACATGCGTGTGCGCGGCATCCAGAGCGGCTTCGACTTCCTGACCGGCCCGGCCGGTTTCGACATCGGCGAGCTGATGATTCCCTACGAGTCGGTCGACCCGTACTGGAAGGCTTTTCTGGTGGGCGTGCTCAACACGCTGCGGGTGGCGATCATCGGCATCGTGCTCACCACCTTGCTGGGCACCTTGATCGGCGTGGGCCGGTTCTCCAACAACGCCATCGTGCGCGGCCTGTGTTACGCGTACGTGGAGCTGTTTCGCAACGTGCCGGTGCTGCTGCAGTTGCTGGTGTGGTATCTGCTGTTGACCGAGTGGCTGCCCAGCCCCGAAGCGCCGCTGTCGGCGGGTGGCCTGGTGTTCCTCAGCAAGGGCGGGCTGTCCTACCCGGTGCCGGTGTGGGGCCTGGGCCAGGGCCTGGCCGCCATCGGCCTGGTGATGGGCGCGGTGCTGGCCTGGATGTGGGCGCGCAAGGCCCGCACGCTGTTCGAGGCCACCGGCCAGGTGCGGCCGGTGCTGCTGCCCAGCATCGGGCTGCTGGTGGCCGGCGCCCTGGTGGGCTGGCTGGTGGGCGGTGCGCCGATGGCCTGGAATGTGCCCGCAGCGGGCGACATGTCAATCACCGGCGGCAGCTCGTTCACGCCCGAGTTCATCGCGGTGCTGCTCGGTTTGACCTTCTACACCGCATCCTTTGTGGCCGAAGTGGTGCGTGCGGGCATCGCTTCGGTGCCCAGCGGCCAAAGTGAGGCGGCCAGCGCGCTGGGCCTGGGCAAGGGCCAGCAGATGCGCCTGGTGGTGCTGCCGCAGGCCCTGCGGGTGATCATCCCGCCGATGACCAACCAGTTCCTGAACCTCACCAAGAACTCGTCGCTGGCGGTGGCCATCGGCTACCCCGACGTGGTGTCGATCAGCAACACCGCCATCAACCAGACCGGCCGCGCGGTGGAATGCATCGCGTTGATCATGGTGGTGTACTTGACGACGTCGCTGACCACCTCCGGGATCATGAATTGGTACAACACGCGTTCGGCAATCAAGGAGCGATGAGATGGCAACCACATTTGTGTCCATCGAGCCGCGCCCCGCGCCGGTCAACACCGAGGGCCTGGTGCCCTGGATGCGGCGCAACCTGTTCGGCAACCTGCCCAGCACCATCGCCACGCTGGTGATGCTGGGGCTGGCGGTGTGGCTGGTGCCGCAGTTGCTGAACTGGGCGGTGTTCCAGGCCGTCGCCGCACCTGACGCCGAGAAGTGCCAGGCCGCGCGCGGCATCGGTGCCTGCTGGGGCGTCATCACCGAGAAGTACCGCCTGATCATCTTCGGCCGCTACCCGTTTGAGCAGCAATGGCGGCCCGAGGTCGCCACCATCGCCCTGGTGGCGCTGCTGTGCGTCAGCTGCGTGCGCACCTTCTGGAAGCCCTGGCTGCTGCTGCTGTGGGTAGCCGTGCTGGCGCTGTTCTTCGTGCTGATGAAGGGCGGCATGCTGGGGCTGACAGCGGTGGAAACCGACCGCTGGGGCGGCCTGCCGCTGACCATCATGCTGGCCACGCTGTCGATCGTGTTCGCCTTCCCGCTGTCGATCGCCGTCGCTCTGGGCCGGCGCAGCAAGATGCCGGCGATCAAGACCATCTGCGTGGTCTATGTCGAGCTGATCCGCGGTGTGCCGCTGATCAGCGTGCTGTTCATGGCCAGCTTCATGTTCCCGCTGTTCATGCCGCCGGGCACCAGCATCGACGTGCTGCTGCGGGTGCTGGTGGGCATCACGCTGTTTGCTGCGGCCTACATGGCCGAGATCGTGCGCGGCGGCCTGCAGGCCATCCCCAAGGGCCAGCAGGAGGCCGCCGACACCCTGGGCCTGAGCTACTGGCAGGCCCAGCGCAAGATCATCCTGCCGCAGGCCCTGGCCCTGGTGGTGCCGGGCATCATGAACAACTTCATCTCGATCTTCAAGGACACCTCGCTGGTGACCATCGTCAGCCTCTATGAGCTGACCGGCGCGATGGGCCTGGCGCTCAATTCGGATGCCGACTGGCGGCCCTTCAAGATCGAGGCCTATCTGTTCATCGCCGCCATCTACTTCGCCTTCTGCTTCTCGATGTCGCGCTACAGCCTGTGGATCGAGAAGCGGCTGTCCCTGAGCAAGAACCGCTGACCGACGAAGGAAACAACGACATGACTGCACCCATCATCAGCTTCGACAAGGTCAACAAGTGGTACGGCAACAACTTCCATGTGTTGCGTGACATCGACCTGTCGGTGGCCAAGGGCGAGCGCATCGTCATCTGCGGGCCGTCGGGCTCGGGCAAGAGCACCCTGATCCGGTGCATCAACCGGCTTGAGGAACACCAGCAAGGCACGTTGCGCGTCGACGGGGTGGAGCTGACCGATGACGTCAAGGCCATCGAGGCCATCCGCAAGCAGGTCGGCATGGTGTTCCAGCAGTTCAACCTGTTCCCCCACCTCACCGTGCTGGAGAACCTGACGCTGGCGCCGATGTGGGTGGGCAAGATGCCCAAGGCCGAGGCCGAAGACCGGGCGATGACGCAGCTCAAGCGGGTGCGCATCGCAGAGCAGGCGGGCAAGTACCCGCTGCAGCTGTCAGGCGGCCAGCAGCAGCGCGTGGCCATTGCCCGGGCGCTGTGCCTCACGCCCAAGATCATGCTGTTCGACGAGCCCACGTCGGCACTTGACCCCGAGATGATCAAGGAAGTGCTCGACGTGATGATCGAGCTGGCCGAAGGCGGCATCACCATGCTGTGCGTCACCCATGAGATGGGTTTTGCCAAGGCGGTGGCCAACCGGGTGATCTTCATGGACCAGGGCCAGATCGTCGAGCAGAACGAACCGCATGCGTTCTTCGACAACCCGCAGAGCGACCGCACCAAAGACTTCTTGTCGAAGATCCTGGGGCATTGATCCCCGGGGGCGCCGCCAGCGGCCCGGCAAAGCCGGTTCCGCGGCGTCTGCTTGGTTCAGGGCGGTGGCTGGCGCAGAAAGTCCCACAGTGCCTGCGCGGCGGGCTTGGCGTTGCGGGCCACTTCGGTGCGCTCGCGGTAGATGCGCACTTCCATGGTCAGCTCGCCCACGCCGGGCGGTGCGGCGCTCACCAGCCGGCGGGCCTTGAGTTCCTGCCGCACCGAGCTGGCGGGCAGGAAGGCCAGGCCGTGGCCTTCCAGCGCCATGGCCTTCAGGCCTTCGGCCATGTCGGTCTCGTAGGTGGTCTCCAGCGCCGGCGCCACCGGCAACTGGCGGATGATCTGCTCGACCATGTGGCCCATGTAGGCACCGGCGGCATACGCCAGCAGTGGCACCGGCGGACCCCCGGCTGACAAGAAGAACAGCGGCTGGCCTTCGGCATCGGCCTTGGCATAGGCGGCCAGCGTCTCGTGGCCCAGCGACAGCATGTCGTAGCGGTCGGGGCTGAGCTGCAACGGCTGCGACGGGTGGTGGTAGGCAATCAGCAGATCGCAGCCGCCTTCGGTCAGGCGCAGCACCGCGTCATGCACGTTCAGCGCGATCAGCCGTGTCTTGACGCTGCCGAAGCGGCGCCGCAGTTCCATCAGCCAATGCGGAAAAAAGGTGAAGGCCAGCGTGTGGGGGATGGCGAACTCGATGACATCCTGTCCGCTGGCGCGGTGGCTGCGCATCAGGTTGCGGGCCGACTGCAGCGCCACCAGAATCTCCAACGCCTGGGCATGCAGGGTCTCGCCGGCCGAGGTGAGCCGCGTGGGGTAAGACGAACGATCGACCAGGTCGATGCCAGCCCAGGCTTCCAGCGCCTGGATACGCCGCGAGAACGCCGGCTGCGTGACATGCCGCAACTGCGCCGACCTGGAGAAGCTGCGGGTCTCGGCCAAGCTGACGAAGTCTTCAAGCCATCTGGTTTCCACACCGTCAGTTTAATAGTCGCAAATCACCCACCATTCAAGGGGCGGACAGGCGCAACCCCCCATGAACAAAGGGTGGGCGACCCGGGCATCAGTCACGGTCGTTCGATACAGTTCCCAACAGCTTGCGCTCGAGCCCATGCGATTCTGGTGGTGCCGAGCCTTAACTTTCGAAGCAGGACAACACTCCATGACACCAGCATTCCGGTCTACAGCACTTGCCGCAGCGTTGGCGACCATGTCCTACGGGGCAATGGCCGAGAAGATCAATTTTGAGAGCTTCTGGGACAGCACCATCAAGAACACGGACCAGCCGAAGTCGGTAGGCAAAAGTGACGTCAAGGGCTTCGTGTTCGCCGAAGGAACGGTCTGGGCGTACAAGAAAGAAATGCTCAAGCCAGGGGTCAACATCAACGACGATGTTTTGCCCACTTTCTGGGATTTACCCGGAACCTGTACGACGCCCTCCGGCACCACCAGTGCAGATCGTGAGGCTCTGTGCAACACCACAGGCTTCATCATGAACCGCCCCCGGGGGTCGAGCGGAAGAGTGGTCGATGTTTCACTGGATCCGGCTCTGTATGGCAGCCGCTACATCACGAACATCACGCTCGATCTCTTCCACAACGCGCCTAGCGGCAGTATTTCTGCGATTGCGGGAAGTGAGTCGCGTGTCCTCAATGGCTTCACGTCCGGAGACACCAAATGGATCATTGGTTGGAAAGCAGATTTGAGCAATCTCCCGTTCCAGGCCACCACTCTGCGGTTTGACTTTGGTCAGAACGCGTTGGCGCTGGACAACCTCAACTTCACCCTGTCGGGCTCGTCCGGTGGCGGCGGTGGTGGCACGGCCCCCGAGCCTGCCAGCTATGCCCTGGTGGGTCTGGCCCTGCTGGCAGCAGGCGCAGCGCGCCGCCGCAACGCCTGAGCGCAGTTCGGCACCCATCAGCAAGCCCGCTGCCGGCGGGCTTTTTCATGCCCGCCGCTCAGACGCCCGGGGCGTCGGCCTCATCGGCTTGCTGTAGCCGCCACATCTCGGCGTAGCGCCCACCTCGCGCCAGCAGGTCGGCATGGGTGCCACGCTCTACCACCCGGCCGGCGTCGAGCACCACGATCTCATGCGCATCGGCCACGGTCGACAGGCGATGGGCGATCACCAGCGCGGTCTTGCCCTGGGCTGCGCTTTTCAGCTCGGCCTGGATGGCGCGCTCATTGGCCGAATCCAGCGCCGACGTGGCCTCGTCGAAGATCAGCACAGGCGGGTTCTTCAGCAGGGTGCGGGCGATGGCCACGCGCTGCTTTTCACCGCCTGACAGCTTCAAGCCCCGTTCACCCACCGTGGTGGCATAGCCCTTGGGTGTGCTGGCGATGAAGTCATGGATGTGCGCGGCCCGGGCCGCCGCCTCCACCTCGGCCGGTGTCGACCCGGTGCGGCCGTAGCCGATGTTGTAGCCCACGGTGTCGTTGAACAGCACCGTGTCCTGCGGCACGATGCCGATCGCCCGGCGCAGGCTGGCCTGCTGCACGCTGCGGATATCCTGGCCGTCGATGGTGATGCGCCCACCAGTCACGTCGTAGAAGCGGTAGAGCAGCCGCGCCAGCGTGCTCTTGCCGGCACCCGACGAGCCCACCACCGCCACCGTCTTGCCCGCCGGGATCTCGAAGCTGACGCCATGCAGGATGGCGCGGTTGGCGTCGTATCCGAAGCGCACGTCCTCGAAGCGCACCACGCCTTCGGTCACCGCCAGCGGCAGTGCGCCAGGCGCATCGGCCACTTCGCGGTCACGCTCGAGCAGGCTGAACATGCGGTCCAGGTCGGTCAGGCTCTGCTTGACTTCCCGGTAGAGCACGCCGAGGAAGTTCAGCGGGATGTAGAGCTGGATCAGGAAGGCGTTGATCATCACCAGATCGCCCAACGTCAGGCGGCCCTCCACCACGCCCTGCGTGGCACGCCACAGCATGGCCACCAGGCTCAGCGCGATGATCAACTGCTGGCCGGTGTTGAGCATCGACAGCGTGGTCTGGCTCTTGACCTGCGCGCGGCGGAAGGACTCCAGGCCCTTTTCATAGCGGGCCGCCTCGAAGGCCTCGTTGTTGAAGTACTTGACCGTCTCGAAGTTCAGCAGCGCGTCGATGGCCCGGGTGTTGGCGCTGGAATCCAGCTCATTCATCTCGCGGCGGAACTGGTTGCGCCACTCGGTCACGCTGACAGTGAAGGTGATGTAGACCACCAGCGCCGTCAGGGTGATCCACACATAGCCCATGTCGAACTTCCAGCCCAGGAAGGCCAGCACCAGGGTCACTTCCACCAGCGTGGGCACGATGGAGTAAAGCGAATAGCTGACCAGGCTCTGCAACGCCCGGGTGCCGCGCTCGATGTCGCGCGTGAGGCCGCCGGTCTGGCGCTCCAGGTGGAAGCGCAGGCTCAGCGCATGCATGTGGCTGAAGACCTCCAGCGCGATCTGCTTGCTGGCGCCGAAGCTCACCTTGGCAAACACCAGCTCGCGCAGCTCGGTGAACAGGCTGGTGCACAGGCGCAGCGCGGCATAGGCCAGCAGCAGGCCGATGGGCACGATCAGCACCGCCCGCACATCGCCGGGCTTGAGCGCCAGCGCATCGACCAGGTACTTCAGCAGCACCGGCACGCCCACGTTGGCCAATTTGGCCGCCAGCAGGAAGCCCAACGCCAGGCCCACGCGCCAGCGGTACTGCCACAGGTAGGGCAGCACCTTGCGCAGGGTCTGCCAGTCAGAGCGGGGCACACCGGCGGAAGCTGGCACGGGCAGGGCAGCGCTGGAGGCGGAAGGGCGCATGGGCAGGTGGTCGGTCTCGGGCAGCGTGGAAGAATGGCCTGCCAAGAACAACACCCAGGTGGTGCCGATGACCGATTCAGCAAGCCCCCGGCAGCCCCTGACAGGGCCCACCAGTTTGCCCGATGGCAGTGAACTGGTGCTGCGGGTGATGCCCTTGCCCGCTGACGTTAACGGCAATGGCGACATCTTCGGCGGCTGGCTGATGGCCCAGGTCGACCTGGCCGGTGCGGTGCTGCCCTCGCGCATCGCCCGGGGGCGCATCGCCACCGTGGCGGTCAACCAGTTCATCTTCAAGCAGCCGGTGTCGGTGGGCGACCTGGTCAGCTTCTATGCCCGCGTCACCCGCATCGGCAACACCAGCATCACTGTGCATGTGGAGGTGTTT
Organism: Aquabacterium sp.; assembly: GCA_029865965.1. Taxonomy (GTDB): domain Bacteria; phylum Pseudomonadota; class Gammaproteobacteria; order Burkholderiales; family Burkholderiaceae_C; genus Pseudaquabacterium. The sequence continues at coordinate 10,431 of JARXAJ010000218.1, forward strand.
GCCGAGCGCAACCCGGCCAACCTGCAGGTGGTGAAGGTGACCGAAGCCAACCTCACCTATGTCGCGATCGACGCCGACGGCAAACCCCGGCAGGTGCCGAAGCACTGAGGCGCCATCAGAACTTCGAGAAATCCGGCTTGCGCTTCTGGAAGAAGGCCTGGAAGGCCTCGGTGGCCTCGGGGCTGCGCAGGCGCTGGCCGAACAGCGCGCCTTCAGCAGCCATCACCTCGCGGATGCGGGCGCGCTGCGGCGCACGCATCAGCCGCTTGGTGTCGGCCACCGCGCCGGGCGCCAGGGTGTTGAAGCGCTCGGCCATGCGGCGGGCGTGGTTGACCACCTCACCGGCCGGCAGCACGGCGTTGGCGATGCCGCAATCCACCGCGTCGCTGCCGGTGAACGGCTCGCCGAGCATCAGCTTCTCGGCGGCCTTGACATGGCCGATCAACGCCGGCAGCACCAGGCTGCTGGCGTACTCGGGCACCAGGCCGAGGCTGACGAAGGGCATGGCCAGGCGGGCCTCGTCGGACACATAGACCAGGTCGCAATGCAGCAGCAGCGTGGTGCCGATGCCCACCGCCGCGCCGGTGACCGCCGCCACCACCGGCTTGTCGCAATCGAGCAGTGCGTGCATGAAGCGGGTCACCGGGGTGTCCTCGCCGTCCCTGCCCAAACTCGGCGGGCGCTGCATGAAGTCGTCGATGTCGTTGCCCGAGGTGAAGATGCCCGGCTGGCCGGTGATCAGCACCGCGCGCACGCCGGCATCGGTGTTGGCCGCTTCCAGCGCGGCGGCCATGGCGGTGTACATCGCCTGGGTGAGCGCGTTCTTCTTCTCGGGGCGGGCGATCTCGATCGTCAGCACCTTGTTCAGGGTGGCGGTGCGGATGGTCATGGCTGTCTCCTGTGGCCTGGGGCGGGTTCAGACGCGTTCAAAGATACCAGCCGCGCCCTGGCCGGTGCCCACGCACATCGTCACCATGCCGTACTTCAGCTGCTGGCGGCGCAGTGCATGCACCACGGTGGCGGCACGGATGGCGCCGGTGGCACCCAGCGGATGGCCCAGGGCGATGGCCCCGCCCATCGGGTTGACCACGTCGGGGTTCAGGCCCACGGTGCGGATCACCGCCAGCGCCTGCGCGGCAAAGGCCTCGTTCAGCTCGATCCAGCCCATGTCGGCCAGGCTGAGGCCGGCGCTCTTCAGCGCGGCGGGGATGGCCTCGATCGGGCCGATGCCCATGATCTCGGGCGGCACGCCGCGTGAGGCAAAGCTGACGAAGCGGGCCAGCGGCTTCAGGTCGAAGCGCTTGACAGCGGCCTCGCTGGCCAGGATCAGCGCGCCGGCGCCATCGCTGGTCTGGCTGCTGTTGCCGGCGGTGACCGAGCCCTTGGCGGCGAACACCGTGCGCAGCTTGGCCAGCGCCTCCAGCGTGGTCTCGGCACGCGGGCCTTCGTCCAGGCTGACGGTGCGGCTGCTGATGTTGACCTCTCCGGTGGCCAGGTCGGGCGTGCGCTCAAGCACCTGCACCGGGCAGATCTCGTCGGCAAACCCACCGGCCTGCTGGGCGGCCAGCGCCTTCAGGTGGCTTTGCAGCGCAAATGCGTCCTGGTCTTCACGGCTCACCTTCCACTGGTTGGCCACCTTCTCGGCCGTCAAACCCATGCCGTAGGCGATGCCGATGTTCTCGTCCCGGGTGAACACCGCCGGGTTGAACGACGGCTTGTTGCCGGTCATCGGCACCATGCTCATGCTCTCGGCGCCGGCGGCGATCATCACCTCGGCCTCGCCGACGCGGATGCGGTCAGCCGCCATCTGGATGGCGGTGAGGCCCGACGCGCAGAAGCGGTTGACGGTGACACCGCCCACGCTGTTGGGCAGGCCCGCCAGCAGCGCGCCGATGCGGGCGATGTTGGCGCCCTGCTCGGCCTCGGGCATGGCGCAGCCGACGATGGCGTCTTCGATGGCCTTGGGGTCCAGCCCCGGCACTTGCGCCAGCGCGGCCTGGATGGCGGCCACCAGCAGGTCGTCGGGCCGGGTGTTGCGGAAGAAGCCGCGGTGGCTGCGGCCGATGGGCGTGCGGCTGGCGGCGACGATGTAGGCGTCTTGAACTTGCTTGCTCATGGAATGTCTCCGCCGATCAATTGCGAACAGGCTTGCCGGTCTGCAGCAAGCCCATGATCCGTTCCTGCGACTTGGGGTGCTCCAGCAAACTGCAGAAGTGCTTGCGCTCCAGCGCCATCAGGTACTCCTCGGTCACCAGCGATCCGGCTTCCACCGCACCGCCGCAGACCACGTCGGCGATCAGGCTGGCGATGTGGAAATCATGCGCGCTGATGAAGCCGCCGTCGCGCATGCCCACCAGTTGCGCGGCGATCGTGGCAATGGCCGAACGGCCGGCCACCGGAAACTGCGCCTTCAACGGCGCGCGCCAGTTGCTGGCGGCCATGGCCTTGACCTGGGCGATGGCGATGGCCAGCAGCTCGTCCTTGTGCGCCACCACCACGTCGTCGGCCAGCAGGTAGCCCAGCTGGCGGCTTTCCAGCGCGCTGGTGCCCACCTTGGCGGTGGCGGCGGCCTGGAAGCCGTCTTTCACGAAGGCCAGCAGGTCGGTGCTGTTGGCTGCAGCCGCGTTCTCGGCCGCACGGCGGGCGATGTAGGTGAGGCCGCCGCCGCCGGGGATCAGGCCCACGCCCACTTCCACCAGGCCGACATAGGTCTCCAGATGGGCGACACGCCGGGCGCAGTGCACCGCGATCTCGCAGCCGCCGCCCAGGGCCAGGCCGCGCATTGCCGCCACCGTGGGCACGCTGGCATAGCGCAGGCGCAGCAGCGCGCTCTGCAGCTTCTGGATCTCGGGGGCGATGCCCTTGGCGCCCAGCTTCATGAAAGTGGGCAGCATGGCTTCCAGGTTGGCGCCGGCCGAGAACGGCTCGTCACCGCTCCACAGTACCAGGCCGTCGTAGTGGCTCTCGGCCAGCTCCACCGCCTTCAACAGGCCGTCGATCACGCCGGGGCCGATCAGGTGCATCTTGCTGGTGATGCTGGCGATCAGCACGCTGTCGTCCAGCGTCCACACACGGAGTTCGTCGTTCTTGAACAGCTCGGTGCCGGCCGTGATGAAGGGCGTGGCGCCCTCGCCGCCCAGCGCTTCGGGGAAGTGCTGGCGCTGGTACACCGGCAGGCTGCTGCGCGGGATGGTGCGGCCCAACGCGGCGCTCCATGAGCCGTCGGCCGTGTGCACGCCGGTGCGGCCGTCGAACACCCAGGCTGGCAGCGGCGCGCTGCTCAAGGCCTTGCCCGCTGCGATGTCGTCCTGCACCCAGGTCGCCACCTGCTGCCAGCCCGCCTCTTGCCACAGCTCGAACGGGCCCTGCTTCATGCCGAAGCCCCAGCGCATGGCCAGGTCCACCTCGCGGGCGGATTCGGCAATGTCGGCCAGGTGCACCGCCACATAGTGGAAGGCGTTGCGCTGGATGGCCCACAGGAACTGCGCCTGCGGATTGGTGGATTCGCGCAGCAGCTTCAGGCGCTCCGCGGCGGGCTTCTTCAGGATGCGGTCGACGATGGGATCGGCCTGGACGCCGCCCGGCACGTAATCCGCCTTGGCCGGGTCGAGCCGCAGGATGTCGCGGCCGACCTTCTTGTAGA
>JARXAJ010000235.1 GCA_029865965.1 Aquabacterium sp.
GCGCGGCGGTGAAGGCTTCCAGCGCAATCTGGCTGGCCTTGCGGCTGGCCACGGTCTGGGCGGCGGTGTGGGCGGCCACGGCGGCATCCACGGCGGCTTGCGCAAAGCCGGCCGGCAGGTCGCCGCTCATGCGGCGGGCCAGTTCTGCGGCCAGCGCCGGGTGCTTGGCCTTGTATTTGGCGAAGGTGGCGGCCCACTTGCCTTCAGCCGTGTCGCCGGCACGTTTGGCATCCCAGGCGGCATAGGCGGTTTCGGGGATGACGAAGGGCTCATGTGCCCAGCCGATGGCTGCGCGGGTGAGCTTGATCTCCTCGGCACCCAGGGCCTCGCCGTGGGCCTTGGCGGTGCCGGCACGGTTGGGCGAGCCCTGGCCGATGTTGGTCTTGCAGATGATCAGCGTCGGCTTCAGTGCGCTGGTCTTGGCCTGGGCGATGGCTGCGTCCACCGCCGCCACGTCATGGCCGTCGATGGGGCCGACCACGTTCCACTGGTAGGCCGCAAAGCGCTGGGCCACGTCGTCCACGTACCAGGGCTTCACCTGCCCGTCGATGCTGATGCCGTTGTCGTCGTACAGCGCCACCAGCTTGTTCAGCTTCCAGGCGCCGGCCAGGGCGCAAGCTTCGTGGCTGATGCCCTCCATCATGCAGCCGTCACCCAGGAAGGCCCAGGTGCGGTGGTTCACCACGGTGTGGCCGGGGCGGTTGAATTCCCGTGCCAGCAGCTTCTCGGCCAGCGCCATGCCCACCGCGTTGGTGATGCCCTGGCCCAACGGGCCGGTGGTGGTTTCCACGCCGGGGGTGACATGCACCTCGGGGTGGCCGGGCGTCTTGCTGTGCAGCTGGCGGAAGTTGCGCAACTCGCTCATCGGCAGGGCATAGCCGGTCAGGTGCAGCAGGGCATAGATCAACATCGAGCCGTGGCCGTTGCTCAGCACGAAGCGGTCGCGGTCGGCCCACGACGGGTTGGCCGGGTTGTGCTTCAAGTGCCGGCCCCACAGCGCCACCGCAATCTCGGCCATGCCCATCGGTGCGCCGGGGTGGCCGCTGTTGGCCTGCTGCACTGCGTCCATCGCCAGGGCGCGCACGGCGTTGGCCATCAGCGCAGTGGTCTTGGCAGACTTCAGCACGGTCCGGCTGGGCTTGGTTGTTGTTGTGGTGGTGGTGGCCATGCGCTGCGCCGCTGCGGGCGTGGTGAAAGATCTGAGGGAACCGCAGATTTTAGCGGTCACCGCCCGGCCGCCCGACAAGGCGCCGGGCGGGCGGCGGCCTTCACCGGGCTTGGCTGAAGTGGAGCGCCCCGGGCACGCTGCGGCCTACACTGCCGCCGCCATGCCCACCCCGCCGGCCAACCTTCCCGCCCTGATCCTGGCTGCAGGCCGTGGCGCACGCATGCGCCCATTGACGGACAGCACGCCCAAACCACTGCTGTCCGTGGCCGGCCGGCCGATGATCGAATGGCATCTGCTGGCGCTGGCTGCCGCCGGTGTGCAGCAGGTGGTGGTCAACACCGCCTGGCTGGAGGACCAGTTCCCGGCCACGCTGGGTGATGGCAGCCGCTTCGGCCTGGCCATCCACTATTCGCACGAGGGCCGCGACCATGGCGGCGCGCTGGAGACAGCCGGCGGCATCGCCAAGGCACTTCCGCTGCTGGGCCGGCAGTTCTGGCTGGTCTCGGGCGACATCGTGGCGCCCGGTTTTGCCTTCGACGCCGCTGCCGCCCACCGGTTTGCCGCTGGCCAGGACGACGCCCACTTGTGGCTGGTGCCCAACCCCGACTTCCATGCCGCCGGCGACTTTGCGCTGCAGGGCGACCGGGTGCGGCGCCCGAGCGCTGGCCAGCCACGCCCGCTGACCTATGCCAACCTGGCCCTGGTGCGCGACAGCCTGGTGGCCGGCATCGCCGCCGGCCAGCATGCGCCGCTCGGCCCCTGCCTGTTTGCCAGCGCCGATGCTGGCCGCCTGGGCGGCGCGCTGTTGCCCGGCGCCTGGCACAACGTGGGCACACCCGCGCAGTTGGCCACGGTGAACACCGGCCTGCGGGCAGGCGACTTCACCACAGGGTGATGGCGCCGGGGGCGATGCGCTATCGTCGCGCCCACACTTGCCGCACCCCCCTGCCCGTGACCGGTCAACGCCTCTCCTGCCCCGCCTGGCCGCTGCCGTTGTGTGGTGCCTGGTTGCCCGCTGCGGGATGGCGCGGAGGCGGTTCATGACCATGCCGGCGCCCAGCGCGGCATCGGCGCCCCCAGGTTGGCGCCTGGCCGTCATCGGCGCCGGCCCGGCCGGGCTGGCGCTGGCGCTGCAGGCCGCGCGGCAACTGCCCACCGCCGACGTCACCCTGTTCGATGCCCGGCCCACCGACAAGGACGTGTCGGGCGACCCGCGCACGCTGGCGCTGGCGCTGGGCAGCGTGCAACTGCTGCGCCAGCTGGGCGCCTGGCCCGGCGCCGCAGCCCAGGCCATCACCGAGGTGGTGGTGTCACAGGCGCCGCCCACCTTCAACCTGCCCGGCGGCGCTGCCGAAGTGCGCTTGCGCGCCGCTGACGAAGATGTGGAGATGCTGGGCGCGGTGCTGCCCTACGGCGCCCTGGTCAGCTGCCTGCAGCAGGCCTGGCAGGTGGCTGAGCAGGCGGCGCCGCACCGGCTGCACAGCCGCTTCGGCCAGCCGGTGGTGGATGTGCGCAACCTGGGCCACGGGGTGGAAGTGGACGCCGGCATCGCCGACAGCTTCGACCTGGCGGTGGTGGCTGAGGGCGGCGTGTTTGCCGACCAGTCGAGAAAATCGCTCACCCATGACTACGGGCAGACGGCCTGGGTGGGCACGGCCACGCTGGCCGGCGCCACACCCGGGCTGGCGGTGGAACGCTTCACCCGCCAGGGCCCGCTGGCCCTGCTGCCGTTGGCGCCTGCGGCCGACGGCCAGGCGCGCGCAGCCATGGTGTGGTGCGTGACCAGCGCCGACGACCCGGTGGCCGCGCTCACGGCCGCCCAGCGCATCGCCGTTCTCAACACCTTGCTGCCGGCGGTGGCCGGCACGGTGGTGGGCTTGTCGGCATTGAAGCAGTTCCCGCTGGGGCTGAACGCCGAGCGCACGCTGACCGATGGCGCCATCGTGCGCATCGGCAATGCCGCGCAGACCCTGCACCCGGTGGCCGGCCAGGGCCTGAATCTGGGCCTGCGCGATGCCGCCGCGCTGGTGCAGGCGCTGCGCGACGCCCCGCCCGGCGGCCTGCCCGCGCTGCTGCGCCGGCTGGAATGGCAGCGCGGCCCCGACCGCTGGTCGATGATCGCCGCCACCGACTTCCTGGCGCGCAGCTTCACCTGGCGCTGGCCCGGCCTGCCGGCCGCGCGCGGCCTGGGCCTGGCGCTGCTGCAGGCACTGCCGGCGGTCAAGTCGGCACTGGCCCGGCAAATGATGTTCGGCCGTCGCTGAGCCCGCGCATGGGTCGCCAACAGGCGATCCACGGCTGGCGTTGGCTCTGCCCGCATGCTTGCGGGCAAGCGCGGAACCGACCCCGCTGCCGCCAGGCCCCAAGCAACGCATCGGCCTGCACCACCCGGCGGCGGCGCGGGCGGCGGCAGGCGTGCGATTGCTCCGGTTCCCACCTGCGCATCGGCCCATCGGGCTCAAGTTCCGGTGGCCTGGGTCGATTTGGCGAGCTGGGCCATGTTGCCCAGGCCTCCATCCGCACGCCCATGCCACGCCATCTGCTGACCGCCCTGACCCTGTCCGCCGCCGTAGCCCTGGCGGCTTGCGGCGGCGGCGACCCCGCCAGCCCCGCAGCCGCCACCCCGCTGGACACCACCGCGCAGGCCCTGGCCCTGGACGTGGCCGAGGCCATTCCCGCCTTCCACAGCGTGGGCCAGATCGACCCGCCCGCCCTGCTGCAGCAGGCGCCGCAGCGCCACACCGTGCAGTTGCGCGCTGGCACCCGGCTGAACCTGGGTGACGGCGCCCACCAAGCCGGCGTCAGCACGGGCGACGACACGCCCGACCAGTCCATCCAGGCCAGCCGGCCCACCACCGCCGTGGTGCACACCCCGGCGTCGATCCGCAGCCTCTACGGCATGCCGGCGCTGCCTGCCAAGCTGGCCGGGCTGACCGCCGCGCAGCGCGCCGACCTGGGCGCCGGGCAGACGATCGACATCGTCGGCGCCTTTGCCGGCGCCAACCTGCTGCAGGACCTGAACACTTTCAGCACCCGCTTCGGCCCGCCCACCTGCCGGCAGGTGGCGGTGCCGGTGCAGAACCCGGTGCGGCCCCTGCCCGCCGCGCCCATGGGTGGCTGCACGCTGGCCATCGTCAACAGCGCCGCCGGCAGCTTGCGTGCCGCTGCGCCGGCCTACAACGCGGGCTGGGCGCCGGAGTTCGCGCTGGATGTGCAGTGGGCCCACGCCACCGCGCCGCTGGCGCGCATCGTGGTGGTGCAGGCCGAGAACGCCCTGACCACCAGCCTGTCGGGCGCCATCACCCTGGTCAACCGCCTGGGGCCGGGCGTGGTCAACATGAGCTTCGGCGCGCCCGAGGGCAACTATGTCGAGCCCTACGAGGCGCTGTTCGCCACGGCCGGCATGTCGTACGTGGCAGCGGCCGGCGACTCGGGCGCCCAGGCCAACTGGCCGGCGGTGGGCACCGGCGTGCTCAGCGTGGGCGGCACCACCGCCTGGATGGCTGGCAACCTGCGCAACGAGGTGGTCTGGTCGCGCAGCGGCGGCGGCTTCAGCAGCTGGCTGCCGCGGCCGGCCTACCAGGCCGGGCTCAGCGTCGCCGGTGCCGGGCTGACCCGCACGCCGGCCAGCCAGCCCAACCGGCCGGCCCGCGCCGTGACCGACGTCAGCTTCAATGCCGACCCGTTCACCGGCCAGATGACGGTGGTGACAGCGCCCGGCGGCACCGCCCGCTGGTTCAGCATGGGCGGCACCAGCGTGGGCGCGCCGCAGTGGGCCGGCATCCTGGCGGTGGCCAATGCACACCGCGCACTGGCGGGTGCGGCGCCGCTGGGCCGCATCCATGCCGGGCTGTACCGCACACTGGCGGCCGGCCGTGTGTTCAATGATGTGACCGAGGGCAGCAACGGCAGCCCGGTGTGGGCCCGTGCCGGCGCGCGCTACGATATCCCCACGGGTTGGGGCACGCCCAAAGTGGCCACCTTCCTGCAGGCAGCCACGGCCCTGCGCTGACGCCGGCGCGCCCGGCGCTGGCGGCCTGTTGTCATGCGCTGCGTGCTACATTCGTTGCCCATGCGTGTAAGCAGTTTCTTTTTTGCGTACTTTTGGTTCTCGCCCCTCACCGGCGGCTGGAGAAGCAAACGCACGTGACACGCAAGCGTTGCAAGCAACCAGACAAACCGCCGGCAGCCCCGGCGGTTTTTTTTCGCCCCCGATCCCTCCAGCAGCACAGGAACCCACCATGGCCCCCCAACACCCCAGCAGCCACACCAGCACGTCGGAATCGGGCTTTGGTTATGCGCTGAGCGAGAAGACCAGCCAGACCGACGACCAGCGCATCGAGGAAGTGACCCCGCTGCCGCCGCCCGAGCACCTGATCCGCTTCTTCCCGATTGCCGGCACGCCGGTGGAGCAGTTGATCGGCGACACCCGCCAGAACGTGCGCCGCATCCTCAACGGCAGCGACGACCGGCTGCTGGTGGTGATCGGCCCCTGCTCGATCCACGACCCGGCGGCCGCCATCGACTACGCCCGCCGCCTGAAGGCCGAGCGCGCCAGGTACGCCGACACGCTGGAAATCGTGATGCGCGTCTACTTCGAGAAGCCGCGCACCACGGTGGGCTGGAAGGGCCTGATCAACGACCCCTACCTGGACGAGACCTACCGCATCCACGAGGGCTTGCGCATCGCCCGCCAGCTGCTGGTCGACATCAACCGCCTGGGTGTGCCGGCGGGCAGCGAGTTCCTCGACGTGATCAGCCCGCAATACATCGGCGACCTGATCAGCTGGGGCGCGATCGGCGCGCGCACCACCGAAAGCCAGGTGCACCGCGAGCTGGCCAGCGGCCTGTCTGCGCCCATCGGCTTCAAGAACGGCACCGACGGCAACCTGAAGATCGCCACCGATGCGATCCAGGCCGCCAGCCGGCCGCACCACTTCATGTCGGTGCACAAGAACGGCCAGGTGGCCATCGTGCAGAGCGAGGGCAACCCGGACTGCCACGTCATCCTGCGCGGCGGCAAGGCGCCCAACTACGACGCTGCCAACGTGGCCGCCGCCTGTGCGGACCTCGCCAAAGCCAAGCTGCCCCAGACCCTGATGGTGGATTGCAGCCACGCCAACAGCAGCAAGCAGCACGAAAAGCAGCTCGATGTGGCCAAAGACATTGCCGGCCAGATCAGCGGTGGTTCGCGCAGCGTGTTCGGCGTGATGGTGGAAAG
>JARXAJ010000008.1 GCA_029865965.1 Aquabacterium sp.
GCTGACGCCGCCCCGCCGCCGCCCCCGCCCGCACCCACCCTGGCCGACGTGGCCGCGCTGGGCCGGGACAGTGACTACACCCGCTTCGTCGCCCCGGGTGTGGATGCCAGCGTCAAGAATGCCGCATTGAAGAAGCTGTTCACCGACCCGCACTTCGATGTGATGGACGGGTTGGACACCTACATCGACGATTACGGCATCCCCGACCCGCTGCCCGCCGGCATGCTGCGGCAGATGGCGCAGTCCCAGTGGCTGGGCCTGTTCCCCGAAGCGGCCGCAGCGCCGCCCGACGCCGCTGCCACCCACCCCACACCACCCGCCCAGGCCATCCCCGATGAAGACGTTGCTCTGCGACTGCAACCGCACCATGCCGCTGGACCGGCCAGCCCTGGCGAAGGCCCTGGCCCAGACACCGGGCGCCAGTGCTGAGGGCATCGATGCCCCGCTGAGCCTGCTGTGCCGGCGCGAGGCGGCCCAGTTCCAGCGCGCCGCCCAAGCCACCGGCGTGCAGGCCGAGCCGCTGCTGGTGGCCTGCACGCAGGAAAGCCGGCTGTTCACCGACCTCAACGCCGCCACCGAAGGCAGTGCGCCGCTGGATGTGCGGCCGATCCACTTCGTCAACCTGCGCGAGACCGGCGGCTGGTCGCGTGACGCCGCCCAGGCCACGCCCAAGCTGGCCGCGCTGATCGCCGCCGCCCAGTTGCCCGACGCCGAACCGGTGGGCACGGTCAGCTACCACAGCGCCGGCCGCTGCCTGGTGATCGGCCCTGCCGACGCCGCCGAGCGCGCCGCCGCCTTGCTGGCCGACCGGCTGCAGCTCAGCCTGCTGATCACCCAGCCAGGCGGTACGCTGGCCCAGCAGCACAACCACGCGGTGCACAGCGGCCAGCTCACCGGGCTGAGCGGCCACCTGGGCCAGTTCCAGGCCAGCTGGGCCAGCGCCAACCCGATCGACCTGGACCTGTGCACCCGCTGCAATGCCTGCGTGGATGCCTGCCCCGAAGGCGCCATCGACTTCAGCTACCAGGTCGACCTGGCGCTGTGCAAGAGCCACCGCGACTGCGTGCGGGTGTGCGAGGCGGCCGGCGCCATCGACTTCCAGCGCACCCCCGTCACCACCACCGAGGTCTTCGACCTGGTGCTGGACCTGCAGGCCCAGCCGCACTTCACCCAGCACCAACCGCCGCAGGGCTACATCCACGCCGGCAGCGACGAGCGCCGGCTGATGGCTGCCGTGCTGGACCTGCGCGAGCGGGTGGGTGAGTTCGAGAAGCCGCGCTTCTTCCAGTACCGCCAGAGCCTGTGTGCCCACAGCCGCAACCAGCAGACCGGATGCACCGCCTGCATCGACGTGTGCTCGGCCCGCGCCATCCGCAGCGACGCCACCCTCAAGGGCAAGCGCACCGGCAAGAGCCGCGGCCCGGTGCCCGGCACGCCGGCACTGGGCGCACCGGCGGGGCAGGGCGGTGGCGTGGTGGTCGACCCCCACCTGTGCGTGGGCTGCGGCGCCTGCAGCACGGTGTGCCCCAGCGGCGCGATGTCGTTCGCCTATCCCGGCACGGTGGACCAGGGCAAGCGCCTGCGCACCCTGTTGACGGCCTATGGCAAGGCCGGCGGGCGTGATGCCGCGCTGCTGCTGCACAGCGAAGGCGCAGGCACCCGCCTGATCGATGACCTGGGCCGTGCCGCCCGCAGCGACCGCCGCACAGGCACGGCCCAGGGTGGCTTGCACGGCGTGCCGGCGCGGGTGCTGCCGGTGGCCCTGTGGCACACCGCCAGCGTCGGGCTGGACCTGTGGCTGGCGGCCAAGGCGCAGGGCGCCAGCCAGGTGTGGGTGCTGCTGACCGATGAAGAGGCGCCCGAGTACCGCGCCGCCCTGGCCGGGCAGATGGCGGTGGCCAACAGCGTGCTGGCTGGCCTGGGCTATGCCGGTGAACACTTCAGGCTGATCGACGTGCGGGACACACGCGACCTGCCTGCGCTGGACGCGGCCCTGCGCGCTGCGCCTGCGCAAGGCGTGGCACGCCCGGCCACCTTTGCTGCCCAGGCCGACAAGCGCGGCACGCTGGATCTGGCGCTCGACCACCTGCTGGCCCACGCGCCCACCCAGGCCGACAGCATCGCGCTGCCCGCCACCGGGTCGCCCTTCGGCAGCCTGCAGGTCGACACCGCCGCCTGCACCCTGTGCCTGAGCTGTGTGGGCGCCTGCCCGGCCGGCGCGCTGGCCGACAACCCCGACAAGCCGCAGCTGCGCTTCATCGAGAAGAACTGCGTGCAGTGCGGCCTGTGCGCCACCACCTGCCCTGAATCGGCGATCACGCTGCAGCCCCGGCTGTGGCTGGCCGACGGTGGCAAGGCGCGCAAGGCCGCCCGCGTGCTGCACGAGGCCGAGCCGTTTGCCTGCGTGCGCTGCGGCAAGCCTTTCGGCACACTGCGCGCCATCGAAGGCATGCTGACCAAGCTGGCCGGCCATGCCGCCTTCCAGGGTGCGGCGGCCCAGCGCCTGAAGATGTGCGGCGACTGCCGGGTGATCGACATCCACACCAACCCGAACGAAGTGAAGATCACCGACCTGTGAGCCCGCCCACCATGCCCGACACCGACCTGCGCGCCCTCAGTTTCGCCACCGCCGACGACAGCGAGGAACTGGCGCGTGCCGAGCTGTACGGCCTGCTGGCCGGCCTGTGGCTGGCGCCGCCCGATGCGGCGCTGCTGCAGCAGTTCGCCGTGGCCGTCACCCAGGCGCCGCAGCCGGGTGGCCACCTGGAAGCGCCCTGGGGCGACCTGGTGGCGGCGATGCGTGCCACCACGGTGGCTGGCGCGGCGGCCGAGCATGATGCGCTGTTCCACGGCGTGGGCCGGCCCGAGGTGTTTGCCTATGGCTCGTTCTACCTGACCGGCTACCTCAACGAGAAGCCGCTGGCCGCCCTGCGCACCGATCTGGCCGCGCTGGGACTGGCGCGCGAAGCTGACCGGCTTGAGACCGAGGACCACATCGCCTTCGTGCTGGAGGTGATGCGCTACCTGATCGCCGGCGACGACATCGCGGTGTGTAACCTGGAGCAGCAGCGCCGCTTTTTCCGCCAGCACCTGCAGCCCTGGGTGGGCGAGTTGTGTGTTGCCACCGCTGCGCATCCGCGCGCCCTGGTGTGGCGGGCGGTGGCCGGCTTCACCAGCGCCTTCATCGATGTCGAGACGCAGGGCTTCGACCTGCTGGAGAGCTGAGCATGGCCAGCATCACGCCAGACGACATCACCGGCCTGATCCTGGCCGGCGGCCGGGGCAGCCGCATGGGCGGGCTCGACAAGGGCCTGCAGAACCACCTGGGCCTGCCCCTGGCCATGCAGGCCCTGCTGCGCCTGCAACCGCAGGTGGGCGCGGTGATGGTCAATGCCAACCGCAACCTGGGCGCCTATGAATCGATGGGTGTGCCGGTGTGGCCAGATGCCCTGGCCGACTACCCCGGGCCGCTGGCGGGCTTTCTGGCCGGGCTGGAGCACTGCGACACGCCCTACCTCGTCACCGTGCCCTGCGACACGCCCAACTTCCCCGGCGACCTGGTCGAGCGCCTGGCCAGCGCGCTGGTGGCCGAAGGCGCCGAAATCGCCATGGCCGCCACGCTGGAAGACGGCCAGGTGCAGGTGCAGCCGGTGTTCTGCCTGATGGCCGCCAGCCTGCTGGAAAGCCTGGTGGCCTTCATCCAGGGCGGCCAACGCAAGATCGACCGCTGGACCGGCCAGCACCGCTGCGCCACTGTGGTGTTCGACGACGCCGGCGCCTTCTTCAACGCCAACACCCTGGAAGAACTGCAACGCCTGCAGCCGCGCTGAGAGTCGCGCAGAGCTCAGCGCTTCTTGGGCTTGGGCGCCGATGCTGCAGACCGTCCCGCAGGCAGGACGCCGGCCATCGCTTCGGGCACCGCCGGAGCCGGTCCAGCCTTGGGTTTCTTCGCTTCCTTGTTACCGCGCTGGCCTTTGGACATGGTGGGGCTCCTGGGTGGATGGGGGTTGCCGTGCAGTCAGCGCGCCACGGGCGCCTGGATGGCCAGCTGGCGCCGGCAGGCCTTGCGTTCCACGGTGCTTGTCGTGGCCTCGCACCGGGCCACCGCGTCGCTGACGCCGCCGGCGGACGCTGAGGGCTTCGGTGGCAACGCACCCGCTGCGGCGGCTGCAGCTTGGGCTGGCGGCTTGCCGACGGGTACGGTCAGCTGCGGCAGGGCAGCACGCTCGGGGCGCAGGCTGCCGGGGGCGGTCGCGCTGTCTCGTTCGGCGTCGGGCGACAGCCGCTGCGGTGCGCGACGGGCATCAGCCGGTGCCAGCGGTGCGGGTGTGGACACGCTTGCCTGGGCTGCTGCCCATGGCGTGGCAGTGGCCAACCAGCCGGCCAGCAACAGCACGGGCAGCATGCCGCAGGCGCGCCAATCGGCGGTGGGAGACAGGGATCGGATTTGGGCAGGCATGCGGCATAGCTTGCGCGCCAGATCTCTGCGGCCCTGTAGGACAGGGCCGCGCCTGCGCACAGGCCGGCGCCCGCCGGCCGCGGCACGGGCTCAGTCGACCTTGGCGCCCGAGGCCTTGACCACCGGGCCGTACTTGGCCAGCTCCGCCTGCACGAAGGCGCCGAACTGCGCCGGCGTGTTGGGCGCCGGTTCGGCCATCAGCTGCGCCATGCGGGCCTTGACCTCGGGCGTGGCCAGGGCATCGACAAACGCCTTGTTCATCCGCGCCAGCACGTCGGCCGGCAATCCGGCGGGCCCGAACAGGCCGAACCAGGTGCCCACGTCGAAGTTGCCCAGGCCCAGAGTGCGGCCGGCTTCGGCCACGGTGGGCAGGTCGGGCATGGCGGATGCGCGGCTGGCGGTGGTGACCGCCAGCGCCTTCAGCCGGCCCGCCTGGATGTTGGCCGCTGCGCTGGCCAGGTTGTCGAAGTTCAGATCGACCTGGCCCGACAGCAGGCCCAGTTGCGCCGGGTTGCCGCCAGCGTAGGGGATGTGCACGATGAACAGGCCGGCCTGGGTCTTGAACATCTCGCCGGCCAGGTGGCCGGCGCTGCCGTTGCCGCCCGAGCCGTAGTTCAGCTTGCCGGGGTTCTGGCGGGCATGGGCCACCAGATCAGCCACGCTGTTGATCTTCAGCCGGTCGGCGGTGGCGGCATTCATCACCAGCACGTTGGGCACCATCGCCACCCGGGTGATGGGCGTGAAATCGCGCACCGGGTCGTAGGGCAGCCTGGCAAACAGCCAGGGGTTGATGGCATGGGTGGCCACCGCGCCCATCACGATGGTCTGGCCGTCGGGCGCGGCCTTGGCGGCCAGGTCGGCGCCCAGGTTGCCGCCGGCGCCGGGCTTGTTGTCGACCAGCACCGGGCCCAGGCTGTCCTTGACGGCCGTGGCCAGTAGCCGCGCCACGGTGTCCAGCGGGCCGCCGGGCGGGTAGGGCACGATCAGGCGGATGGGGCGCGCGGCTTGTGCCGAAGCCCAGCCGGGCAGCATGGCCAGGGTGGTGGCGGCCAGCAGCTGGCGGCGGTTGGTGGTGGTTGGGCGCAGGCGTGGCATGGGGCGGTCGGGCAGGTGGACGGGTGGGGTCAGGGCTGTGCGGCTTCGGCCTGCCAGGCGCTGCAATCCTGCAGGCTGATTGTCGCGCCGGGGCGGGGCGGCAAGGCAGCGGCCGCCTGGTCCAGCCAGCGCCACAGCTGCTGCAGGCGGTCATGGCCCGGTTCACGCAGTTCATGGTCGGCCTGCGGAAAGCGCACGGCGCAGAACGGCGCGCGGCGCTGGTGCGCTGCCGCTGCAAAGCGCTGGTAGGCGGCGGCCGGCATCAGCGCGTCGGCACCGCCCCAGGCCTGCAGAAGCGGCCTGTTGTCGGCCAGCAGCGGCGCCTGCAGCGGCCAGCGCTGCAGCACCTGCCAGTAGCGCGGGTGCCGGCCCTGGCGCAGGCGCTCGTCGTCGGGGGCGCCCCGGCTGTCGGCCATCAGGGCCTGCCAGGC
>JARXAJ010000252.1 GCA_029865965.1 Aquabacterium sp.
CAGCAGCACGGAGAACAGGATCAGGGGAAGTCCACGCATCGAGCTTGCATGTCGGTGCAGAAGCCAACAAAGCAAGTGCCAACAATGCAAGTGCAGTGCAGCGATGCGCCGGGCCGGGCAGCGAGAATCCGGCCATGTGGCACCCACACGCACGCCGCTTGCTGCCCCCGGCAGGGGCCGACCCTCCCTTCGCAATGGCCGGGCGTGCCTGACGTGCGCGTCCCCATTTCCCTGGCGCGTCGCCGCCATGGCCTGGCGGCGCTGGCTGGCCTGCTGCTGGCCGCTTGCGCGTCGCCGCCGCCGGCTGCCATGCCGCCCAGCGCGCCGCCTGCCACGCCGGCTGTGCAGGGGATGGCCGATGACGCGCCACCACAGCAAACCTTTGCCGCCTGGGTTGCGCAGTTCGCTGCCACCGCGCGCGCTGCAGGCATCAACGATGCGACGCTGCAGGCGGCCTTCGGCACGGTGCGCTCGCTGCCGCGCGTGGTCGAACTTGACCGTGCACAGCCTGAGTTCACCCGCACGGTCTGGGACTACCTCGACCGCACCGTGACGCCGCAACGCATCGCGCTGGGCCAGACCCGGCTGGCGCAGGTGCGCACCGAGGCCGACGCTGCCGCTGCCCGCCATGGCGTGCCGGCCGAGATCATCGGGGCCATCTGGGGCATGGAGAGCAGCTACGGCGCCAACACCGGCAACACGCCCACCATCGATGCGCTGGCAACGCTGGGCTTCGACGGCCGGCGCGCCGGCTGGGCCCGGGGGCAGTTGCTGGCCGCGCTGCAGATCCTGCAGAACGGCGACATCGAGCCGGCCGCAATGGTCGGGTCGTGGGCCGGGGCCATGGGCCAGACCCAGTTCCTGCCGTCGAGCTTTCTGGCCCATGCCGTCGATGCCGATGGCGACGGCCGGCGCGACATCTGGGGCAGCATGGCCGATGTGATGGCATCGACCGCCAACTTCCTGGCCCATGCCGGCTGGCAGGCGGGCCAGCCCTGGGGGCTGGAGGTGCGGCTGCCGCCGGACTTCGATGCCCACCGGGCGGATGCGTCGGTGCGCCAGAGCGCCAGCGAGTGGGCGGCCGAGGGGGTGCAGGCCGCTGGTGGCGCGCCGCTGCCGCCCCTGGCCGACGCGATGCTGCTGCTGCCTACCGGTGCACGCGGGCCGGCGTTCCTGGTCGGCGCCAACTTCCAGGCCATCCTGCGCTACAACAATTCCACCAGCTATGCGCTGGCGGTCGGCTTGCTGGCACAGGGGCTGGCGGGTGGCCCGGGCGTGCAGGCGGCCTGGCCGCGTGACTTGCTGCCGCTGTCGCGCAGCCAGATGCAGGCGCTGCAGGCTGCGCTGGCTGCGCGCGGCTTTGCCAGCGGCACACCCGACGGCCTGATGGGGCCGGCCACCCGCAGCGCCCTGCGCCGCTGGCAGCGCAGCGCCGGCCTGGTGGCCGACGGCCACCCCACGCCGGACCTTTTGCAGCGCCTGCAGGCGCCGTAACAGCGGTCAGAACACCCGGTAACGCAGGTAGGCGGCCTGCGGGTCTTCACCGGCGCGGATGGCGCGCACCATGTCCCCCTCGGTGGCCATCTTGCGCTCGGCTGCGGCCACCACGGCATCGACCTCGGCGGCGCCGATCAGGATGATGCCGTCGCGGTCGGCCAGCACATGGTCGTCGGGCAGCACCTGCTGGCCGCCGATGGCCACCGGCTGCGCGAACGCCTCGGCGCGCCAGGCGCACACGATGTCGATGGGCGTGGCGTAGCGGGCGAAGACCGGGAAGCCCTGGTCGGCCACGGCCTGGATGTCGCGGCAGCCGCCGTCGACGATGTAGCCGCGCACCCCCTTGATCTGCAACGCCTCGGCCGACAGGCCGCCGAACAGCGCGCGGGTGTCGTCCTGCGGCTGGCACACCACCACATGCCCAGCGGGCGCGCGCGACAGCAGGCCGGCCCATTCATAAAGCGAGGTGTGCTTGTCCATCGTCGGATCGGGCCGCCCGCGGACGGTGAACACCGGCCCGGCTGCCCGCATCGTCGGTGCCAGCCCGACGATGCTGCGCGGCAGCACGCGGATGGGCAGGCCCAGGTCCTTCATCACGTCGTGCACCACGGCGCTGTGGCAGGCGTGCAGGCGGTCGGCAAGGGTCATGTGTGTGCTCCGGTGGGCCAGCCCGGTGGGCCGTGGCGGTGTGTGAAGAAGCCGGCATTCTGCGACGCCTGCCAACGCCCGCAGCGCAGCCGGATGGCGCGCCGGCGCAGGCAGGCAGCCACGCCACCAGGCAGCGCCCGGCGGCGCCCCCGCCGCGTCACGGCACCATGGGCCGCGCCGGGTCTGCCGACCATTCCAGCAGCGAGTTGTCGTACAGCGCCACCTTGTCGCGCCCCAGCAGCCGAAGCGCAAAGAACGTGACGCTGGCGGCGATGCCGCCGCCGCAATAGGTGATCACGGGCTCGTTCGGATCGGTCAGGCCGGCGGCCTGCAAGCGCGCCAGCAGGGCGTCTTGCGGCAGCCAGTCCATCGAGGTGGGATCGACCAGGTCGCGTGCCGGCACATGCAGGCTGCCGGGAATGCGCCCGGGCCGGCCGTAGTGCGCGCCACCGGTGCCGGCAAACTGCTCCGCGCTGAGCGCGTTGACGAGCCGCTCGCCCGAGCCGGCCACGGCGCGCGCGACGCGCTCGGCGTCGGCCACCATGGCCGCATCGGGCCGGGGCTGGAACGCGGTGGCTGCCCTGGCCACCACCGCATCCGTCAGCGGCCGGCCTTCACGCTGCCAGCGGGGCAGGCCGCCGTCGAGGACCGACACCCGCTGGTGGCCGAGCGCCGTCAGCACCCACCAGGCACGTGTGACCACCATCGGCTGCGCGGCGCCATACAGCACGACATGGTGACCGTTATCGATGCCCAGGCGCGACAGCAGGGCGGCGATCTTCGCGGCGCCGGGCAGTGTGTACGGGAACGCGCCGGCCGGGTCCGACAGGTCTTGCACCATGCAGACATGCTGTGAGCCGGGGATGTGCGCGCGCAGCCAGTCTGGCCGGCCGCTGGTGATGCTTGACGGACCCACTGGCTGCGGCGTCATCCAGGTCGTGCAGTCCAGGACCCGGACCGATGGATCGTCCAGGCGGGCGTGCAGCCACGCGGGCGTGACCAGCAGGGGGGTGTCGGCGGTTGACATGGCGGGTGGGTTTGTGGCGGTGGCAAGGCAAGGGGATGTGGGCCCCGGGGCCCACGGTGGAATCCAGGCGAGCGGGGAATTGCCTCAGTGCAAATGCCCGGCGCCTGGACTGTGCCGTCAGGCCGATCGGCTACGCTGCGGAGATGCTAGCTGCTTCCAACCCTTCGATCGCCCGCGCCGCCGCCTGGATGGCCGGCTGGCTGACGCTGATGCTCGTGATCGCCGTGGCGGGGCGCGAGGCCGCGCGCGAACTGTCGGTCTTCCAGATCATGCTGCTGCGCTCCACCCTGGGCATGGTGATGCTGTGGCCGCTGGTGTGCGCTGCTGGCGGCCTGGCCGCTGTCCGGACCCAACGGCTGCCCCAGCACATGCTGCGCAACGCGGTCCACTATGCCGCGCAATACGGCTGGTTCGTCGCGTTGTCGCTGATCCCGCTGACGCAGCTGGTGTCGATCGAGTTCACGATGCCGATCTGGTCGGCCGCGCTGGCGGTGGCCCTGCTCGGCGAGCGCATGGGCGTGCGCAAGTGGGCCGCCGTGCTGCTGGGGCTGGTGGGTGTGGCGGTGATCGTTCGACCCGTTGCAGGCCAGCTCAACGCGGGGCAGTTGATTGCGCTGGCTTCTGCGCTGGGGTTTGCGGTCTCGGTTGTGCTGGTGAAGTCGCTGACCCGCACCGAAGCGGCAGTGGCGATCAGTTTCTGGATGCTGGTTGTCCAGAGCGTGATCGGGCTCATCCCGGCGCTGGTGGTCTGGCAATGGCCATCGGCCACGGCCTGGGGCTGGGTGGTGGTCGTGGCCTTCTGCGGCACCTATTCGCACTACTGCTTCGCCAGGGCGATGCAGCATGCCGACGCCACGGTTGTCGTGCCGATGGACTTTCTTCGTGTGCCGCTGACCGCCCTGGTGGGCTGGTTGGCGTACTCGGAACAGCTGGATCTCTTCACGGCGTTGGGCATCTGCCTGATCCTGGCCGGGAACATGCTGAACCTGCTGCGCTTGCCGGCTGTCGGTTGGCCCGTGCGGCGCAAGGTGTGACGCGCCCGCCAAGGACGGGCTTGGCCGCGTGGGGCTCCTGCAAGTGGAACCGCGATACGCCGAGGCAGCCGCCCGCTGCTTCTGGCTGCGGTGGGCAAGGCGGCAGCCACGCAGCTCCGGCCCTGCTGCCCACGATGTCCAGGCTGCGGCGTTCGTTCACGCGCGCATCAACTCTTCAACAGGCGTTGCGCCAAGGTGAAGACCTCATCAGCACTCGGCCACACCGTCACCAGACCTTGGCGGGCGTGTTGCAGCACATTCACGTGCGGGCCCCACGGCGCCCAGCGCGCGGCTTCGGTGGGCCCGAGCAGACTGATCATCGGGCAGCCCAGTGCTGCGGCGACATGGCCCGGACCGGTGTCGTTGGCCACCACCAGGGAGGCGCGTTGCAGCACCCCAGCGTAGACCGCGAGGTCCAAGCCTTTCAGGATGCGCGCCGCTGGGTAGAGCTGGCGTGCGGTTTCTTCTTCGCCCGGGCCGGGGCAGACGACCAAGGGCAGGCCCAGTCGAGCCTGGCCCTGCGCCACGAAGGCTTCGAACCCAGGCCACTTCTTGTCGGCTTTGTCGGCAGTCGCAGCCTTGCCACCGGCAAACGGGCAGATCATCACGAACGGGCCCGTGATGCCGTTGTTGGCCAGCAGCGGCGCAGCTTCCAGCGCCTTGCTGGTTTGCACGCGAAACCCGATGTCCGGCGACGGTGGACCGATGTGGCCCACAAACCGGCAAGCGATGTCCCAGTAGCGCTCCAGTTCATGCCCTTGCTCAGCCCAGGGCTCGGCGCGTGACAACAGCAGCGACCGGCCCTCCTTGGCCACGCCCACGGGTTTGAGCCCGGCCAGGCGCATTTCAAGTGCTGCTGAGAATGACGCTGGCAGCAGGAAGGCGTTCTCACGATTTGCGAACGTCGGGTCGCGCTGGGTCAGCGCTTGGCGGAGCTGGCGCAATTGGGCCACCTTGTGCCGCAAGCCCTTGGGTTGCACATGCACCGGCCAGCCGTAACCGGCCAACAGCGACGGCGCCCACTTGCCCCGCGCCACGAGATGCAGCTCAAAGCCCATGGACTCGATCAGCTGCAAGCCAGGCAGGCCCAGGATCACATCGCCCACCCAGTTGCGGATGCGCACGATCAGCGCTTTGGGTGCGGTCATGGCAGAGGTCCGGGCGATGTCTTGCGCATGAAGTCCTTGCCTGTATCCGGTTGAGGGGCCGCGACCGGCGGTTGCCTGCTGGCCCAGCACTTGGCGCGCGCCAAAAGATCGCCGCTGCCACGTTCCTCAGCTGGCTACAAACATGTTCAATACATCAAACAGTGTAAAAGCAGTAAAGCGAGTTTGAAGTGTTTTCACGCGATTTTCATGTCATCGTCTTTGCTAGGGCAAGCTGGCAGCACTTCACGCCATCGGCCAGGACTGAGCGCTGAGCCAACCGCCCCGTTGCTTCTATGTGCAGCAGAGGATGCGGGCCTGTCCCCGGCGACGGCGCAGCCTCCAAGCTGAGCTGGTCGGCGCTGCGCAACATCCAGACCGAGACCATCTTTGAAGGGGGTGCTGCGCCAACCGGAGCGAGCCCCTCGATGTTGCAACTGCACCACAACGCCGAAGCCCCGGCCCTGGCCCAAAGCGCACAACCGAGTTGATGGCTCGCATTGGCGCAGTCATCCGGCCTGGGGGGGCAAAGGGAGGGCACGGGCCAGCGAGCGCCAAACGCCGCCGATGAAGTCACGATATCGTCACTTTAATTACACAAACTGTTGATCTCACATTTGCAGAAAGACCTTGATGCAGAAGACATGGCCTCGGGTTGCCTTCGTGGCAGCCCTGTCCCTGGGTGTACTGGCTGCGTGTGGCGGCGGTGCTGATGACGAGCCCACGCCAATCGGCTTGACGGTGCAGAAGATCGGCGGCTACACCTCGCCGCTGGGCAAGTCGGCGACGCCGCCCGGTACGGTCACGGCCCAGGAAATCCCTGCCTTCGACGCGCTCAGCAAGCGGGCCTTCATCGTCAACGCCAGCCTGAGCACCGTGGATGTGCTCGACCTCAGCGACCCGACCAAGCCGGTCCGGGTTGGTGTCATCGACATCAGCGCGCTGGGCGCCAGCGCCAACAGCGTGGCTGTCAGCGACGGTCTGGTCGCGGTGGCGATCGAGAAGAACCCCAAGACCGACCCGGGCGTCGTGGCCTTCTACAACGCCACCACGCTGCAGCTGATCACCTCCGTCACGGTGGGGGCGCTGCCCGACATGCTGACCTTCACCCCCGATGGCTTGCGCGTGCTCGTTGCGAATGAAGGCGAACCCAGCGGTTATGGCACGCCGCCCGCCGGCAGCAGTTATGCGGACCCCGAGGGGTCGATCAGCGTGATCACGGTCAACCGCAGCGGGTCGGGGGCGTCGCTGACCGTGGCCCCGGTGGTCGCCACGGCCGACTTCAAGGCCTTCATCGGCAAAGAAGACGAACTGCGTGCCCAGGGTGTGCGCATCTACGGGCCGGGCGCCAACGCCGCGCAGGACCTGGAGCCCGAATACATCACCGTCAGCGCCGACAGCAAGACTGCTTACGTGACCCTGCAGGAGAACAATGCCATCGCGATGGTCGACGTGGCGACGGCACGGGTCACGGCGATCAAGCCGCTGGGCTTCAAGGACCACAACGTCGCGGGCGCTGGCCTGGACGCCAGCGATGAGGACGGCGGTACCGACACCAACAGCGGCACAGCCAAGATCGATATCGTGCCGCGGCCGGTCAAAGGCATGTACCTGCCCGACGGGATCGCCAGCTACAGCGTGGATGGCATCACCTACCTCGTCACCGCCAACGAGGGCGATGCCCGCGCTGACTGGCCGGGCTTCAACGAGGAGACACGGGTCCGCGCCCACTGCACGGCGGGCCTGGACCCGGCGGTGTTCGGCGCCGACGCGGCGAAGCTGCTGTTCGACTCGGCCCTGGGCCGGCTGCGCATCACGACCACACCCAACGGCGGCGCCACCGGCAAGAACGCAGCGGGGCAGTGCAATGCGCTGTACAGCTTCGGCGGGCGGTCCATCTCCATCTGGAAGGCCAGCGATGTCAGCCGGGTATTCGACTCCGGTGACGACCTGGAGCAGCGCACCAAGGCCTTGACCGAGGCGAAGTTCAACGCCAGCCATGACAACGACACCCTGGACGCGCGCAGCAGCAACAAGGGCCCCGAGCCCGAGGGCGTGGTGGTGGCCCAGTTCGGCAAGCGCAGCTTCGCCTTCGTGGCCCTGGAGCGCATCGGCGGCGTGGCGGTGTACGACGTCAGCAAGCCGGCCGCAGCCACGTTCGTGACCTACCTCAACACCCGCACGGGCGCCACCGGCGACCGCGGTCCCGAGGGTATGGCCTTTGTGCCGGCATCCAGGTCGCCCAACGGCAAACCGCTGCTGATCGTGGGCAACGAGGAGAGCGGCACCACCACCGTGCTCCAGATCAACCTGAGCTATTGATCGCGCCGGCCGCTCCGCATGCAGTCACCGCGTGTTGGGTGGCAAGGTGCGCGGGCATGGTTGAGCGTCGGCGCCGGGCGGCCGCCCATGCGCAGCCGCCGACAATGCAGGCATGGAGACTCTGATCCGCTCTGCAAGCAAGATCTGCACGGCGCTGCTGGGCGCGGCGGCGGTCATGGCTGCGATGGCGGCCTCGGCCGCGCCTCTGGCGCCGTCGCCTGTGCAGACCCGGGTGCATGCCATCGACGGCCACCGCGTGACGCTGGACATGTACCCGGCTGCCGGGCCACTGCGCGGGGCGGCCATCCTCTCGCACGGTTTCACACGCAGCCGGCACACGCTGGCGGGCCATGCACAGGCTTTGGCCGATGCGGGCGTGTTGGCGCTGACGCCGGACTTGCCCTGCACCTTCGACTTCCGCTGCAATGCCCGCGCTCTGGCCGCGCTGGTGGGCATGCTGCGTGCGGGTGGAGCCTTTGGCGTCCCGGTGGACAGGATCGTGCTTGTCGGCTTTTCCGCCGGCGGGCTGTCCAGCCTGCTGGCGGCCGACACACCCGGCGTGGTCGGCTTCGTCGGCCTGGACCCGTTTGACCGCACGCTGTCCGGCGAGACCGAGCGCCTGGGCCTGGCGGCGGCCGGCCGGCTGCGGACCGAGGCGCTGCTGCTGCGCGCACCGCCGTCGCGGTGCAACGACGAGGCCGTGGCCGCGCCCTGGGGCACCGTGTTGCCGGTGCTGTGGCGCGACGAGCTGATCGCGGGCGCGTCGCACTGTGACTTCGAGTCGCCCACCGACTGGGTGTGTCGCCTGGCGTGTGGTGCGGCGGACCCGGCGCGCCAGCAGCGGGTGCGGCAGGGCTTGCTGGACGCCGCGGCACGCTGGCTGCGCTGAGCGGGTCGCCTGCAGGATCCGCCGGTCCTGGCTTGGCTTGCTGCGTCCGGCTCTCTTTGGTGTCGATCGGGCTGGACGGAGTGGCGCGTGGGGTCGCCTTGAACCCCAGGCAGCGCCCCCGGTCGGGATCAGATCGTCGAAATGAAATGCGTAAAGCACGTATATATTGTCAAAACTTTCAATATTAGAGTGTTGGTTGTGTAGCGCATGCAGCAGCCATGACCATGACCAATTCCCGCCGTACCGTTCATTTCTTGCCGGCCCTGCTGGTTGCCGCAGCACGCACGGCCTGTGGCGATACGGGCGGCAGCCTGACCCAGCCCAGCGGGCATCTGCGAGATCCTGGGCGGTTCGGTCATTGCGCCTTAAGCGGGCCCATCGCCATGAGGCTTGTTGCTGTGACCGCCGCGCTTCGGCGCGCCGGGCGCGCCCTGCCCAGCGCAGGGGTCGTCGCCGCTTATGTGGCGCTGGTGCCCAATGCGCCCGTCTTCTACCGGCACTTTCACGCGCTGCCCAATGGTGCCGGCGTGGTCGCCGCAGAAGCCCTGCTGGTGCTGTCGCTCACAGCGCTTTTGTGTTCAGTGTTCACCTTGGCCGGGCGCCGTGTGTGGCTCACGTTCGCTTCGGTCATGATTCTCGTCAGCGCGGTGTGCGCGTATTACATGGCGCGCTTTGGCGTGGTCATCGGGTACGGCGTCATCAATGCGGTGTTCACCACCGACCACGACATGTCGGGCGAGGTGGTGGGCCTGTGGCTTCTGGCCTGGGTGGTGGTGTTCGCCGGCCTGCCGCTGCTCTGGTTGTGGCGGGCACCGTCAACCACGCCGCCGTTATGGCGGCAATGGCGTCAGCCCAGGGCATTGGTGGGCCGGGTGGCCACCTTCGCGGTGCTGCTGGCCGTGTTCTCAGGTGCGCAGGTGCTGCTGCGCAAGCAAGGCCAGCAAGCTGCGCCCGACCAGGTGGAAGCCGCACCGAACCCCGTGGGCGTGGCGGCCCATTCCTACGTGCCCAGCAATTGGCTGGCTGGCGCAGGCATGGTGGCCAGCAACCACCTCGCCGGCAAGCGGATGGCGTCGCGTCTGATCGATCCGGCCAAGCGTTACGCCTACAGGCCACAGACCGACCTGTCGGACATGGTGCTGGTGATGGTCATCGGCGAAAGCGCGCGCCGCGACCGCTGGGGAATGCTGGGCCACAGCCGGGCCACCACGCCGCAGCTGGCGGCGCAGCCTCGTGTGCTGGCATTCGCTGCCCAGAGTTGCGACACCGTCACCAAGCTGTCCCTGGCCTGCATGTTCGTGCGGCCCGAGGGGCTGCAGGCGGCGGCCGACATGGGGCCTGACATCGTGCTCGAGGACAACGTGTTCTCGGTGCTGCGCAAACTGGACTTCCGCATCGAGTTGTTCGCGATGCAAAGCGAGCTGGGGTTCTACAACCGCGTGAAGGCCGATGCGTACAAGTTCCGCGAAGTCATTGCCGCGCAACCTGAAAACACCGGCAAGCCGGTGGACGACATGCTGCTGTTGCCCGAGCTGTCGGCAGCCCTGAAGCGTGCGTCCGCCCCCGGCGCAAGAACCCACCCGCGTGCGATCGTGCTGCACACCAAGGGCTCGCACTACCTCTACACCCAGCGCTACCCGCGCAGCTTCGCCCGATTCCAGCCTGAGTGCTTGAGCACTGACCAGCGCTGCAGCGCCGAGTTGCTGCTGAATTCATACGACAACAGCATCCTCTACACCGATCATGTGCTGGGCGAGACGATTGCGCTGCTGCGCTCGCACAAGGCCCTGCTGGTCTACACCGCCGACCACGGCGAGAGCATCAGTGACAACGTGCACTTCCACGGCACGCCGCGGAGAATTGCGCCGCCCGAGCAGCGTGCGGTGCCCATGGTGTTCTGGGCGTCCGAACGCTTCCTGAGCGACCCTGCGTTGAAGGCCGGCTACGAGCAGATCGCCGCGCGCCAGCAGGACCGCAGCTCCCGCGTGGGCCACCACAACCTGTTCGCGAGTTTGTTGGGTTGTCTCGGCGTGAAGTCGCCGGACGGTGGCATCACTGCGGCAGACAACCTGTGCCACTGATCCGCACGGGTTCCAGGTGCTGGCTGGCAGGCACTACCTCAGACCTGCCGGTGCCAGCAGCAGGCCACGCCGCAGTTCACACAACCTCGGCCATGCAAGCATCAGACGCGGGCGTCGGGTTCGAATGGGCAAGCCACTGGCCCCGCAACGAATCAGGCAGATCGAAGCTGCATCCCAGCGGCACCCACTGCCAGCCAGTCAAGACCACCTCGGGCACCCTGACGGACCCCATCGTGTGGTGATGTCGTGTGGTGAATGAGAAAAGCCCTAGGTAGTTAAGTCGTTGATGCGACTAGACTTTCTGGGGCCGTATGGTACTGGCGGAGAGAGCGGGATTCGAACCCGCGGGGGGCTGTTAACCCCCACACGCTTTCCAGGCGTGCGACTTAAACCGCTCATCCATCTCTCCGCGGCAAGCCACAGATTCTAGCCGACGGCATCCAGCGCCAGTTCGCGCAACCAGTCCAGCGGCACGAAGTCCGTCGCCCTTGCGTGGGTGCTGTCCAGCACCACGGGCGGCGCGCAGCCGGCCAGGTAGGCCTCCTTCCAGCGCAGCGCGCACACGCACCAGCGGTCGCCCGGCTTCAGGCCTTTGAAGCGGTGCTCGGGCCGTGGCGTGATCAGGTCGTTGCCGCGCCCGAACTGCTGGTTCAGAAAGGCCACGGTCATGCGGGCGCAGATGACATGGCTGCCGTGGTCTTGCGCATCGGTGTGGCAGCAGCCGTCGCGGTACCAGCCGGTCAGTGGGTCGTAGCTGCAGGGCACCAGGGGTGTGCCCAGCACGTTGAGGGCAGCGTCGCGTGACATGGCAGGCAATCCTTGTGATGGCAATGCGCTGATCATGCCTGCGCCGGGCCATCCCGGCCAAGCGTGTGGCCGACGGGCTTGCCCCTGGCGTGGCCAGTCAGTGATGCGCCGCTGGCCGGTCCGTTGCCTGTCACCGGCCCGACGCCGCCGCGCCAACTGCCGTGTTAATTTCCTTTGATTCGGCTGCATGCCGGGCGCTGCCCGGTTGGCTGCCACTCTGCCAATCTTGCAAGGATGAGGTGCCCCATGTCCCCAGTGCCCAGGCGCAACGCCACCGTGGCCGTCACCGGCGCGGCCGGCTTCATCGGTGGTTGGGTGGTGCGCCAGCTGCTCGATCGAGGCCACAGAGTGCGCGCCTGCGTGCGCGACCCCGATGACCTGGCGCGCACCGGCTTTTTGCGGGCGATGCCTGGCTTTGCCAGCGGTCGCCTCACGCTGCATGCGGCCGACCTCGACATGCCCGGCTGTTACGACAGCATCTTCCGCGGCTGCCACGGCGTGGCACACCTGTCGCACCTGGCCACCTATGACGACCAGGACCGCATCCGCCGCACCTGCAGCCACATCATCGCCAGCGTCGAGGCTTCGGGCTCGGTCACGCGGGTGGTGGTCACCTCCAGCATCGCCGCCGTGATCTCCGAGATGGACCTGCAGGAACTGGTGCGCCGCCCGGTCTGCAATGAAGACCGCTGGCCCGACGAGACCAACCCCAAGCGCAGCCCTGAGCGGGGTCAGGGCTATTCGATGGGCAAGGTGCTGGCTGAGCGGTTGTTTGCTGCCGCCGCAGCGCGCCATGGCGGCTGGACATCGGTGGCTTGCTGCCCGGGCGACAACGTCGGCCCCATCCTGTCGGCCCACCAGCAGGACATGGGGCCCTGGCAGAAGCTGATTGCCGGCATGCTGCGCGGCGATTGCCCGCAGACGCCCGTCTACCGCCCCTGGATGCCGGTGGACGTGCGCGACGACGTGGCCTGCCACATCGGCCTGCTGGAAAGCGCTGCTGTGAAAAACGGCGAGCGCTACATCGCCTGGTCCACCGACACCCGGCGCGTCGAGGACATCAACACCGACATCGGCCGCTTGCTGCCCGAGCTGGGCCACGCGCCGGGCCCGGTGGTCGACGGGCAGGGCGATCGCATCCGCGCGCGCGAAGCCGAGATGCGCGCCATCTGGGCCGGCTGCGACCTGCGCAACGAGCGCATCCGCACGCTGCTGGGTGTGGACTTCCGGCCCTGGGATGAGTCGCTGCGCGATTGCGTGGAGTCGCTGCTGTCGGTGGGCGGCGTGCAGCCTCGGCGGCGGCCGGGCTGAGGGCGCCTCAGCCCTTGGTCGTGCCCTTCATCACCGCCATCGCGGTGGCGATCAGGCCTGACACTTCGGTCATGTTGCCGGGCACGATCATGGTGTTGTTGGTCTTGGCCAACTGGCCGTAGGCGTCGATCGCTTTCTCGGCCACCTTCAGCTGCACCGCCTGGGCACCGCCCGGTTGCTCGATGGCGTCGGCAATGCGGCGGATGGCGTCGGCCGTGGCCTCGGCCAGTGCGGTGATGGCTGCTGCCTCGCCCTGGGCCTTGTTGATGTCGGCCTGCTTCTCGCCTTCACTGCGGGCAATGCTGGCCTCGCGCTCACCGGTGGCGATGTTGATCTGCTCCTGGCGCCGGCCCTCGCTGGCGGCGATCAGCGCGCGCTTCTCGCGCTCGGCCGTGATCTGGGCCTGCATGCTGCGCAGGATCTCGGCAGGCGGCGTCAGGTCCTTGATCTCGTAGCGCAGCACCTTCACGCCCCAGTTCAGCGCCGCCTCGTCCAGCGACAGCACCACCGAGCCGTTGATCTGGTCACGCTCTTCAAATGTCTTGTCCAGCTCCATGCGGCCGACCACGCTGCGCAGCGTGGTCTGCGCCAGCTGGGTGATGGCCACGATGTAGTCGCTGCTGCCGTAGCTGGCGCGCATCGGGTCGGTCACCTGGAAGTACAGGATGCCGTCCACCGTCAGCTGGGTGTTGTCCTTGGTGATGCACACCTGGCTGGGCACATCCAGCGGGATCTCCTTCAGTGAATGCCTGTAGGCCACCCGGTCGACAAATGGCACCAACAGGTTCAGGCCGGGGGTCAGCGTGGCGTGGTACTTGCCCAGCCGTTCCACCACCCAGGCGTTCTGCTGCGGCACCACTTTCAACGACCGGGCGATGAAGATGACGGCGATGACCAGCAGGATGGCGACGATTTCCATGGTGTTGACTCGATCGGGTGTGGGTGTGGGTGTGGGTGTGGGTGTGGATGTCGGTTCTGGCGTCAGTGCGGGGCGCGTTCCAGCATCAGGCAGCTGCCTTCCACGGCACGGATCACATGCAGGCCCGGCGCAGGGTGGCCGGCGCCCACGTGGCGGGCCTGCCAGTGGCTGCCGCGGTAGGCGATGCGGGCGTGGCCACCGTCGCCCCAGGCCGGCACCTGCACCGTGCCGCCCACGTCCAGGTTGACATCGGGGTTGGTGGCGGCCGGCGCGGCAGCCGGTTGCCGGCTGCGCCGCAGGTGCCACAGCACCACGGCTGCCGTGCCCACGGCCGCCGCTGTGCCGATCTGCCCGGTCAGCTGCAGCCCCGCATGCGCGGCCAGCGCGCCGGCCCCCCCCCCCACCGCCACCA
>JARXAJ010000287.1 GCA_029865965.1 Aquabacterium sp.
CAGCATGGCGCCGATCTCCATGCCTGGCAATCCCCCGTTCACCATTGTCGAGGCGCGGGTGGCGCCCAACGGCAACTGGCTCGGCATGGGCGTGGTCTACGCCTTCTGACCGGCCCGCCCTGCGCCCGAGACTCACCATGACTTCCACAGGATCGCCCACCATGCTGGCCCACGCCCTGCCCACCCTGTCCACCCCCCGCACGGGCCTGCTGCGCACCGGCCTGGCGCTGGCCGCCATGCTGCTGCTGGCGCTGGTGCTGGCCGCCTGCGGCGGTGGCGGCACCGTGCCGGTGGCCGGCGTGCAGGCGCGTGCACTGAGCGCTGACTTCGGCGCCCGCAAGGCGGTGGCCTACTCGCCGTTTCGCAGCGGCAACCGCGACACCGAGACCATCACCGCAGCGATGATCCGGGAAGACCTGGCCCTGCTGAAGCAGGGCGGGTTCACGCTGCTGCGCGTGTTCGACAGCTCTGACGCGGTGGCCAAACTGCTGCTGCAGGTCATCGACCAGGACAAGCTCGACTTCAAGGTGATGCTGGGCGCCTACATCCTGACCGAGAGCGCCACCGGGCTGAGCGCGCCACAACTGGCCAACAACAAGGCGTTCAACCTGGCCGAAGCCAACCGCGCCGTGGCCCTGGCCAATGCCTACAAGAACACCGTGATCGCCGTCAGCGTGGGCAACGAGACCATGGTGGTCTGGAGCTTCGTGCCCAGTTCGCCCGAGGTGATGGCGGGCTACATCAAGTCGGTGCGCGACCGCATCACCCAGCCGGTGACCACCGACGACAACTGGGCCTTCTTCGCCAAGGGCGCCAGCGAGCGTTACGACCCGCGCGTGGTGCTGGAGGCGGTCGACTTCGTCTCGATGCACACCTACCCGCTGCTCGACACCATCCCGCCGGCAATCGCCAACTGGGACTGGCAGCAGCAGGCCGCTGCCGCCGGCCCGGCCCGCGCCACCGCGATGATGGACGCCGCCATCGCATCGGCCAAGGCCGAGTACGCCGCCGTGCGCGCCCACATGGACAGCCTGGGGCACACCGGCAAGCCCATCATCGTGGGCGAGACGGGCTGGAAGGCCGTGGCCTCGGGCGGCGAGTTCAACCGCGCCCACCCGGTCAACCAGAAGATGTACTTCGACCGGCTCAACGCCTGGTCGGCCGCCAGCAAGGCTGCCGGCAGCGGCCCGGCATCCATCATCTACTTCGAGGCCTTTGACGAACCCTGGAAGGCGCGTGACGACAAGTGGGGCCTGTTCACCGTCCAGCGCAAGGCACGCTACATGGTGCAGAGCCTGTACCCAACCAACCTGTGGGACGCCACCTACACCGACGCCGACGCGGTCTATGCGCCCACCATCACCAACAGCACCGTCACCGCCAGCCGCTACACGCTGTATGCCGACACGGTGACAGCCGGCGAAGCGCGTGTGAGCAACCTGCAGTTCTTCGGCTGGGACAGCCCGGCCACGTCGTTCTCGGGTGAAGTGACAGGCGCGGCCGGCGACGGCGAAGCCTTCCACTACCTGGAGATCGCACCGTCACCAGCCGTCTATGGCTGGGGCCATTTCGCCACTTACAGCGCGTCCACCGACCTGAGCCAGTTCGAGGCCACCGGCAAGCTGAACCTGCGCATCCGCACCACCTACCCGGGCAAGCTGCGCATCGGCTTCCTCACCGGCAGCGGCAACACCGCCTATGACGCCTATGCCGTCGTCAGCAACACCAATGCCGACGGTTACGGCTTCGTCAACGACGGCCAGTGGCGCAACGTGTCGATCCCGATCACCGCGATCAAGGCGTCGGGCGCGCCGGCATTCGGCAACACCGCCGCGAACGCCAGGTTCGACCTGACCAAGGTGACCAACCCGTTCGTGATCAACGATGTCTACGACGCCACCGGCAACACCACGATCAAAGGCAACACCACCAAGATCTACGTCGACAACATCCACTGGACGAAGTGAGCATGCTGGCAGGCACCCCCGCTGCCAGGCCGCCGATGCGCAGTGTGCTGACCGCCCAGGGCGGGGCTGCGCCGCTGGCCGCCCAACCCGCGCTGCCAGACGCCGACCCGACCGACAGCACACTGCCCCGGGTGTGGGTGGACAGCAGCCGCCAGTTCCAGACCCTGCTGGGTTTTGGCGGCGCCTTCACCGAGGCGGCCGCCACCACCTGGCAGCAGTTGCCGCCCGCCCAGCAGGCAGCAGTGCTGCAGGCCTGCTTCCACCCCACCGAAGGCCACGGCTACACGCTGTGCCGGGTGCACATCAACAGTTGCGACTTTTCGCTGGGCAACTATGCCCATGCCGATGTGGCCGGCGACTTTGCGCTGGCGCACTTCAGCATCGCGCGCGACCAGCAGGCGCTGCTGCCCTTCATCCGCGCGGCGCAGCAGGTGGCCGGCCGGCCGATCCAGCTGCTGGCATCGCCCTGGAGCCCGCCCGCCTGGATGAAGACCAACGGTGCGATGAACGGCGGCGGCCGGCTGCGCCCCGATTGCCGCACCGCCTGGGCCCAGTGCTATGTGCGCTTCATCCAGGCCTACCAGGCCGAGGGCGTGCCGATCTGGGGCGTGTCGGTGCAGAACGAGCCGATGGCCACCCAGCGCTGGGACAGCTGCCTCTACACCGCCGAGGAAGAGCGCGACTTCGTGCGCGACCACCTCGGCCCGGCGCTGCATGCCGCCGGCCTGGCTGACATCAGGATCATCATCTGGGACCACAACCGCGACGGCCTGGTCGAACGCGCCAGCGTCGTCTACGGCGACCCGCAGGCGGCCCGCTACGTCTGGGGCGCCGGCTTCCACTGGTACGTGGAAGACCAGTTCGAGCAGGTGCAGCTGGCGCACGATGCCTGGCCCGACAAGCAGTTGCTGTTCACAGAAGGTTGCCAGGAAGGCGGCCCCCACATCGGCAGCTGGGACCTGGGCGAGCGCTATGCCCGCTCGATCATCCAGGACCTGAACCACTGGACCGTGGGCTGGATCGACTGGAACCTGCTGCTCGACCACACCGGCGGCCCCAACCATGTCGGCAACCTGTGCAGTGCGCCGCTGCTGGCCGACACCACCACCGGCACCTTGTTGCCGCAAAGCTCGATGGCCTATATCGGCCACTTTGCCCGCTACATCCAGCCCGGCGCCCGGCGCGTGCTGTGCGCCGCCAGCAAGGCAGTGCTGGAATGCACCGCCTTTGCCAACCCCGATGGCAGCCTGGCCACGGTGGTGATGAACCGCAGCGCCCAGCCGGCGCCTTTCACGCTGGTGGTCGATGGCCAGGCGGTGCGGGTGCACCTGCCGGCGCGGGCCATCACCACCTGCCTCGCCTGACACCTCTCCCCTGATCCCTGCATGCATCCCATCGCGACCCGGCCGTCGGCCATGACTGGCGCTTTCACCGAGGCCGACGGCCAGACCTGGTACCGCATTGACCACCCCGACAGCGCGCCGCCGTTCTTCATGACACTGGCCGGCGACAGCGACCTGTGGGCATTCATCTCCAGCAATGGCGCACTCACCGCGGGCCGGCGTGACGCCGAGGGCGCCTTCCTGCCCTACGAGACGGTGGACAAGATCCACCTGCGCTGGGAGCACACCGGCCCGCGCACCTGGATCCGCATCCTCGACGGCGACACGGCCACGCTGTGGCAGCCGTTTGCGCCCCGGTTGGCCGGCGGCGTCGGCAGCCGGTCGGTGTGGAAGAACCTGTCGGGCACCCGCATCCGGCTGCGCGAAGAGCACCCCGCGGCCCGGCTCGCCTTCGAGCAGGAGTGGTCGGGCGCAGCCAGCCTGGGCCTGGTGCGCACCGCCCGATTGCAGCGGCTGGGCCCGGTGGATGCGCCAGCGCCGCAAGTGCAGGTGCTCGACGGCGTGCTCAACCTGGTGCCGCCGGGCATCAGCGTGCTGCAGGCCAGCACCATGAGCTGCCTGACCGACGCCTACAAGTGGAACGAGGCCGCAGCCGGCGGCCGGCTCGGCATGTTCACGCTGTATGCCCGCATCTGGGACCGGGCCGAGCCCAAGGAGAGCTTCCACACGCTGGTGGCCTGGCACGCCGGGCTGCCGGCCGGCGCACACAGCCTGTTGTCGGCGCACCAGGTCGAGGCCTTCTGCCACGGCGGTCAGGTGCAGCCCGAACCCCTGACCCGCGGCAGGCGCGGTGCCTTCCTGGTGCAGTTCGACGCCCAGGTGGGCGCCGAAGGCCTGCAATGGCACCAGGTGCTGGACGGCCCGAAGAGCCAGGCCGAGGCCTTCGCGCTGGCCACCTGGCTGCAGGATGGCGGTGGCACGCCCGCCGAGATCGCCCAGGCACTGGCGGCCAACGACACCGGGCTGGACGACCTGCTGGCCCGTGCCGATGCCTTCCAGACATCGGCCGATGCCATGGCCACCGCCCACCACCGCGCCAACGTGCTGTTCAACATCATGCGCGGGGGCGTGTTCGTCGATGGCACCCGTTTTGACCGGGACGACCTGCTCGCCTTCCTGCACCAGCGCAACCATGCGGTGGCCGCGCTGCTGCGGCCGGCAATGGCCGGCGGGCCGGCGACGCTGGAGCGCGACGCCGCGCTGGCCATCGCCCGCACCGCCGGCACGCAGGCCGAGCGGCTGGTGCTGGAGTACCTGCCGCTGACCTTCAGCCGCCGCCATGGCGACCCGAGCCGGCCGTGGAACCGGTTCTCCATCCGCGTGCGTGATGCGGCGGGCCGGCGCGTCGTCAACTACGAAGGCAACTGGCGCGACATCTTCCAGAACTGGGAGGCGCTGCTGCCCAGCCAGCCCGCCTATGCCACGTCGATGGTGGCCGCCTTCCTGGGCGCGATGACGCCCGACGGTTATAACCCCTACCGCATCAGCCGCGCCGGCATCGATTGGGAACAGCCCGAGCCCGACAACCCCTGGAGCCACATCGGCTACTGGGGCGACCACCAGGTGGTCTACCTGCTGCGCCTGCTGGAAGCCCTGCAGGCGCACCAGCCTGACCAGATGGCCCATCTGTGGAACCGCGCGCTGTTCAGCTTTGCCGATGTGCCTTATCGCCTGAATCCGCACGACCAGCAGACCGCCCAGCCGAAGGACACCATCGCCTTCGATGCCGATGCCAACCAGCGCGCCCGTGCCCGGGCACAGCACCTGGGCAACGATGGCCTGCTGGTGGTCGACGCCAGCGGCATGCCGGTGCTGGCCACGCTGGCCGAGAAGCTGGCCATCATCCTGCTGGCCAAGGCCGGCAGCCTGGTGCCCGGCGGCGGGCTGTGGCTGCACACCCAGCGGCCGGAATGGAACGACGCCAACAACGCACTGGTGGGCACCGGCCTGTCGGTGGTGACGCTGGCGCATCTGCGGCGCCTGCTGCGCCTGCTGCGCGACGAGACGGCAGCCGCTGCCGCCTTCGATCTGTCGCCCGCCACCCTGCAGGCCCTGCATGGCCTGATGGCACTTCTGCGGCAGACACCGGTGTCGGCGGTGGACGATGCCGACGCCCGCCGCCTGTACCTGGACACCGCCGGCCGGCTGCTGGATGGCTGGCGCGCCACTGGCTACCAGGGCGCCGAAGGCCGCTACCCGGGCGGCATCCGCGCCCAGGCACCAGCGGGCCTGCTGCCGGACCTGGCCCGCGCGCTGCTGCCGCTGGTCGATGCCACTTTGCAGCGCTGCCGCCGCAGCGACGGCCTGTTCCACAGCTACAACCTGGTCGACCTGTCCCAGGGCAGCGCCGCCGTGGAGGCGCTGTACCCGATGCTGGAAGGCCAGGTGGCCTTGCTGTCGGCAGGCCTGCTGGGCCCGGCCGAAGCTGCCACGCTGCTCGACGCCCTGTTCGCCAGCCCGCTGTTCTGCCCGCGCCGCCAGAGCTTTCTGCTGTACCCCGACCGGCCGTTGCCGGGCTTCCTGCAACGCAACCAGCTTGACGCCGACGCCCTGGCGCTGCCCGTGGTGCAGCAACTGCTGGCCGACCGGCGCACCGACCTGCTGCAGACCCAGAGCGATGGCACGGTGCGCTTTGCGCCAGACCTGGCCAACCGTGGCGACCTCGAACTGGCGGGCGCGGACCTGGGCGCCAACCTGGCGCCGCTGGCACAGGCCTATGAACGCGTGCTGCAACACCACCAGTTCACCGGCCGGTCCGGCACGATGTTCGGCTACGAAGGCCTGGGCTGCATCTACTGGCACATGGTGGCCAAGCTGCTGCTGGCGGTGCAGGAGCAGGTGTTTGCTGCGGCCGATGCACAGCACCCGGCCCTGCCCGCGCTGCAGGCCCACTACCGACGGGTGCGCGACGGCCTGGGCTACCGCAAGAGCGCGGCGGCCTATGGCGCCTTCCCGGCCGACCCCTACAGCCACACCGCCGGCGAAGGCGGCGCCCAGCAGCCGGGCATGACCGGCCAGGTGAAGGAAGAGGTGCTCACCCGCTGGGGCGAGCTGGGGCTGCGTGTGCGGCATGGTCAGGTGCACTTCCAGCCGGTGCTGCTGGATGCCGAAGAACTGCCTAGCCAGGGCCACCTGCAATTCACCTGGGCCGGTGTGCCGTTCCGCTACCGGCGTGGCACCACCACCATGCTGCGGGTGCAGACCGCCAGCGGCTGGCAGGACTGCCCGGACCTGCAGTTCACACCCGATGGGGTTCTGGCGGTCGAGGCCGACGTCGCGCTGCCTGTGCGCTAGGTCAGGCTGGCGCCCTGGTGCGCGTCAGCGCGGCAGCTGGTACACCCGCACATGCTCCACTTGCATCGTCACCGGGAAGATGCGGTTATCGACCGCACCCCCCAGCACGCCGCCGATCGCGATGTTCAGCAGCAGGTACTGCGGCGCGTCGAAGGGCCAGGCGGCGCGCCCGGTGCGGGGGTTGGCATAGCGGTGGTGGAACCTGCCGTCGATGGAAAACTCGATCGCATCGTCGGTCCAGGTCATCTGGTAGCTGTGGAACGCGGTGCAGGCGTCGGGCACCTGTGTGGCGCCGCTGACCCCCGCCCCGGCATGGAAGGCGGTGGTGTGCACCGTGCCGAACACCCGGGTGGGGTTGCTGCCCACCTGTTCCATGATGTCGATCTCGCCGTCGGCAGGCCACACGCCGCCGGTGCCCAGCGTCCAGATCGCCGGCCAGGTACCTTGCCCGCACGGCAGCCTGGCACGCACCTCGAAGAAGCCGCGGGTCCAGCTGGCCAGCCCACGGGTGATCAGGCGTGCAGAGGTGTAGCGCTGGCCGCCCCAGTCAGGCGCGCTGGTCAGTGACTCCAGGCGGGCGGTGATGTGCAGGCGGCCATCGCGCACCTGGGCGTTCTCGGGCCGGTTGGCGGCGTAGTACTGCAGTTCGTTGTTGTACCAGCCGAGCCGGTTGCGTTCAATGTCGTAGGCCCACTTCGCCGGGTCGGGCAGGCCCGGCCGGTCGAACTCGTCCGACCACACCAGCAGGTAGCCGGCAGGCACCCCGGCCGGCGTGGGCGCTGGTGCCGCTGGCGCAGGCTGTGCAGGCGCCACGCCGGTGGCTGCGCCACCACCGCCGCCGCACCCCGCCAAGGATGCAAGCGCCGCCAGCATCACCCAGGCGCAACGGGTTTGCGCCATGCCTGCCGATCGACCCAGGCCGGCCATCAGGTCTCCACAGCCCGGTACTTGGGGTGTTCGTCCTTGTCCCGCAGGCCCCACTGAATGCCCATTTCAATCTCCTGCTTCAACTTCCAGGGCGCGTCGAATGACGAGAACCAGCCGGGCCGGCCGGTCTCGCTGATGACACCGGCTTGTCCTCGCCGGCAGCAGCCTTCACCAGGCCGTGCATGCAGCGCAGGGACTGGGCTGCATGGTCGATGTGGGCGCCTTCCCAGAACGGGTCGCAGTTGGGCAGCAGCACGTCGCAGGCGGCCACACAGGGCGGCGATCTCGCGTTCATTGCGTGCGCGGTCCTGGCTGGTCCAGGCCCCCACCAGCGTCTTCAGGCACTTGGCGCGCGCCAGCCGCGGGATCGCTGCATGGCCTTCAGTGCACGAGAACGACCGCACCCAGCGGGTGTGCGGCGCGATCAGGTCGATGCGGCGGCCGACGTCGGCCGCCAGCAACTGGTCGCCGGCGTGCTGGCCCTGCGGGTCGGCGCTGAAGCAGATGCCGTGCATGCTGGCCTGGAACTGCTCGGCAAACAGCGCCTGGATATCGACATTCCTGGCGTCCGTCATGCCAGCAGCCGTCCCGCCGCGTCGAATGCCAAGGCCCGGGCAGCATCGGCCTGCAGGCCCACCACGGCGCCGTTGTCCAGGCCGGCGCGGCCGGCGCCCACCTTGGCGTGCAGCAGACCGCCCACGCCGGCCACCTGCAGATGCAGGATGGATGCATCGCCCAGGTGCTCGGCCAGCACCACCGTGGCCGGCACGCCCTGCCCGGCCGGTCCCACCTGCAGGTGCTCGGGCCGCAGGCCCACACGCTGGGCGTCGGCCGGGGCGCTGCCGATCAGCTGACCCCACAGCTGGCAGTGCGGCGGCGGGGCGTCTGCGCCCGGACGGTCCACCAGGTTGATGCGCGGCGCCCCCAGAAACGTGGCCACGAAGGTGTTGGCCGGCCGGTTGTACAGCGCCAGCGGCGCACCCAGCTGCTCGACGATGCCCTGGTTGAACACGGCGATGCGGTCGCCCATGGTCATGGCCTCCACCTGGTCATGGGTGACATAGATCATCGTCGTGCCCAGCTCCTTGTGCAGCCGGCTCAGCTCGATGCGCATGTTCACCCGCAATGCGGCATCCAGGTTCGACAGCGGCTCGTCGAACAGGAAGACCTTGGGCTGGCGCACGATGGCCCGGCCGATGGCCACCCGCTGGCGCTGGCCGCCCGACAGCTCCTTGGGGTAGCGACCCAGCAGCTCGCTGATGCGCAGGGTCTCGGCAACACGCCCCACCTGCGCATCGCGCTGCGCCTTGCCCACGCCGGCCATGCGCAGGGCAAAGCCCATGTTCTCGGCCACCGTCATGTGCGGGTACAGCGCATAGCTCTGGAACACCATGGCCGCGCCGCGGTCGGCCGGGCGCAGGTCGTTGGCGCGCTGGCCGTCGATCAGCAACTCACCGGCGGTGATGCTCTCCAGCCCGGCGATCATGCGCAGTGTGGTGCTCTTGCCGCAGCCCGACGGGCCGACGAAGACGATGAACTCGCCGTCGCGCACATCCAGATCGATGCCCTGGATCACGGCCACGTCGCCGAAGTTCTTGCGGATGCCGCGCAGCGAGACCTGGCCCATCTCAAGCCCCCTGCGCCGCAGCGGGCTGCTGGCCACGGGCGCTGCGCTGGCGCTGCAGGAAGCGGCGGTACCAGTGCGCGCTGTCCTTGGCAGTGCGGCGCTGGGTGGCGTAGTCGACATGCACGATGCCGAAACGCTTGGCATAGCCAGACGCCCATTCGAAGTTGTCCAGCAGGCTCCACACCATGTAGCCCGCCATCGGCACGCCCTGGCGCAGCGCCGCACCCACGGCGGCAATGTGGCTGGCGATGTAGTCGGTGCGGTCGCGGTCATGCACCTGCCCGGCGGCCAGGCTGTCGGCGAAGGCGCCGCCGTTCTCGGTGACGAAGATCGGCGGCACCGGGTAGTCGCGGTGCACCCGCAGCAGCAGCTCCGTCAGCCCCTCGGGGTAGACCTCCCAGCCCATGTCGGTCAGCGGCAGGCCGCTGCGGGTGACGTCGAAGGGCGCGTCGGCGCTGACCACCGCACGCGTGTAGTAGTTGACGCCGAGAAAGTCCATCGGCGTGGCGATGGCGGCCATGTCACCGGGCTGCACCTGCGGCGCATCGGCACCCAGGTGGTCCAGCACGTCCTGCGGATAGGCGCCCCGCAACAACGGGTCCATGTACCAGCGCAGCAGCAGGCCGTCTTCCAGGCGTGCCCGTGCTGCATCGGCCGTGCTGTCGGTGGCCGGCTGCACCGGCGACAGGTTCAGCACGATGCCCAGCGGTGCCGTGCAGCCGTCAGCCCGCAGCGCCTGCATCGCCAGGCCGTGGCTGAGCAGCAGGTGGTGCGCCACCTGCATGGCCACCGCGCGGCTGCGCAGCCCGGGCGCAAAGCTGCCGTCCTCATGACCGAGCTTGGCGATCACCCAGGGCTCGTTGTGGGTGGTGATGGCCGCCACGCGCTGGCCCAGGTGGCGGTGCATGCCCAGCGCGTAGTCCACGAAGTGCTGCACCGTGGCGCGGTTGGCCCAGCCGTCCTGGTCTTGCAGGGCCTGCGGCAGATCCCAATGGTTGAGGGTGAGGTAGGGCCGCACGCCGCGGGCGACCAGGCCGTCGACCAGGCGCTGGTAGCAGCGCAGGCCGGCCTCGTTCCAGGCGCCCTGACCCAGCGGCTGCACCCGTGGCCACGACACGCTGAAGCGGTAGGCGTCCACCTCCAGCGCGGCAATCAGGTCGAGGTCTTCTTCCAGCCGGTGCAGATGGTCGCAGGCGACATCGCCGTTGCTGCCGTCGGCGATGGTGCCGGGTTGCCGGCAGAACCGGTCCCAGATCGATTCACCCTTGCCGTCGGCCACGGCCGCGCCTTCGATCTGGTAGGCGCTGGTCGCCACACCCCAGACGAACCCGGGCGGGAAGTGCTGGCCCGGATCAACCGGCTGGTAGACGTTGTGGATGGGCAGGGAGAAAGGCATGGGCGCAGGCAGACAGGGCAATGGGTTGGGCGCGGGTCACTTCACCGCACCGGTGGTCAGGCCGGAGATCAGCTGGCGCGACGACGCGATGAACAGCAGCACCAGGGGCAAGGTGGCGATGGCCGAGCCCGCCATCAACGCACCCCACTCGGTGTTGACGGGGCTCTGCAGGCTGCGCAGGGCCAGCGGCAGGGTGTACATATCGGGGGACCGCAGCACCACCAGCGGCCCGATGAAGTTGTTCCAGCTGGCGATGAAGGTGATCAGCCCCAGCGTGCCCAGCGCCGGCTTGAGCAGCGGCAGCACGATGCGCCAGTAGATGCCCAGCTCGCCGCAGCCGTCCATGCGGGCGGCCTCGACCAGGTCGCGCGGGATGGATGCGGTGACGAACTGGCGCATCAGAAAGATGCCGAAGGCACTGGCCGCCCCCGGGATGTACAGCGCACGCGGCTGGTCGATCCAGCCCAACGCATCCATGGTCATGAAGGTGGGGATCATGTTCATGAACGAGGGCAGCAGCATGGTGGCCATCACCAGCGCGAACAGCGGGTTCTTGAAGCGGAAATCGAACAGTGCGAAGGCATAGCCGCCCAGCGAGCAGAACAGCAACGTGAGCGCGGTGGACGCCAGGGCCACGTACAGGCTCCAGCCCAGGTTGCGCCAGAACGGCAGCCGCTCGGTGAGGATCTTCAGGTTGGCCATGAAGTCGTCGCCGAAGAACAGCGGCGGCGGCAGGCTGAAGATCTCGGTGCGCGAATGGCTGGCGAAGACGAACATGATGTAGAACGGCGCCAACATGACCAGCGCGCCCACGCCCACCACCAGGTAGGCCGACCAGAGCGCCAGGCGTTGGTTGTTCATGGCCGGGCCCCGGTGGCGAACGCCTTGTTCGTCAGCCAAGTGAGCAAGGCCACCACGACGAACAGCAGCCAGCTCATCGCGCTGGCTGCGCCGAAGTCGTTGAAGTCGAAGGCCATGCGGTAGAGGTAGATGGCCGTGGTCATGCCCGACTGGTCCGACCCGCCGCGCCCGCCGGTGAGGATGAAGGGCTCCTCGAAGAGCTGCAGCCCACCGATGACGCTGAGCGTGACACCGAAGAAGACCATCGGCTTCAGGCTGGGCAGGGTGATGAAGAAGAACTGCTGCAGGCGGCTGGCGCCGTCCATGGTGGCGGCCTCATAGAGATCCTTGGGGATGGTCTGCAGCGCGGCCAGGTAGAGCACCACGTTGAAGCCGACGTAGCGCCAGAACACGATGATGGCGATCGCCGGCTTGATGCGGTCGGGGTCGTTCAACCAGTCGATCGGCTCGGCCGGCACCAGCCAGCCCAGCAGCGGCACCCTGCCCAGCGCCTGCAGCCCCTGGTTGACCAGGCCGAAGTCGGTGGAAAACAGCGACGAAAACAGGATCGCGATGGCCACCGTGCTGGTGATGTAGGGCATGAACCACGCGCCCACCACGCCATTGCGCAGGCGCTGGAACCGGTTGTGGATGAACACCGCCAGCGGAATGGCCACCAGGTGCTGCGGCACGCCCGACGCCAGTGCCAGCCACGCGGTGTTCCTCAGCGACTTCCAGAACCACGGGTCTTGCAGGGCGAAGGCGAAGTTGTCCAAGCCCACGAACTGCATGGCCTCCAGGCCGCTGGTGGGCTCCCAGCTCTGGAAGGCCAGGTAGAGCGAGAAGCACAGCGGAAACACGCCGAACACCGCGAACAGCAACAGGAACGGACTGATGAACACATAGGGTGCCCAGGCGGGCGACAGGCGCAGTGCGGCAGGCAGCTTCATGGCGATGCTTTCGGGGCTTGCTCAGCGCTTGGCACGTTGCTGCAGCAGGCGCTCTGCATCGGCCAGTGCGGCGGCGATGGGCTTGCCGCGGTCGAGCACCAGGTCGAGCTCGGTGTCGATCACCTCCGCGGCGAAGGCGTCCTGCTTGTGCACGTCCACCGCCGTGATGTGGCGCGCCGCAGCGCGCCAACCCACGCGCGCGGTCTGCCCGCCCAGAAAGGCGATGGGCTGCTCGAAGAAGCCGTCGTCCTGCGCGGCCAGCAGGGCCGGGAAGGCATCCTGGCTCTTGAAGGCACCCAGCTGCACGTCGCGGTCCAGCGTCATCAGCTGGATGAACTGCCAGGCCAGCGGCTTCTTGGCGGCCGACGCCAGCCGCGGGATGGCGAAGAAGGTGCCGCCATAGGCCGCCATCGCGCCTTCGGGCAGCGGCGCGGCGCGCCACCGGCCGCTGGTCTGCGGCGCCAGCCAATTGTTCAGGTGGCCGGCCAGCCAGGCACCGGTCATCTGCGTGGCGATGCTGCCGCGCTTGAAGCCTTCGGACCATTCATTGGACCAGGCGCCGACCTTGGCATCGAGCTTCTGGCGCCGCACCTCGCGCGCCAATGTGAAGGCGCGCTCGAAGCGCGGCGAGTTCACCAGCACACGCGATTGCGCATCGAAGTACAAGCCCTCGCCCGGCTGGATGCCGGTGCGGATGACGATGTCCTTCATGTCGCGGGCGTGGGCCATCAGGTAGGCGCCGGTGGCCGCCTTGATGCGTGCGCCGGTGGCCACGTAGCTGTCCCAGCTGCGGGTGAGGTCGGCCTCGCTGACCCCGGCCTTGTCCAGCACGTCAGCGCGGTACAGCAGGGTGCCAGGGCCGATGTCGGTGGGTGCGGCCACCACCTGGCCGCGGCGGTTGGTGGCCTGCTGATAGGCATAGGGCACCCATTGCGCGCGAAACCGCGCAATGTCGTAGGGCGCGGCAGCCAGGTCGTCCAGCCCGCCGCCCTGGGCAAAGCGGCCGAGGTAGCCCACCTCCAGCGCCATCACGTCGGGCAGGTACACGCTGGTTGACAGCGCGGTGGTCATTGCCGTGTGGTGGTCGGTGAACTGCCGGCTCACCACCTGGATGGCGACAGACGGGTGCAGCTGCTTCCAGCGCGGGATGGCCGCGCGCACGATCTCATCGACCGCCGGGTAGGCCGCCACGGTCAGCACCTGCTGCGCGGCTGCCGGCATCGCAACCGCAACCAGCGCTGCCGCCCACGCCCAGGCCACAGCCCGGGCGGCGCGGTTCCAGCGTGGGTGGTGGGGCATGGGGCGAAGTCTCCGGCAGCAACGGCGCACAGGCCGCTGCGAGCGCATCTGGCAGCGTCCGGCATCATCCGGCAATTTTGAAAGCGCTTTCAAACTATAGATGCCGCCGCCGCAGCCTGTCAATCGAGGGTAAGCGCGGGGTCGGGGCCGCAGCCACGGGCGCCCAACGCTGGACTGCAACGCCCGGACTCAAACCCGCCTCAGGCGGATTTGAGTCCGGGCTCAGCCCCTTAGCCTGCGGCTGGATTCGCGGGCGATCAGGCGCGGCACGGGCACCGACACCGTCGGCACGGTGCCGGCCAGCAACTGCAACATGGCCGTGGCCGCCAGGCGGCCCAGCTCGTAGGCAGGCTGGTGCACCGTGCTCATCGGCGGCAGCGCATACATCGACGTGGGCAGATCGTCGAAACCCACC
Organism: Aquabacterium sp.; assembly: GCA_029865965.1. Classification (GTDB taxonomy): domain Bacteria; phylum Pseudomonadota; class Gammaproteobacteria; order Burkholderiales; family Burkholderiaceae_C; genus Pseudaquabacterium. The sequence goes on from JARXAJ010000287.1 coordinate 14,119, forward strand.
AGCGACACATCCTCAGGCACCCGCAAAGACCGGCGGTGCAGGCCCAATGCCGCACCACAGGCCATCTGGTCATTGGCAGCGAAGATGGCGGTGAAGCGCTGCCGGCTCTCCAGCAGCCGGTCGACCGCCAGCAGGCCGCTCACCTCGTGGTATTCGCCCGGCACCACCAAGGCCGGGTCGTAGACGATGCCTGCCTCCTGCAAGGCCTGCCGGTAGCCGCGGTGGCGGTCGTTCGCGTCGGGATGATCGGCATCACCGGCGATGAAGGCGATGCGCTGGTGGCCCAGCTCGATGAGGTGGCGGGTCGCCAGGCGGCCGCCTTCGACGTTGTCGAAGGCCAGCGAGAACAGCCCGGGCGCCTTCAGCGTGCGGCCGGTGGCCACCACCGGCAGCTCACGGGCCGTGGCCTTCAGCGCCGCATCGGTCAGGCGCCCTGTCAACACGATGATGCCGTCGACCCGGCGTGATCGCAGCACCTCGATGCAGCGGGCCTCGGCGGCCGCATTCCAGTGGCCGCTGACGAACAGCGGGCTGTAGCCGGCCGGGTCCAGCTCGTCCTCGATGCCGCGCAGCGCCGCACCATAGAACGGGCTGTCGATGGCCTGGGTGACCACGCCCACACTCAGGGTGCGCCCACCTGCCAGGCCCCGGGCCATCGGGTTCGGCACGAAGCCCAGGCGGGCGATGGCATCGTCCACCGACTGCTTCTTCAGCGCGCTGACCACCGCCGTGCCATTGAGGATGCGCGAGACGGTGCTGGGCGACACCCCCGCCGCCTGGGCCACCATGTCCAGCGTGATCGGCCCTGCCGCCTGGCCGGCGGGCCCTTTGTTCGCCCGGGCGGGTTTGGACCTGGAATTCATCGCGGTGTGCCCTCGTCTGCCGGGGCGCAGTGTAGCGGCCACTCCCTAACGCAAACGGGCCACGCACGGTGCGGATGCGATGATCCAGCGCTGCCTATCTCCCTGCTGCCGATGCCTGCTGGTGCCCGCCTGAGCCCACCCCACCGGGTGTATGCCGCCTTCTTTCTGTATGCCATGGCCATCGGCGGCATCTTTCCGCGGCTGGGCGACCTGCAGCAGGCCCTGGGCCTGACAGAGCGGGCGCTGGGCCTGGCGCTGATCGGCACCGCCAGCGGCACCATGGTGTCGCTGACCCTGGCCGGGCGGCTGCTGGAGCCGCTGGGCCACCGCCTGGTGCTGCTGGCCGGCATCCCGCTGATCGCAGTGGCCTATGCCGTGGCCAGCCTGGCCAGCGGCCCGCTGGCGCTGTACCTGCTGCTGGTGCCGGCGGGCATGTGCATCGGCGCGGTGGAGATCGTCGTCAATCTGGAAGCCGACCGGCTGGAGCACCAGTTGGGCCAGCGCATCATGGGCCGCGCCCATGCGTTCTGGAGCATCGGCTTCTTCAGTGCCGGCTTGCTGGGTGCGGGTGTGGCGCAGCTGGGTGTGCCGGTCCAGGCCCACCTGTGGGGCATGGCGATAGGCATCGGCGCGGCCAGCCTGTGGTTGCTGGCCGGGTTCAAGGCCGCCGGCCACCGGCCCGACAGCCACACCGGCAGCGCCGCCCGCTGGGCCCGGCCCACCCGCGTGACGCTGGTGCTGGTGGCCGCCACGCTGGCGGCGATGGTGCTCGAAGGCGCTGGCGCCGAGTGGTCGGCGATCTACATGCGCGATGTTTTCGACGCCACGCCGTTCCTGG
>JARXAJ010000009.1 GCA_029865965.1 Aquabacterium sp.
CTCCAGCGCCAGTGGGCCGATAGGCTGCTTGGCGTCGGGGCTGCGGGCGTCCAGCTGGCGGGCATCGGCCAGGCGTTCGGCGGCCGTGCGGGCCTGGCTGGCCAGCTCGGTCACGGCCGCGTCCAGCGTGCTGCGGCCCAGCGACAAGCCGGCGTCCAGCGCCTGGGCCACCTGCACGTCAAACCAGCTGTCGATGCTGCGGTTGACGAACTGGTAGGACACGCCGTAGATCAGCAGGCCCGGCAGCAGGGCCACCAGCGCAAACACGCCGGCCAGCTTGGCCAGCAGCCGGCTGCCGAACTTGCCCCGCTTGAGCCGCGTGGCCAGGCGCAGCGTGCCCAGGCCGACCACCAGCAGCAGCAGCCCGGCCACACCCACGTTCACCCAGAACAGCCAGATGAAGTGGCGCTCGGCCAGCCAGCCGGTGGTCGACAGGCTCAGCACGAAGGCCAGCACCAGCGCAGCACCCAGCGCCGCCAGGGCGGAAATCCCCAGGGCCCAGCGGACCGACTTGGTCAATGCGGCCCCTGTGGCGCAGGGTGGGCTGGGTGGGTCGGCCGGTCCCCCGGGGGCATGCGGCGTGGCCCGGCCATGTTCAATCCACCCTCAGGCTGCGTTCGAAGCCCAGCTTCCAGTCGCCGGCCAGGTCGATCTGCATCGGCTGGGGCAGCTGGCTGTTGTCAAGGCTGAAACTGAACTCGACATGGTGGCGGCTGCCGGGCTCCAGCTTGTCCAGGTCCACCAGGCGCCAGCCGCTGATCTGCGACAGCGGCGCCATCGCCTCCGACAGGCTGGCATAGCCCTGCGACAGGCCGCCCAGGCTGAGCCGCCAGCTCGCCGTCAACGGCTGGTAGGCCAAGCGCCAGGTGCGGCTGACGCGGGCCAGGCGCTCGTCGCGCCAGTACCAGCGGTCGCGGTAGACGGTGGCGCGGGCGTTGAAATACAGCGGCACGCCGCGTTGCAGCGCGTCTTCGATCGCCGGGCCCAGGGTGAGACGGGCGCTGAACTCCAGCGTCAGGTCGCCGTCGCGGCGCTGCAGCTGCAGCTGTTTCAGTTCGACCGCCTGGGCCTGCAGCCGCAGCGGCTGCAGCAGGGCCAGCAGCAGGCCCAGGGTCAGGGCACAGCGCCACAGCAGCGCCTGGCCGGCCCGGGGGTTGTGCATGCCGAACCCGGCGAACCTCCATGTTGGGCGCGGCAGCAGCGGTTGCGGGAACTGGCAGCGCATCGGCAGCACAGGCTCAGGGTTGGTGCATCAGGGCGTAGAAGAAGCCATCGCCGGCGGGGCCGGTGGCGGGCATGTCGGGATTGTCCGGCACACCCGTCAGATGGCCCGGCGAGGCCGCCGCCAGGCGGGGCTGCCGGGCGGCCTGGCGTTGCAAAAAAGCATCGATCTGGTGCGCGCCCTCGGCGCGGAAGACCGAGCAGGTGGCATACAGCAGCCGCCCGCCGGGCGCCAGCAGCGGCCACAGCGCGTCCAGCAGCTGGCGCTGGGTGTCTGCCAGCGCGGCCACGTCGGCCGCGCGGCGCAGCCAGCGCACGTCGGGGTGGCGGCGCACGATACCTGACGCGGTGCAGGGGGCGTCCAGCAGGATGGCGTCAAAGGGCCGGCCGTCCCACCAGGCGGGTGGCTGACGTGCGTCGGCGGCCAGCAGCTGCACCGTGCTGCCGGGCGCGGGCAGGTGCAGGCGGTCCAAGGTCTGGCGCACGCGCTGCAGGCGGGCGGTGTCGCTGTCGATGGCCACCAGGTCCAGGTCGGCCCGCTCCAGCAACTGGGCGGTCTTGCCGCCGGGGGCGGCGCAGGCGTCCAGCACGCGGGCGCCGGGCGGCAGCGGCGGCAGCATGCCGGGGCCGTGGCCGCCCAGCAGCAAGGGGCCAGCCCGCTGGGCCGACAAATCCTGCACCGACACATCGCCATCGGCAAAGCCCGGCAGCTGGTGCACGGGGCAGGCCTGGTCCAGCACCAGGGCCTGGCCGCCGAAGGCGGGGTCGGCCAGCAGCTGCGCCGTCAGGCCGGCTGCGGCCAGGCGTTGCAGGTATGCCGCGGCCGTGCTGCGGCGTGCGTTGACCCGCAGCACCATCGGCGCGGGCAGATTGGCGGCGGCCATCAGCGCGCTGGCCTGGGCCGGCCAGTCACGCTGCAGCTGGGCAATCCACCAGGCCGGGTGCTGGTGGCGCGCCACCGGCTGCTGCAGGGCCTGGGCCAGCAGGGCGTCACGCTCACGCAGAAAGCGCCGCAGGATGGCATTGATGAACTTGGCCGCCGCCGGCGTGCGGGCACGTGCGGCCGTCACCGCCTGGTCGACCAGGGTGTGTTCAGCGTAGGGCGGCGGTCCGCCGGTGGGCCATAGCAGGGCCAGGGCGGTGAGCAGCAGGCCATCGACCGCTGGCGGCGGCGCCTTGGGTGCCATCAGCGTGCGCAGGGCCTCGGCACCGCCCAGGGCACGCAGCGCCGTGAAGCTGAGCGCCTGGGTGCCGGCCCGCAAGTCGGCGGGGGTGGCGGCCAGCAGATCGGTGAGCGACCGGCCGGCACGCACGCCGGCCACCGCATCGGCCACCTGCCCCAGCAGGCGGTGCAAGGGCGCTGAGGCGGCATGTGCAGACATTGAGTCAGTCTATCCCCGCCTGTGCGCTGGGCTCCGCAGCCCCCACAATGGTCTACTCTGGAGATTGAACACACTGCCCATGCCGGACAACGACCCGATTTTCCGCACTGAAGAAGAACTGGCGCGCCTGAGCGCCAGCGAGCGCATCCGCTATCGCCTGGTGGGCGCGGGCCGGCGCTACCACGCCAACGACAACATTTCCGAGCACATCCGCGAGGGTGAGCTGGCCGAGCTGAAGGCCGAGGTGCAGCAGCACATGCAGCAGGTGCTGCGCGCGCTGGTGATCGACACCGACAGCGACCACAACACGAACGAGACGGCCAAGCGGGTGGCCAAGATGTTTGTGGAAGAGGTGTTCCGCGGGCGTTATGTGCCAATGCCGGCGGTCACGGAATTCCCCAACTTCTCGCGCCTGAATGAGCTGATGATCGTGGGCCCGATCACCGTGCGCAGCGCCTGCAGCCACCATTTGTGCCCGATCCTGGGCCGGGTGTGGATCGGCGTGCTGCCCAATGAGCATTCCAACCTGATCGGCCTGTCGAAGTACGCTCGGGTGTGCGAATGGGTGATGAGCCGCCCGCAGATCCAGGAAGAGGCGGTGGTGATGTTGGCCGATGCGCTGCAGGACCGCGTCAAGCCCGACGGCATGGCCATCGTGATGGAGGCTGACCACTTCTGCATGCACTGGCGCGGCGTGAAAGACGATGACACCGCCATGACCAACAGCGTGATGCGCGGGGCCTTCCTGAAAGACCCGAACCTGCGGCGCGAGTTTCTGTCGCTGCTGTCGAAGAAGAATGGCAATTGAACGCTGACCTGATCCGGGCAAAGACGGGGGACTTGAACATGCTGGTGCGACTGCTCTACGCAAGCCGGGCTGCGGCCCATATGGACCAGGACGCTTTGCAGGGCATCCTGCGCCAGAGCAAGGGCAACAACCCGGCGCTGGGCATCACCGGGCTGCTGTGCTGTTCGGGCGGCATCTTCATCCAGGCCCTGGAAGGTGGGCGGGCGGCAGTCAACAAGCTGTACCTGAAGATTGCCGCCGACCCGCGCCACAGCGACGTGGTGCTGCTCACCTACGAAGAAGTGGGCGAACGGCGTTTTGCAGGCTGGTCGATGGGCCAGGTCAACATGGCGCGGCTGAACCCGGCGCTGCTGCTGAAGTACTCGGCCACCGCCGTGTTGGACCCGTACTCGGTCTCCGGCTCGGTATCGCTGGCGATGTTCGACGAGCTGGTGGCCACAGCCAGCATCATGGCGGAGCGGGGATGAAGACCCCCACCCGCTAGAACCGCCCCGCCCGCCCGAACCGCAACAACGACCCCAGCAGCCGCGTGGGGAACTGGGCGGTGGCGGCGTTGTAGGCCGCGCCAGCCTCGTTGAACACCTGGCGCCCGAAGGCCAGGCGCACCGGCGCATGCTTGAGCTTTTGCAGCGTGCCCGCGAAATCGTCGCTGGCCAGCAGCGCCGGCTGCTGCTCCACCAACGACACCAGGCGCACCAGCACGGCGGCCAGCACGGCGTCGGCCTTGCCCAGGTCGGCCACCGGGTCGGCTGCGGCCGGCGCCCGGCGCACCACATCGGCCGCGGCCTGGGCCTGGGCCAGCGCCTGGGCCACCGCATCACGCGCTGCAGCTTCACCGGCCAGCGGCTCGGCGGTGGCTTGCAGCAAGGCGGCCACGGCCTGGTCCCGGTCGTGCAGCGCGGCGTCCAACGGGGCCCAGCCAGCCAGCACCGCAGCCTTCAGCGACGTGATGCGGTTGTAGGCGCCCAGCATCCACAGGCCAAGCACCGCCACCAGGCCGACCCAGCCCATCCAGGGGTCGATCATGGCGCGCTCACCTGGGCCTGCCAGACATCGAAACCCTGGCGCCGCAGCCTGCAGGCCGGGCAATGGCCGCAGCCGTGGCCCCAGGCATGGCGGCTGCCGCGGTCGCCCAGGTAGCAGGTGTGGGTGTGTTCGACCACCAGCGCGGTCAGCGCCGCGCCGCCCAGCTGGTCGGTCAGCGCCCAGGTCTGGGCCTTGCTCAGCCACATCAGCGGGGTTTCCAGCAGCATCGGCGTGTCCAGCCCCAGGCTCAGCGCCACCTGCAGCGCCTTGAGCGTGTTGTCGCGGCAATCGGGGTAGCCGGAATAGTCGGTCTCGCACATGCCGCCCACCAGCACGCTGGCCCCGCGCCGGTACGCCACTGCAGCCGCAAAGTTGAAGAACAGCAGGTTGCGGCCCGGCACGAAGGTGTTGGGCAAGCCGTTGGCAGCGAAGGTGATGGCGCGCGCGCTGGTCAGCGCGGTGTCGCTGATCTGGCCGAGCAGGCCCAGGTCCAGCAGGTGGTCGTCGCCCAGCCGCGCGGCCCAATGCGGAAACTGCGCGGCCAGCACCTGGCGCACCACCAGGCGGCAATCCAGCTCCACGCGGTGGCGCTGGCCGTAGTCGAAGCCGATGGTCTCCACCCGCGCATAGCGCGCCAGCGCCCAGGCCAGGCAGGCGGTGGAATCCTGGCCGCCGGAGAACAGCACCATGGCATGGCGGGGGTCAGCAGGCACGGCGTGCATGGCCAGCGGTGTGGTTGCAGGTGCGCTAGCCGCGCACCTCGCCCTGGCCCAGCACCACCCACTTCAGCGACGTCAGGCCGTCCAGCCCCACCGGGCCGCGGGCGTGGAACTTGTCGGTGGAGATGCCGATTTCGGCGCCCAGGCCGTATTCGAAGCCGTCGGCAAACCGGGTGCTGGCGTTGACCATCACGCTGGCTGAATCCACCTCGCGCAGGAAGCGCATGGCGTTGGGGTGGTTGCTGGTGAGGATGGCGTCGGTGTGGTGGCTGCCGTGGCGGTTGATGTGGGCGATCGCCGCGTCCAGGCTGTCGACCAGCTTGATGCTGATGATCGGCGCCAGGTACTCCTCGGCCCAGTCGGCCTCGGTGGCGTCCACCAGCACCGCGCCCGGCACCGCCGACAGGATGGCCTTGCTGGCAGGGCAGCAGCGCATCTCCACGCCCTTGGCTGCAAAGATGGCGCCGATGCGCGGCAGAAAGGCGGCTGCCTGGCGCGCATGCACCAGCAGCGATTCGGCCGCGTTGCAGGGGCTGTACTTCTGGGTCTTGGCGTTGTCGGTCACCACCAGGGCCATGTCGGTGTCGACCTCGGCGTCCACATACACATGGCAGTTGCCGTCCAGGTGCTTGATGACCGGCACTTTGGCTTCGGCGCTGATGCGCTCGATCAGGCCCTTGCCGCCGCGCGGGATGACCACATCCACATAAGCCGGCATGGTGATCAGGCAGCCCACGGCGGCGCGGTCGGTGGTTTCGACCAGCTGCACCGCGTCGGCCGGCAGGCCGGCATCGACCAGCGCGGCCTGCACCAGGCGCCACAGTGCCAGGTTGCTGTGCAGCGCCTCGCTGCCGCCGCGCAGGATGGCGGCATTGCCGCTCTTGATGGCCAGGCTGGCGGCCTCGATGGTCACATTGGGCCGGCTTTCATAAATCATGCCGAACACGCCCAGCGGCACCCGCATCTGGCCCACGCTGATGCCGGTGGGCCGGCGCTTGACGTTGCTGATCTCGCCCACCGGATCGGGCATGGCGGCCAGCTGCTCGCAGCCTTCGGCCACGGTGGCGATGACCGCCGGCGTGAGCTTGAGCCGGTCCACCAGCGGCGCGGCCAGGCCGGCGGCGCGGGCGGCCGCCAGGTCCAGCTCATTGTGCTGGGCCAGGTCGGCGCCGGCCTCACGCAGGCGCTGGGCCAGGGCGCGCAGCGCCTGGTTCTTGGCAGCCGTGCCGGCTGCCGCCATGGTGGTGGCGGCGGCACGCGCGGCCACGCCCACATGGGCCATGTAAGCAGGGATGTCGGTGGGGTTCATGTCAGTTCTGCACGGCCGTTCCGAAGGAACGGACCGCCCTCTCGGGGGGCAACGGACGAAGCGAATGGAGGGGCGTCATGGCCTGATTTTCCCAGAACGCGGCGGGCTGCAGAATGGCGGCACCCCAACCACCCGCCTGGATGATGCGCACTCTGCTGATGGGCCTGCTGCTGGCCGCCACCGCCCTGCTGTCGGCCTGCGACACCGAACGCGCCGCCAGGCTGGAAGAAGGCATCTCCACCGAGGCCGACGTGCGGCGCCAGTTCGGCGAGCCGGTGCAGACCACCGAGCGGGCCGACGGCAGCAAGCTGCTGGCCTACCCGCGCCAGCCCGAGGGCTGGACCAATTACGAAGCCGAGATCGGCGCCGACGGCAAGCTGGCCGCGCTGCGCCAGTTGCTGACCGAGGCCAACTTCGCCAAGGTGCAGCCCGGCATGGCCCAGGCGGCGGTGGCCAGGCTGCTGGGCCGCCATGCGCGCGAGCTGCGCTACGCCACCCAGCCCGGCCAGGTGGTGTGGCGCTGGCATGTGCAGCGCGGTCAGGACAAGAAAGTGTTCGACGTGGCCTTCGACGCCGACGGCCGGGTGCTGCAAACCACGCTGGGCGACGACGAGCGCCAGACCCAGGCCGGCGGCTGAGCGTCTGCTGCAGAGGGTTTGACAGCCCGGTACCTGTCACCCAGCCTGCAAGTTGCGCGGCATGCGCACCCTGCAATGACTGGATGCCGTGGTGACCGACGGCGACCAGAGACCTGTTTCATGGTGATGGGCTTCGGTGAGAAGACCGACTGCAAGACCTGCCGGGTGCTGGACCTGAACAAGACCTACCGCCACGCGCTGAAGCCGGCCGGCAGGCCGAATGCGCCGACGCCATCGCCGCTGCAACGGGTGCACACCGGCTGCGCGCCGGGCCCGGCCGACGTGGCCCGATCAGGCCGCCAGCCGTGCCAGCACCGCCAGCCACAGCGTCACCGTGGCCATGTAGCCCAGGGTCGACAGCATGATGGCGGTGGTGGCTTCGGCCTGCAGCGTGTGGTAGCGCTGGGCGAAGATCAGCACATTGCTGCCGGTGGGCAGGGCGGCCATCAGCACCACCACCTGCAGGGCCAGGCCCTGCAGGCCCAGGCCCCAATGGGCCACCGCCAGCACCAGGGCCGGCAGCACCAGCAGCTTCAGCAGCGTGGTGCCCAACGCGGCGCGGGCGGCCCGGCGCACGGTGCGGGTGTCGGTGTAGGCCAGGGTGATGCCGATCAGCACCAGGCACAGCGGCGCCACCGCACTGCCCAGCAGCACCAGGGTTTCGTCCAGCGGCGTGGGCAGCGGCAGGCCGGTGGCATGCCACAGCGCACCCAGCAACACCGGCAGCGTGACCGGGTGCACCACCGCATTGCGCACCGTGCTGCGCAGCGTGCGCCACAGGCTGGCGCTGGCCTCGTGCAGCGAGCGGGTGCGCGCCAGGTCCAGTTCCACCAGCATGGTGCACAGGGTCAGCAGCAGCAGCGCATGCAGGCTGATCAGCGCCACATGGATGCCCAGCCCCGCTTCGCCGAACAGCGCTGCCACCACCGGCACGCCCACCTGGGCTGAATTGCCGAAGCTGGCGGCAAATGCCCGGGTGGCCGGCTGGGCGGCGGCCTGCTCGCTGGCTGCCAGGTCGGTGCCCGGCACCTGGGCCGGCTGGCGCCACCGGTGCCAGCCGTAGACCGCCACCACAAAGGCCACCGCCGGCACGAAGTAGGCCCCCAGCGCCGACCAGGGCATGGTGGCCACGTCCATGCGCGCGGTGGCGCGGAACAGCAGCGCCGGCACGAAGATGTAGAACGCCGCGTTGCCCAGCAGCCGCGCCGGGTCCAGTCCGCCGGCGGGCTCACCCAGCCAGCGCATGCGCCCGGCCGCCCAGCCCACCGCCACGGTGCAGAAGATGCCCAGCAGCTTGTGGAAGATGATCAGCGACATGGGTGCGCCACCGGTCGGCGGCCCGGGATCAGGGGCACAGCACCCGGTCCAGCCAGGTGGCCACTGCCTGCTCGGGCAGGGCCACCTGCACCTGCTTGCGGCGTGATGCCTCGCCGCGCAGCAATTGCAGATCGCGCTTGGGGCAGCGCAGTTCGGCCGCCAGCCAGGCCAGCAACTGGCTGTTGGCCTTGCCGTCGACCGGCGGGGCGGCCAGGCGCACCCGCAGCGCGCCATCGTGCAGGCCGTCGATGCCGGTGTGCTTGGCGCCGGGCTGCACGCTCAGATCGAGCAGGCAGACCTCGGCACCGGCTGCGCGCAGGCAAGGCCAGCCAGGGGTGGCCGGCAACTCAGGCCGCCTTCTTGCGGGCGGTCTTCTTGACGGCCGTCTTGGCGGCCGTCTTGGCAGCCGTCTTGGCGGGTGCGGCAGTCTTGGCCGCCGCCGTCTTGCGCGCCGGGATCACCTTGCCGTCACCGCGCGGGGCAAACTCGAAGCCCACCTTGCCTTCCTTCTCGTCCCACACCAGCAGGGCCTTGAACTTGCGTTTGGTGCGGTTGCTGACAAAGCCGTCGAGCAGATCGGTCTTGCCGGTGGCCAGCAGCTTGGTCACCTGCTCATGGCTGACCGGCTGGGTGAGGATGATCTTGCCGGTCTTGAAGTCGCAGGTGACCGGTGCGCTCACCGCATGCTGGCAGGCGTAATTGCTGCCGTGCTCGTAGACATGGCCTTTGCACTTGGGGCAGATGCCGAAGCTGGGCTGGCCGCTGAAGTCGATGGCCTCGGCGTCGCCACCAGCGGCCTTGGCGTCGTCACCGAAGTCGAACTCCAGCTTCCAGTTGTTGATCTCGTCGTCATGCACCAGCTTCAGCTCGGCGCTGAACGGCCAGCCCGCCTTGGAGCGGAAGCCTTCCAGCGGGCCGACCTTGCGGTCGCGCAGGAAGGTCTCGACCTCAGGCAGCTCGAAGCTGCGGCCGGCGGGGATCTTGGTCATCGAGAAACCACAGCCCTCTGACGATCCATCAGCCCCCGTGCAGGTGAAGCGCCGGTAGTTCTCCTTGACCACCCCGCCGCAATTCGGGCAGGGCGTGGCCAGGGTGGCGTAATCGCCGGGGATGGTGTCGCGGTCGTACTCTTTGGCCTTGCGCACGATGCGCTCGGCCATCGTGGCGATGCCCTGCATGAACTCGGCGCGGCTGAGCTTGTCCTGCTCCATCTCGGCAAGCTGGTGCTCCCAGTTGCCGGTGAGTTCGGGCTTGGTCAGGTCTTCGATGGCCAGGCCGCGCAGCAGCGTCATCAGCTGGAAGGCCTTGGCCGTGGGGCACAGCTCGCGGCCTTCACGCAGGATGTACTTCTCGGCGATCAGGCCTTCGATCACCTGCGCACGGGTGGCTGGCGTGCCCAGGCCCTTCTCGGCCATGGCCTCGCGCAGCTCGTCGTCGTCGATCAGCTTGCCGGCGCCTTCCATGGCGCTGAGCAAGGTGGCCTCGGTGTAGCGCGCTGGCGGCTTGGTCTTGAGCGCATTGACGTTGATGTGTTCGTTGGCCACCTGCTCGCCGGCCTGCACCGGCACCAGGTTGGCGTCTTCGTCCTGCGCCTCCTTGCCGTAGACGGCCAGCCAGCCGGGGTTGACCAGCACCTTGCCATTGGTCTGGAAGTGGTGGCCCTCGACGACGGTGATGCGGGTGGTGACCATGAACTCGGCCGGCGGGTAGAACACCGCGATGAAGCGCTTGACCACCAGGTCGTAGAGCTTGGCCTCGATCTCGGTCAGGCTCTTGGGCGCCTGCAGCGTGGGGATGATGGCGAAGTGGTCAGACACCTTGCTGTTGTCGAACACCCGCTTGGTCGGCTTCACGTAGCCTGCGTTCAGGCCCTTGCGTGCATGCAGGGCCAGCTGCTTCAACGGCCCGGGCAGGTCTTCGCCGGCAATCATCTCGAAGGTGTTCTTCACCGTGGCCAGGTAGTCCTCGGGCAGGGCCCGACTGTCGGTCCGGGGGTAGGTCAGCACCTTGTGCTTCTCATACAGCGCCTGGGCGATGGACAGCGTGGTCTTGGCAGAAAAGCCGAAGCGGCTGTTGGCCTCGCGCTGCAGCGTGGTCAGGTCGTACAGCAGGGGGCTGGAGCTGTTGCTGGGCTTGGCCTCTTCAGTGACCGTGCCGGTCTTGCCCAGCACCGCGTCGGCGATGGCATCGGCATCGCGCTGGTTCCACAACCGGTCGGCGCGGCGGTCGGCCACGGGCACCGGGTCCGGGGCCCCCTCCCCGGGCGCGTCCTTCTTGAACCTGGGGTCGAACCACTTGGCGTCGTAGCCACCGGCGGCAGCCGCAAAGCCGGCCTTGATCTCCCAGTAGTCACGCGCCACATGCTTGCGGATCTTTTCTTCTCGCTCGACCATGATCGACAGCGTGGGCGTCTGCACCCGGCCCACGGTGGTCAGGAAGAAGCCGCCGTCGCGGCTGTTGAAGGCCGTCATCGCCCGCGTGCCGTTGATGCCCACCAGCCAATCGGCCTCACTGCGGCTGCGGGCGGCGTCGGCCAGGCCCAGCATCTGCTTGTCGCTGCGCAGGTGGGTGAAGCCGTCGCGGATGGCCTGCGGCGTCATGCTCTGCAGCCACAGGCGCTGGATCGGCTTGGCCAGCGGCGCCTTCAACACGGGAGCGCCAGCGACCTGGGGGCCGTACCCGGCGTACTGCACGATCAGCCGGAAGATCAGCTCGCCCTCACGCCCGGCGTCGCAGGCGTTGATCAGCGCCGTCACATCCTTGCGCTTGACCAGCTTGACCAGCGCATTCAGCCGGCTCTTGGCCTTGTCGATGGGCGCCAGGTCAAAGTGGGGCGGCACCACCGGCAGGTGGGCAAAGCTCCACTTGCCGCGCTTGACGTCGTATTCCTCCGGCGCCTTGATCTCCACCAGGTGGCCCACGGCCGAGCTGACGACGTAACGCTCGTTCTCGAAGTGGTCCTCGTGCTTGTCGAACTTGCCCGCCACGGTGGTCAACGCGCGCACGATGTCCTGCGCCACGCTGGGCTTCTCGGCAATGATGAGGGTCTTGCTCATGGGTCTGGTGCTGTCCTTGGCCAGGCAATGAGGCTGTTGGGCCCGTGCCTACAATCCGCTTCGCTTCGCGCGCGCCTGCACACCTGTGTACACGCGCACGCCCATGGATTCACTTTAACGAATGAAAGCCGCCGTGCAAGCAGCCGCCAGGAAAGCCGCCGCCCCCGCTGACGCCCCAGCGGACAAGAAACCTGCGCCTGGCACCACCAAGGGCCGGCTGCAGGTGCGCCAGAGCGGCGTGCACGGCAAGGGCGTGTTCGCGCTGGTGCCCATCAAGAAAGGCGAACTGATCCTGGAGTACACCGGCGAGGTGATCACCTGGACCGAAGCCCTGCGCCGCCACCCGCACGACCCCAGCCAGCCCGACCACACCTTCTACTTCCACATCAGCGACGAGCTGGTGATCGACGGCAAGGTGGGCGGCAATGCCAGCAAGTGGATCAACCACAGCTGCGCGCCCAATGTCGAGGCCGACGACGAGTCGGGCCAGGTCTACCTGCTGGCCATGCGCAACATCAAGCCGGGCGATGAGCTGTTCTTCGACTACGGCCTGGTGATCGACGAGCGCTACACCCCGGCGCTGAAGAAGCGGTTCGAGTGCCGTTGCGGCGCCAAGTCGTGCCGCGGCACCATGCTGGCGCCCAAGCGCGGCAAGTCCGACGCTGCCCAACGCGCATCCGGCGCGGCCAAGGCTTGAGCACCACCCCGGTACAGCCCCGGCTGGACTGGGGCGCTGAAGCCCTGTGGCTGGCGCTGGAGCCGCTGCTGCCCGGGCTGACGGTGGAAGTGGTGGCCGCCATCGGCAGCACCAACACCGAACTGCTGGCGCGGGCACGCCGGGCCTGGGCCGATTCGCCCGCCGATGCCGCCAAGCCCGCGCTGCTGGTGGCCGCCCAGCAGACCGCCGGGCGCGGCCGCCATGGCAAGGCCTGGGTGTCGGGCACGGGCGCGGCGGTGGGCGCGTCGCTCACCTTCAGCCTGGCGCTGCCGCTGGCGCCCGCCGACTGGTCGGGCCTGTCGCTGGCCGTGGGTCTGGCGCTGGTGGACGCGCTCGACCCGCCCCTGCCTGGCCAGCCGCCGCGCCTGGGCCTGAAGTGGCCCAACGACCTGATCCTGCTGGACGACGGCGGCCGCGCGCCGCACATCGGCCGCAAGTGCGGCGGCATCCTGATCGAGACGGTGCAGCTGGGCACGCAGCGCCTGGCGGTACTGGGCATCGGCCTGAACATCCAGCCCCTGCCGGCGCAGGCCGGCGCCCCGGTGCTCAGCTGGGGCCATGCCTGCCTGCAAGAGCTGCTGCCCGGCCTGGACGCCCCGGCTGCACTGGCCCGCGTGCTGCTGCCGCTGGTGCACGCCATGCACGCCTTCACCGCGATGGGGTTTGCGCCGCTGCAACCGGCCTTTGCCCGGCGCGATGTGCTGGCCGGGCGCGCCGTGGCCACCACCCTGCCCGGCCTGCCCCAAGGCCAGGCCGACGGCGTGGACGCCACCGGCACGCTGTGGCTGCTGGCCGGCGGCGGCCGCCACCCGGTGGCCAGCGGTGAGGTGAGCCTGCGGCCGCTGGATGCCGTGGCGCAAGCCCAGCCCGCGGCCATACCGCCATGCTGAAAAGCCTGGCCCTGGTGCTGCTGCTGGCCAATGCGCTGCTGCTGGCGGCACTGGCCGGCCTGTTCGACGGGCTGGGTGGCACCCCCCAGCGCGAGCCTGAGCGCCTGCAACGCCAGCACCAGCCGGGCCTGGTGCGCATCCTGGACCCGCAGGCCGCCAGTGCCGCACTGGCCGCCGCCAGTGCCGCCGC
>JARXAJ010000083.1 GCA_029865965.1 Aquabacterium sp.
GGATCGCACAGGCCGACCTCGACATGGCCTTGATCGGCAAACCCGGCCTGGCCGCCGCCGCCGCCCCGGCGAAGGCGGCCGAGCCCGCCGGGCCAGGACATTGACCATGAAGGACCCAACGATGCTTTCCCGTCGCAAGATGCTGGGCGGGGCTGGTGCCATCACCGCCGTGGCGGCTGCGGCCTCGGTCAGCAAGGTGGCGATGGCCGCCCTGCCTGAGCCGGTGCTGCAGACCCGACCCGACACCATGCCGCCGCTGGTGCCCAGCACCGGCCGGCCCTACAACCCGGTGGTCACGCTCAACGGCTGGACGCTGCCCTGGCGCATGAACAGCGGCGTGAAGGAATTCCACCTTGTTGCCGAGCCGGTGGTGCGCGAGATGAGCCCCGGCTTCAAGGCCCACCTGTGGGGCTACAACGGCCAGAGCCCGGGCCCGACCATCGAGGTGGTGGAAGGCGACCGCGTGCGCATCTTCGTCACCAACAAGCTCGGCGAGCTGACCAGCATCCACTGGCACGGCCAGCGCCTGCCCAACGGCATGGACGGCGTGACGGGGCTGAACCAGCCCGGCATCCCGCCTGGCAAGACGTATGTCTATGAGTTCGTGGCGCGCCGGCCGGGCACCTTCATGTACCACCCGCACGCCGACGAGATGGTGCAGATGGCGATGGGGATGATGGGCTTCTGGATCACCCACCCCAAGGCGAAACACCCGTTGATCGACGAGGTGGACCGCGACTTCTGCTTCTTGCTGAATGCCTACGACATCGACCCCGGCAGCGCCACGCCGAAGATCATGACGATGCTGGACTTCAACCTGTGGAGCTGGAACAGCCGCATCTTCCCGGGCATCGCCCCGCTGGTGGTGCGGCACATGGACAAGGTGCGCATCCGTGTGGGCAACCTCACCATGACCAACCACCCCATCCACCTGCACGGCCATGAGTTCCTGGTCACCGGTACCGACGGCGGGCCCACGCCCAAGAGCGCGCGCCAGTACGAGGTGACGGCCGACGTGGCCGTGGGGCAGATGCGGCAGCTGGACTTTTTGGCCGATGAAGAGGGCGACTGGGCTTTCCATTGTCACAAGAGCCACCACACGATGAACGCCATGGGCCATGGCGTGCCCACGATGATCGGTGTCGACCACAGCGGCCTGGCGCGGCAGATCACCCGGCTGATCCCCGACTACATGGTGATGGGCGAGCGCGGCATGAAGGACATGACCGAGATGGAGATGCCGTTGCCTGACAACACCGCACCGATGATGTCCGGGCAGGGCCCCTTCGGCGCTGTGGGCATGGGCGGCATGTTCAGCGTGCTGAAGGTGCGCCGCGACCAGAAGCGCGGCGACTACAGCGACCCGGGCTGGTACCAGCACCCGCCGGGCACGGTGGCCTTCGAGTTCACCGGCGCCTTGCCCGACCCCGCACGATTCAAGGCCGACACCAGCCCGGGGCCGGGCTCGATGCCGGCCATGTCCACAGCCAGCCCGGACGTGGAGGTCAGGGTGCGCAAGCCAGCAGGAGGCCATGCAGGACACTGACCATCACAGCCGGACCAGGATCTTCAACCGCTACCGCAGGCCAAAGGCACGCACATGAACCACATTCCATTCTTCTTGCGCAGCGCTGGGCTGGCGGCCCTGCTGGCGCTGTCAGCCGCAGCCATGGCGCCGGCCCGGGCTGCAAGCCCTCAAGGCAGCCAACCGGCGCAGGCCGACCAGGGCAAGCCAGTGGCGCCGGCAGACACTGGTGAGATGACCGATGCCGAGGTGCGCAGAGTCGACAAGGACGGCGGCAAGCTGACCTTGCGGCACGCCGACATCAAGAGCCTGGACATGCCGGCGATGACGATGGTCTTCGTCGTCAGGGACAAGGCGATGCTCGACACCCTGAAGCCTGGCGACAAGATCCGTTTCAAGGCTGTCAACGATGCCGGCAAGTACACCGTCACCGAGATACAAAGGGCGCAGTAGGCCTGGATGACGCGCCGTCAACGGCGCCGCAGCCGCTCGGCGTCGATGCGGCCGTCTGGCTGCAACCTGCCGCCCGACGGCTCTGGGATGCCTTCATGCGCCAGCAGGCGCCGCAGCACCTCTTCGAGCAGCGCGCGGCAATGGCCGCTGGCGCTGTACATCATGGCGTGCATGGCTGCGTCCTTGGCGTTGGAGCTTTCGCAAGCAAGGCTGTAATGCTCGAAGGCATTGAGCTTGGTCACCAGATCGGCCAGATGATTGGGGCAGTCGCATTGCACATTGGACGGCATCTGGCTGAGCTGCTGCAGGAACGTGTCGGTGTAGCGCCGTGGTGACGCTGAATGCATCAGCAGGCGCGAAAACGCCGCCGGCGGTGCCGGGTCCACCGCCAGGCCGAGCTGGCAGATGCGGGCCAGCTGCGCTGGGTCGGTGGGTGCTGCCAGTGCGATGACATCGGCCGCGTCGAGCCGCGCAAGGACCTGGCGGGTGCTGAAGCCATAGACCAGGATGACGATGGGCGCCTGGGTCGCGGCCCGCAAGCGCCGCAGCACCGCAGGCAGATCGTTCGTGGCCACGGGCACGTCGACAATCACGGCATCGACCACCGGCATCGGACCCGACTCCGTGGCCGGCAACGCCGGCAGCACATCCTGCACGCGCACGTCGAAACGCGCCTGCCACGCCGTCTGCAGCACTGTGGCCAAGGCGGCACCGCAGACCAGCACCCGGCAGCCCGACGCACGTGTCCTCGGCTCTCGCGCCGGTAGGCCCTTGAACCGGGCCCTGATCTGCTTGTCGCTCAGGGAAGCCACGGTGCTGATGGCATGTCCGGCATCGACGGCCGCCTTGATCAGGGCCAGGCGCTCGATGTCGGCGCGGGTGTAGAGGCGCACGTTGCCGGCGTTGCGGGTCGGCTGCACGGCCGCATGGCGTGATTCCCAGACGCGGATGGTCGGCACCGGGATGCCCGTGAGCTTCGACACCGCAGCAATGCGGTAGAGCCCATCGGTGGAGTCGCCGGCACGGTATGGGCGAGATGTCATGTCTGCTGTGTCCTGTTTTCGGCACTCTGCACGGTCGACCCGGATGCAGGCCGCAGATCACGCAACCCCAGGTCGTGACCGGGCATGCACCTGCAGGCCCAAAGTCAGGTGCGATTGTCAGCGCTGCGGCCGCAGGTTCCGACGGCGCACATGCTCCAGCAGCAACATGTGGGGCAAGGTCAATGCAGCCAGTCCGACAAAGACGAGCTGCATCACCCACGGCGCCATCGCCATGCCGCGCATCAGCCAGCCAAACCCCGCCAGTGCACACAGCACTGCAAGCGTCGGCCACGCTGCCCATGCCAGGGCCTGGCGCACCTCAGAGCCGGGCAGGTCTGCAAACGTCCTCAGGATGTGCCGCGGGCTGTGCATGGCGCAGAAGTAGACGGTGAATGCGACCAAGGGCGGTGCCGCCACCGCCACCGCCGCCAGCGCGGCCAGCTCGCAGGCGGCAGCGCGTGATCTCCGCGCCAGCAGCCCGCAGGCCAGGGCGGTGGCGACCAGCCAGGGCGCCGCCAACTGGTTCAGAAAAGGCGCGACGATTGCAGCGCTGCCCGGGCCGGCGACCCAGCCCAGCAGCCGCTGAAGTTCCTCGCCGTGCCACAGCGCCGGCAGGACGATGACAGCGCCGCCATACAGCCCGCGCGTGACCCGGGAGACCCCGGCGGGTGGATCACCACCAAAGTGCAAGGCGGAGAACACCAGAAAGACGCACAGAAAGAGCGCGGGCCAGACGTACCAGAAACCCACCACCGCCGCGGCCAATCCGATGTAGAGCAGCCCGAACAAGGCCCAGACCCTGACCCTGACCCTGACATCGGCGGCGCCGAACAGCCGGTGCGCCAGCACCACATCGAAAGCGCCATGCGGCATGCCCAACAGCGTGATGAGCGCGCCGGCCACCAGCAACTCCTGCATGGCGCCCAGCCGTGCCCCGGCCAGGCCAGCGGCGACCGCTGCCAGCGCCAGCACACAGAACCCCCCTCCCTGCAAGCGCAGGATGGGTGTCATGTCGACTGCGGCCGCGCCGCGACAGGCGATGTGGCACCCAGCAACTGCCGCAGGAAGAGCCCGGTCGGCAGTGACGCAGCAACGGCGACGCGGTCCAGAAAGCTGCTGCGGTCACTGAGAAATCGAACGATGCGCGGCGTGGCGGTGCGCGCGAACAGGTCGGTGAAGAGCTCAGGCCCCCGCTCGGGGTGATGGCGCAGCACATCCAGAAACAGGCGGTCCATCAGCCGCGTCAGCAGCGGGTCGGGGGCGTGGCCCACAGGGTCTTGGCCGCTGCGCAAGGCCGCGCTGCAGCCATCGGCCCAGCGCTGGATGCGCTGGAAGGCATAGCCCGTGGCGGGCCGGGCCGCGCCGCACATCAGGCCGGCCTGCCGGTAACTGCTGACGGACGCGGCAGCCTCGCTCGCCATGCCCATGGGCAGGATGCCGGCTTCGGTGCGCAGCACCTGGGCCCATGCCCCGTCGCACAGGCGTTGCACGGCGCGCTGCTGGCGCTCGGCGAGCTCGGCAGGCCCGTGTGGCTGGGGGTCGAACAGCGTGGTTTCCACCAGCGCGCGGTCGGCTGCCAATGGCAGAACATAGGTGAAGGCCACCGCGCCGGTGATGTCGGTCGCAAAGTCCATCAGTTCAACCTGCCCGGGGTTGAACACCGCGCGGTCACAGACCAGCTCTTCCCCCAGGAAGGATTGCCACAGCAGGGCATCACCGCGCCGTGGGGGCTTGGGCGGGCGGGTGTCAATGACCTGTGCTGCCGTCAGTGCACCTGCCGAGGTCTCGAGCTGCCAGCCGCCGGCAACCGGCCGGGGCGGCCCCAGCACCGTCACGCCCGTCTGCAGCGTGACAGCCGTGCCGGCCTGGATCGCCTGGCGCGCATGGTCGTAGAAGGCGCCGGACTCCAGCAGCTGGTAGGGCGTGCGGCTGCAATCGACCTGCACCACCTGGCCTTGGTGGCGCAAGGCCACCTGCGACCAGCTGCGCTTGACGAGCGGCTCAAAGCGGTGCGGGCCGGCGCGCCAGAAGCACCAGCTGCGGTCATGGTGGTAGGCCGGGCGCGCTTCGAGCACCGCCACGCGCCGGCACAGGCCAGGCCGCTCGGCCAAGCGCAGCGCCAGGCTGAGGCCGGCACAGCCGCCGCCCAGCACCACCAGGTCCATGTCAGTCGCCATGGCCGCCCTCTGTGGCGCGGGCGGCACCTGCATCCGTGCGCGCAAGGCGCCAAGACAGCCGCGGTGCCGTGCCGACCACAGCGGTCTGCAGTTGCTGCCGCGTGCCGCCCAGCGCGCTCAGCGCGCCCCGTGTGATGGCCGCCTTGGCGGCGCTGCCGACCATCGCCCGCGACGACCAGCAGTCGCCTTGGCGCTGCCGCAGGACGACACCGATCTCCTGGTAGATGCGCGCAGCCACCAGGATGCCGGCGCGCGCGGCGACAGGCAGATGGTGCAGGCCCTGCTCGCCGCGGGCGTAGTGGTGGTCGGCCAGGGCCAGTAGTGCGTGCACCGCCTGCACCGCGGCTTCCCGCACCTCGCCGGTCGGATTGACCAGGGCCGCCGGCTCGACCGCGCCCACCAGTGTTGCCGGCAGGTAACGGCGGCCCCGCAGTGCGTCCTCGCGCACGTCGCGGCAGATGTTGGTCAGCTGCATCGCGATGCCCAGGTCGATGGCATGCGGCAGCGCCTCGGGCGCAGACACATCCAGCGCCGCCGTCATCATCAACCCGACGGTGCCGGCCACCCGGTAGCAGTAAGTGAGCAGCTCGGCCGTGTCGGCCATCCGCACGGTGCCCAGGTCGCCTTCGATGCCGCGGATCAGCTCGAGCGGAATCCCGACATCGAAACCGCATTGCCCCATCAGCTGCAGCATGTCGCGCAAGGCCGGGTCATCAGACTGACCGGAGCGCAGCGCCGCGCGGGCCTTGGCCAGGGCGGCCCGGGCTGCGGCGGGCGACAGGCCCTCGTCGGCCAGATCATCGATGTGGCGGCAGAAGCCGTACAGGCGTGTGGCCCTGGCGGCATGGCGGCCGCCCAGCAAGCGGCGCGCCCAGTGGAAGGTGTGGCCCCGCTGTGCCAGCACATCGTCGGCAGCGGCATGTACCGCATCCGCAGGCTTGTGCAAGGTGAGGCTGGTCATGCGGCGCGCTGCTCGGTGCGCACCACCAGTTCGGCCACGGGAATCATCGCGTCGACGACCTTGGCCGAGCACAGCACGCCTGGCAGGCCGGCGCCGGGGTGCGTCCCGGCACCAACGAGGTAGAGATTGCGGATGCCTTCGGCGCGGTTGTGGAAGCGGAACCAGGCCGACTGCCTGAACACCGGCGCCACCGAGAACCCGGCGCCGTTGACGCTGAGGTAGTCGTGTTTGAAGTCGCGCGGCGTCATGCTGAATTCGGCGGTGATGGTGTCGGCCAGACCCGGCAGGATCGTGCGCCCCAGTGCGGCCACGATGCGGTCTCGCAGCCGGGGTGCCTCCACGGCCCAGTCGATGTCTGCCTGCAGGTTGGGCACCGGGCACAGCACATAGAAGCTGTCGCAGCCTGCGGGCGCAAAGCTGGGATCGGTGGCGGTCGGCCGGTGCAGGTAGAGCGAAAAGTCGTCGCTCAGCACCTTCTGGTTGAAGATCTCGTCGAGCAGTTCGCGGTAGCGCTCGCCGAGCCAGATCGTGTGGTGGGCCACGTCCGGGTAGGTTTTGCGGGTGCCGAAGTAGAGGACGAACAAACCCATCGAGTAGCTGGCCGATGCCAGCTTGAGCCGTGCCGACAAGGCCTGCTTGGATGTCGGGATCATCGATGTGTAGAGATGGGCGGCATCGGCGTTGGAGACCACCAGATCAGCCGCAATGACGCCACCGTTGGCCACTTCGACGCCGGTGGCAACGCCTGATTCAACGCGAATGCGGCTCACCGTCGTGCCCAGTTGCACGGCAACGCCACGGCGCTCCAGCAGGGCAGCGAGTGCGCGGGTGATTGCGCCGGTGCCGCCCATGGCGAAGAACACGCCGTGCGCCCGCTCCAGGTAGTGGATCAGGCCGTAGATGCTGGTCGTGTCGAAGGGGTTGCCGCCAACAAGCAAGGGCTGGATGGAGAACGCCTGGCGCAGCTTCTCGTTCTTCAGGAAGGTGGTCACCAGGCCCCAGACGGTGCGGTCGCAGCGCAGGCGCACCAGGCTGGGGATCACGCGCAGCATGGTGAGAAAGCGGTCGAAGGGCTTGTCCGACAGCCGCGTGAAGCCGATGTCGAACAGCCGTTTTGAATGTTCGAGCAGCCGCAGATAACCCGCCCGATCCTCGGCCGAAATGCGGCCGATCTCGGCCAGTGTTTCGTCCAGGGTGCCACCGTAGTCGAAGTGCTCACCGTCGGCAAAGCAGAAGCGGTACCAGGGCTTGAGCGCAACCAGATCGACATGGTCGGCAAAGCGTTCGCCGAAGAGCGCGAACAGCTCTTCGAACAGGAATGGTGCGGTGATGACGGTCGGGCCGGCGTCATGGCGAAAGCCGTCGCGCTCAAACACCTGGGCCCGTCCCCCAATTTGGCGGCAGCGGTCGATCAGCGTGACGCGGTAGCCCTTGGCCCGCAGGCGTAACGCACTGGCGATTCCGCCAAAACCGGCGCCGACCACGATGGCGTGCGGCACGCTGGCGACCAGGCGGGCTGCAACTTCTGGCGTGCGGGGGCGCGGCTGGTAGCCCCTGACCGGGGCTGTTGCGTAATCGGCATTCATCTTGGCGTCCTGTCAGGCGTCAGGGGTTTGGCTGGGGTGGGCGAGGCGGCTGGCGGTGTGCGCC
>JARXAJ010000211.1 GCA_029865965.1 Aquabacterium sp.
ATTTTGCACAGAAAATAGTTCAGTTGCAATACATTTTAGTGACTACAAAACAGACAAGAAAGAGGCCCGAAAGGGCCAAATTTGTGAGCTGCGACAGGGACTTGCCAGCGCCGCCGCTCATGAGAGCGCGCGGAACTTCAGTTTAATGCGGCAGCGACGCGGCCATCGCTTCGATCAGGTCGGCAGCTCGCAGCGGCAGCCGTTCGTCGCCATGCTCGGCCGCGCGGCCATGCAACCACACGGCGGCGGTGGCGGCCGTGTGGGCATTGGCGTCGACCGACTGTGACCACAGACCGCCCAGCCAGCCGGCCAGCACATCGCCGCTGCCACCCGTGCCCAGCCGGGCATTGCCGGTCGGGTTGATGGCCGGTGGCCGGCCTGGCGTGGCGATGATGCTGCCCGACCCCTTCAGCACAACGGTGGCCTGCAGCGAGTCGGCCAGGGCCTGCGCCTGGGTGAGGCGGTCGGCCTGCACGGCGGCCGTGTCGCAGCCCAGCAGGCGTGCGGCTTCCAGGGGATGGGGTGTGAGAACAGTGGCCTGGCCCCGTGCTGTGCGCGCCCGCAGGGCTGCCCGCAGCGCGCTGTCGGCAGCCAGCGCATTCAAGCCATCGGCATCGAGCACCAGCCTGGGCGCATGTTCCAGCACCGCTGGCAGATGGGCCGCCACCAGGCTGCCACCGCCGCAGCCGCACACCACGGTGGCACGCTGCAGCAAGCCTGCGTGCAGGGCGGCGTCGGGCGTGCGGGGCATCAGTTCGGGGCGCTGCGGATCGGGTGCGGCGTCGCCATCCAGCCGTGCCATGAAGGTGCGGCCGGCGCCGGCGGTCAGCGCAGCACGTGCCGCCAGCAGCGCCGCGCCGCCCATGCCGGGTGCACCGCCGAGCACCAGCACGTCGCCGAAGCTGCCCTTGTGCTGGGCATGGGCGCGGGCCGGCAGCAGGCCGGCAAGCACCCGCGGGCCCGTGAGCCAGGCGGTGGCGGTGTCGGCATGCGTGGCCACGCCCAGGTCGTCCAGCCACACCCGGCCGGCATGGTCGCGGCCTTGTGCGGTGAACAGGCCGGGCTTCAGGGTCAACAGCGCCAGGGTGTGGGTGGCATGGACGGCTGTGGCGCCTAGCAGGCGGCCGGTGTCGCCGCACAGCCCGGTGGGCAGGTCGATGGCCAGCACCGGCGCCTGGCCCAGGTTGAGCAAGTGCACGGCAGCAGCGATGTCGCCTTCCGGCGGGCGTCGGCTGCCCAGGCCCAGCAGCGCGTCGATGGCCAGGCCATGTGCGCCGTCGGCAGCGGCCAGGCCGGTGGTGATGTGCACGCCAGCCTGCTGCGCCTGCAGCAAGGCCTGCGCGGCATCGGCCGGTCGCCGGCTGCCATCGCCCAGCAGGCTGACGGCCACCTGCCAGCCCAGCAGGTGCAACTGCGTGGCTGCCACCAGGCCGTCGCCACCGTTGTTGCCCGGCCCGCAGGCCACCCAGGCGCGGCGTGCGGCGGGCGCCAGCGCCACCGCCAGCCGCGCCACGGCCTGCCCGGCGCTGCCCATCAGGGCATGCGGTGCAGCGGCCGCAAGCGCGGCGTGTTCGATCTGCCGGCTTGCCGCACTGCCATGCAGTGGCCAGCCGCGCTGCGATGGCAGCACCGGTTGCGGGCTAGCAGCAGGATGAGGCAGGGGCATGGTGGCGTGGGGTGACTGGCAGCCGATGGCAGCCCGGGTTCGCCGCATTGGAAGTGCGCATGCATTGTGCTTTACTGTCCTGTGCGGATGCCGCTGTGGCATCCCTCCAATCAGCAGGAGAACTGTCGCATGCGCAAGCGTTTTTGGTGGGGTGTGTCGGCTGCTGCAGCCCTGGTGCTGGCTGCGGGTGGTGCGCAGGCACAGCAGTTCTTCCGCATCGGCACCGGCGGCACGGCCGGTACCTATTACCCGGTGGGCGGCATGATCGCCAATGCGGTGTCGCAGCCGGGCAAGCTGGTGGTCACCGCACAGGCCAGCAATGGCTCGTTGGCCAATGTCACCGGTATCGCCGGCGGTGCGGTGGAGTCCGGCTTCAGCCAGGCCGACGTGGCCAGCTGGGCCTACACCGGCAAGGGCGTTTTCGATGGCAAGCCCAGGGTCGCCGGGCTGCGCCTGATCGCCAACCTGTACCCCGAGAGCGTGCATGTCGTGGTGCGCAAAGGCTCCGGCATCAATTCGGTGGCCGACCTCAAGGGCAAGCGCGTGGCGCTGGATGAACCCGGGTCGGGCACGCTGATCAATGCCCGCACCATCCTGGCGGCCTATGGCATCAAGGAGTCCGACATCAAGCCCGATTACATCAAGCCCAACCAGGCCGGGGACAAGCTGAAGGACGGCGCCCTGGATGCCTTCTTCTTCACCGGTGGCTCGCCTGCCGGCGCCATTGCCGAACTGGCGTCGGCAGGTGCCGGTATTGCGCTGCTGCCGATCGATGGTGCGCAGGCCGAGGCGCTGCGCAAGAGCGACGGCTTTTTCGCCCCCGACCTGATTGCCGAAGGCACCTACAAGGGCGTGGGCAGCACGCGCACCCTGGCTGTTGGGGCGCAATGGGTCACCAGCGACAAGGCCGACGCCACGGCGGTCTACGAGATCACCAAGGCGTTGTTCAGCGAGGCCGGCCAGAAGGCCATGTCCGCCGGCCATGCCAAGGGCAAGTTCATCACCAAGGAGAACGCGGTGTCGGGCGCCGGCATCCCGTTCCACCCCGGTGCCGAGAAGTTCTACAAGGAAGCCGGCCTGATCAAGTGACGCCGGGTCGTCCAGACCGCCAGGGCAGCATGGCTGCCCTGTTTTGTTTCCAGCCCGACTGTTTCCAGCCCGACTGCCCTGCATGACCACTGCGTTGCCCGACGACAAGACCCTGGCCGAACTGGAGCAGAAGTTCGACCCGGAGATGCGCTTCCGCCCGCTGGCCCAGCCAGCGTTGTCCATTGTGGCGGTGCTGCTGGTGCTGCTGTCGGCCTTCCACTACTACACGGCCGGATTCGGCCTGCTGCAGGAGGTGACGCACCGGGGCGTGCATCTGGCCTTTGTGCTGGGGCTGATCTTTCTGGTGTTTCCGCACCGCGCCGGGCTGCTGGGCGTGGCGCCGCGCCACCGCTGGTCCGCGCCCGGCGGCGTGCCGCTGGCCGACTGGGCCCTGGCGTTGGGTGCGGCGGCGGCCGTGCTGTACATCCCGTGGATCTTCGACGACCTGGCCTTCCGTGTGGGCAACCCGGGCCCGCTGGACGTGGCCATGGGTTCGCTGCTGATCCTGGCCTTGCTGGAGGCCACCCGCCGCAGCATGGGATGGCCGCTGCCGGTGATCGCGGTCTGCTTCATGGCCTATGCGCTGGCCGGCCCGGTGTTCCCGGGTTTGCTCAAGCATGCCGGCGCCAGCTGGAGCCAGCTGGTCAATCACCAGTACCTCACCAGCCAGGGCATTTATGGCGTGGCGATCGGCGTGGTCGCCACCTATGTCTTCCACTTCGTGCTGTTCGGGGTGATGGCCACCCGCATCGGATTGGGGCAGTTGTTCCTGGATGTGGCGTCCACCATCGCCGGGCGGCAGGTGGGCGGGCCGGCCAAGGTCAGCGTGTTCGGCTCAGCCTTGTTCGGCACCTTGTCGGGCAGTTCGGTGGCCAATGCGGTGACGGTGGGGTCGCTGACCATCCCGGCGATGATCCGTGTGGGCTACAAGCGCGAATTTGCCGGTGCGGTGGAAGCCGCGTCGTCCACCGGCGGGCAGATCACGCCGCCGGTGCTGGGCGCGGCGGCCTTCCTGATGATCGAGTTCCTGGCGGTGCCCTACCAGACCATCATCGCCGCTGCCGCCATCCCTGCCTTCATGCACTTCTTCGGCGTGTTCATGCAGGTGCACTTCGAGGCCAAGCGCCATGGTCTGCGCGGCCTCACCGATGACGAGATGCCCGACCTGCGCGACAGCCTGCGCCGGCGCTGGCCCACGCTGATCCCGCTGGTGTTGCTGATCACCGTGCTGGTGAGCGGGCGCACACCGTACCTGGCGGCCTTCATCGGCATCAGCTCCTGCGCCATCGTCGGCCTGTGCACCCGGCCGGGCGGCACCCGGGCGGCCGGCTGGGCGCTGCTGGTGGTGTTGCATGCGCTGCTGGGCGTGATCGTCTTCGGTGGCCTGCAGACCGAAGCTGCCCGTGTGGGCGTGTTCGCCGTGGGCGTGGTGCTGGCCACGCTGGCCATTCGCGGCCTGCAGATCCCCGGCCGCATTGCGCCGCGGGCCCTGCTGGAGGCGCTGGAGACCGGCGCCAAGTACGCGCTGGCCGTGGGTGCGGCGGCGGCCACGGTGGGCATCGTCATCGGCGTGGTCACGCTCACCGGTGTGGGCTTCAAGCTCAGCACCATCATCACTGGCGCAGCCAATGCCATGGCCGGCGGTGTGGGCAGCTGGCTGCCGGCCACGCTGGTCGACCCCAAGAGCCTGGCCCTGGTGGCGGCGCTGGTGATGACCGGGCTGGTGTGCATCCTTCTGGGCTGCGGCATCCCCACCACGGCCAACTACATCATCATGGTGACGGTGGCCGCGCCCACGCTGGTGCTGATGGGGGTGGAGCCGCTGGTGGCCCACTTCTTCGTCTTCTACTACGGCGTGCTGGCCGACATCACGCCGCCGGTGGCGTTGGCCGCCTATGCGGCGGCGGGCATGGCGGGCAGTGACCCGTTCAAGACCGGCAACATGGCCTTCCGCCTGGGGCTGGCCAAGGCCCTGGTGCCCTTCGTCTTCGTGTTCTCGCCGTCGCTGCTGCTGGTGGCCAAGGGCTTCACCTGGCCCGACTTCATCATCACCTTCGTCGGCTGCATCGCCGGCATCACGCTGCTGGCGGCGGCGCTGTCGAAGTTCCTGTTCGTCGAGATGAAGCGCTGGGAGCAGCTGCTGTGCGGCCTGGGCGCGCTGCTGATGGTGGCGCCCGGCCTCACCAGCGGGCTGGTGGGTCTGGCGGTGGCCGCGCCGGTGCTGCTGCGGCAGTGGGCCGCCCGCAGCGGTGCTAGCGGGCCAGGCGCGCCACGTCCAGCCCGCTGACGTCGATGGCCGGTGCGCGGCCGGCCAGCTTGTCGGCCAGCACCCGCGCTGACCCGCAAGACAAGGCCCAGCCGCTGGAGCCGTGGCCCAGGTTCAGCCACACGCCCGGTGCGCCGCTGGCGCCCAGCACCGGCGGGCCGTCGGGCAGCATCGGCCGCGCGCCTTTCCAGTGCTGGGCCTGGGCCACATGTGCACTGCCCGGGTACCAGTCGTCCAGCACCTTGTGCAGGGTGTTCAGCGCCGCAGGGGCCATGCTGGCCAGCCGGCCACCCAACTCGGCGCTGCCGGCCACCCGCACCCGCTGGCCCAGGCGGCTGATCGCCACCTTGAACTTCTCGTCCATCACCCCCGCCTGCGGTCCCAGGTGCGGATGGCCCTCGACCACGCGCAGCGGCGCGGTCAGCGAGAAGCCATGCACCGCCAGCAGCGGCAGGCGCAGGCCCAGCGGCCGCAGCAGGGCGGCCGAGCCCAGGGCGGCACACACCACCACTGCGTCGAAGCTGTCGCTCTGCGCCGGCCCGGTGCCGCCGGCGCTGCGGTGCTTCACCACCGGCGCGGCGCCGGCCGACACGGCCAGCACCGCACGCTGGAACTGGAACACCGTGCCCAGCCGCTGTGCCTCGGCCCGCATGGCCTGGGCGAACTGGCGGCAGTTGCCCACTTCGTCGCTGGGCAGGTGCACGGCCGCATGAAGCGGCGCAGACGGATTGAGCCCCGGCTCGACCTGGCGCGCCCGCGTCGGGTCCACCAGGTGGAAGTCCACGCCCAGTTCGGCCAGCAGCCGCAGGCTGCCGCGTGCGCCCGCCAGTTCTTGCGCGGTGCGCAGCAGCACCAGGTAGCCGCTGGCCTGCTCATGGCCCAGCTTCAACTGCTGGGTCAGGGCATGCAGATGTTGCTGGCTGTAGCGTGCCAGGCGGTACATCTGCGCCCGGTTGGCCGCGAACACCGGTGCCCGGCAGGCCCGCCACCAGCGCCACAACCATCCCAGCTGGCCGGGCGCCATCGGCCAGGCAAGACGCACCGGCGCATGGCGGCTGAGCAGGTGCCTGAGCACCTTGGCCGGCATGCCGGGTGCAGCCCAGGGCGTGACATAGCCCGGCGCCACCACGCCGGCATTGGCGAAGCTGGTCTCCTCGGCCACGCTGCTGCGGCGCTCGAACACGGTGACGGCATGGCCGTCTTGCGCCAGCTCGAACGCTGTCGTGACGCCGACGATGCCGGCGCCAATCACGGCCACCCGCACCTCAGGGCCGCCCGGTCATTTGGCGGTGGCGGCAGGCGCAGTGCATGCACAGCACCCGGGCAGGGCGATGGGCCCGCATGTCAGCGGTCCCGCGCGGGCGATCCGCCGGCAGCCAGGGCTGCTTCGATCGTCAGCCCCACGCCCAGCACCGTGTCATCGGCCATGGCCGGCCCCCACACCATCAGGCCCACCGGCATCTGCCCCGGCTGGTGGCAGGGGATGGACAGGGCGCAGCCGTCAAGCATGTTCACCACCGACGCGTTGCGCAGCAGCATCGCGTTGATGGCGAAGAAGCGGCTGTCGCTGCTGAGCAGCGGCGCGATGGCCGGGGCCACCATCGGCACCGTGGGGGCCAGCACCGCATCGAAACCCTGCAGCTCGGCCTGCACCCGTGCGATCCAGGCCGTGCGCGCGTGCAGCAGGTCGATGTAATCGGCGGCGCTGATGGCCTCGCCGCGGCGGATGCGCTGGGCCACACGCGGGTCGTACTCGGCCTCCAGCACCGTCAGCCGGGCGCGGTGCCAGGCCCAGCTTTCGGCCGCAGTGAAGCCGCCATTGGCCTGCAAGCCGGCCAGATCGGCCAGTGTGCCCAGCGGCAGGTCTTCGATCAGTGCGCCGCCGGCACGCAGCACGTCCAGCGTGCGGTCGAAGGCGCGCGCGACGTCGGCATCCAGCCCGTCGAGCATCAGCGTCTGCGGCACTGCCAGGCGCAGCGCATGCACCGGTTTGGCCAGCGGCGCAGGGGTGCGCGCGGCCAGGATGCCGTGCACCAGCACTGCATCGCGCACGCTGCGGGTGATGGCGCAGGCCGTGTCCAGCGTGGACGACAGCGGCACCGCGCCCTGCAGTGGCGTCAGCCGCTGTGTGTTCTTGAAGCCCACCAGGCCCTGCAGGGCGGCGGGGATGCGGATCGAGCCGCCGGTGTCCGACCCCAGGGCCGCCCAGGCGGCGCCAGTGGCCACACTGACCGCGCCGCCCGAGGTGCTGCCGCCGGGGATGCGCGGCGTCGGGTTGATGGCGGCGGTGACCGGGTTGACCGGCGTGCCGTGGTGCGGATTGATGCCCACGCCGGAATAGGCGAACTCGCTCAGGTTCGTGTGGCCGGTCAGTGCGGCGCCGGCCGCGCGCAGCCGCGCCACGGCCGGGCAGTCAGCCAGCGCAGGTGGGGCGTCTCCCAGCGAACGGGACGCAGCGGTGGTTGGCCAGCCGGCCACGTCGAACAGGTCCTTGATCGACACCGCCAGGCCAGCCAGCGCCGGCAGCGGCATGCCGGCAGCGCGCGCCACGTCCATGGAGGTGGCTGCCAGGCGCGCCTGGGCATCGAAGCGGCGCAGGTAGACCCGGGCGCAGGCGTGGCTGTCGGCTGCAGCCAGGCTGTCTTGCAGCAGTGCGCCGGCGCTGACCTGGCCGGCGGCCACGGCGCGGGCGGCGTCGGTCAGGTCGCGCAGTTCAGCCGTGAACCGGGCGGGTATGGCAGGTGCGGTTTGCATGTGGCCGGGTGCTAGAATCTTTGGGTTTACCTGAGTGAGGTCATGCTTTGCAGCGTGCCCGCTTGGGCAGACACATCAGCGAACCGGCTGCCGCAAGGTGTCGACGCGGATTTCAGGTCTGAATGTTCCAACTGCAGCTTCTGCAGCGGTTGCAACAACAGCCCGTAATCCAGGTGATCCAGCACCCTTGAAAAAGGGTTGCCACCAGCGTCGATTCGCGCCGGATTCTAGACCCAACCTTCGGAGTGACAACATGTCCGTGACCATGCGTGAAATGCTGGAAGCCGGTGTCCATTTCGGCC
>JARXAJ010000247.1 GCA_029865965.1 Aquabacterium sp.
CGCTGTTGGCGACCAAGGTGGAGCAGACGTTTGTGCTGGCGTTTGCGGGGCGCTTCAGCGAGGCGCAGCTGGCGCGGGCGCGGCGGCGGCAGTGACCGGCGCTGCCGCTGCCGGTTCAGGCACAGGCGCCGTTGCGGCTGCCGGCGAAGCCGCAGCGCCCGCGGCCTCCACCACCACCAGCAACGTGCCCTCGTTGACCTTGTCGCCGATGGCGACCTGGATCGACTGGACAACCCCGGCGTGCGACGACGGGATCTCCATCGACGCCTTGTCGCTCTCCACCGTCACCAGGCTCTGATCGACGACGATGGTGTCACCCACCGCCACCATCAGCTCAATCACTGCCACATCCTTGAAGTCCCCGATGTCGGGGACCTTGACGTTGACCAATGCCATGTTGAATGTCTCCGGTTGCCGGTGCGTCAGGCGTACAGCGGGTTGATCTTGTCGACGTTGAGGCCGTACTTCTGGATCGCCTCGGCCACCTTGGCTGCCGGCAGCTTGCCGTCGTCGGCCAGGGTCTTGAGCGCGGCCACCACGATGTAGTGGCGGTTGATCTCGAAGTGCTCGCGCAGCTTGCTGCGGAAGTCGCTGCGGCCGAAGCCGTCGGTGCCCAGCACCTTGTAGGTAGTGCCCTTGGGGATGTAGGCGCGGATCTGCTCGCCATACACCTTGATGTAGTCGGTCGAGCAGACCACCGGGCCCGCATGGCCGGCCAGCTGTTGCGCGACAAAGGGCACACGCGGCGTCTCGGTGGGGTGCAGCAGGTTCCAGCGCTCGGTGTCCTGGCCGTCGCGGGCCAGCTCGTTGAAGCTGGGGCAGCTCCAGACCCTGGCGGCCACGCCCCAGTCCATGGCCAGCAGCTGGCGTGCGGCGATCGATTCACGCAGGATCGTGCCCGATCCCAGCAGGTTTACCTGCGGCGCCCCGGCAGTCGCCACCGCGTCTTCCAGCAGGTACATGCCCTTGATGATCTGCTCCTCGGTGCCGGCTTGAAGGCCCGGCATCGGGTAGTTCTCGTTGAGCAGGGTGATGTAGTAATAGACGTTCTCCTGCTTCTCGACCATGCGCTTGAGGCCATGGTGGATGATCACGCCCACTTCATGCGCATAGGTCGGGTCGTAGCTGATGCAGTTCGGGATCGTGCCGGCCAGGATGTGGCTGTGGCCGTCTTCGTGCTGCAGGCCTTCGCCGTTGAGCGTGGTGCGCCCGCTGGTGCCGCCCAGCAGGAAGCCGCGCGCCTGCATGTCGCCCGCCGCCCAGGCCAGGTCGCCGATGCGCTGGAAGCCGAACATCGAGTAGTACACGTAGAACGGCACCATGATGCGGTTGTTGGTGCTGTAGCTGGTCGCCGCGGCGATCCAGCTGCACATGCCACCGGCCTCGTTGATGCCCTCCTGCAGGATCTGGCCGTCGGTGGCCTCGCGGTAGTACATCACCTGGTCCTTGTCGACCGGCGTGTAGTTCTGGCCCAGCGGGTTGTAGATGCCGATCTGGCGGAACAGGCCCTCCATGCCGAAGGTGCGGGCTTCGTCCACCAGGATGGGCACGGTGCGCGGGCCCAGCGCCTTGTCGCGCAGCAACTGGGTCAGGAAGCGCACATAGGCCTGCGTCGTGCTGATTTCGCGGCCGGCCGGCGTGGCCTCCAGCACGGCCTTGAAGGTGTCGAGCGACGGCACGGTGAAGCTCTCGTCGCTCTTGGTGCGGCGGTGCGGCAGGTAGCCGCCCAGCTTTTGGCGGCGCTCATGCAGGTACTTCATCTCCGGCGTGTCGGCCGCCGGCCTGTAGAACGGGATCTTTGGCAACTCGCTGTCGGGGATGGGGATGTTGAAGCGGTCGCGGAAGTAACGGATGTCGTCGTCGGTCAGCTTCTTGGTCTGGTGGGCGGTGTTCTTGCCCTCGCCGGCACGGCCCATGCCGTAACCCTTGACCGTCTTGACCAGCAGCACCGTGGGCTGACCCTGGGTGTTGTTGTTGGCGGCATGGAAGGCGGCGTACACCTTGCTGGCATCGTGGCCGCCGCGCCGCAGGTTCCACACCTGGTTGTCGCTCATCTTGGCCACCATCTCCAGCGTGCGCGGGTCACGGCCGAAGAAATGCTTGCGCACGAAGGCGCCATCGTTGGCCTTGAAGGCCTGGTAGTCGCCGTCCAGCGTGTCGAGCATGATCTTGCGCAGCGCGCCGTCCTTGTCGCGCGCCAGCAGTTCGTCCCACTGCTTGCCCCACAAGAGCTTGATCACGTTCCAGCCCGAGCCACGGAACTCGCCCTCCAGTTCCTGGATGATCTTGCCGTTGCCACGCACCGGGCCGTCCAGCCGCTGCAGGTTGCAGTTGACGACGAACACCAGGTTGTCGAGCTTCTCGCGCGCGGCCAGGCCGATGGCGCCCAGACTCTCGGGTTCGTCCATCTCGCCGTCACCGCAGAACACCCACACCTTGCGTTGGCTGGTGTCGGCGATGCCCCGCGCATGCAGGTACTTCAGGAACCGCGCCTGGTAGATCGCCATGATCGGGCCCAGCCCCATGCTGACCGTGGGGAACTGCCAGAAGTCGGGCATCAGCTTCGGATGGGGGTAGCTGCTGAGGCCCTTGCCATCGACTTCCTGGCGGAAGTTCAGCAACTGCTCCTCAGTCAGCCGGCCTTCCATGAAGGCGCGGGCATAGATGCCTGGCGCCGAATGGCCCTGGATGTAGAGCAGGTCGCCACCATGGGTGCCGCCCTTGTCGGTGTCGTCGGCACGCCAGAAATGGTTGAAGCCGGCGGCAAACATGTGCGCCACGCTCTGGAAGCTGCTGATGTGCCCGCCCAGGTCGCCGCCATCGGCCGGGTCATGCCGGTTGGCCTTGACGACCATGGCCATGGCGTTCCAGCGCATGTAGGCACGCAGGCGGCCTTCGATCTCCAGGTTGCCGGGGCTACGTTCCTCGTCGACCGGCTCGATGGTGTTGATATAGGGCGTGGTCGCCGAGAACGGCCGGTCGATGCCGTTGTGCCGGGCTTCCTCGATCAGCTTTTCCAGCAGGAAGTGGGCACGCTCCGGGCCCTCGGCGCTGATCACGGCGTCCAGCGCCTCCAGCCATTCACGGGTCTCCTGGGCGTCGCTGTCGAAGGCGGTGGTGGCGGACGGGTTGTTGGGCATGGCGGACATCGGTTGTCTCCTCGATCCGGGGCTGTGGGGTGGTCTCGAACGGCGGGCAGTGTTGCACAAAGCCAGCGTATTTTCAAATAGTGCGAGTTGATTTCATATTGTGGGAACCCACAACGACCATCACTTTCGCAGCCTGCGCGACAGGAAGCCGGCTTGCGCTCGGGATAATCCCGGCCATGCCCGCCCCGAACTCGCCCGCACCCGCACCTGCCACGGGCCAACGCCGTCTGCTGGGCCGCTGGTGGCGCCGCCAGTCGCCATCCCAACAAGACCGCTTCGCCACGCTGGCACCGCTGGCGTCGGTGCTGCTGTTTCTGGCCGCGATCATTTCGGCCTTCTGGTACCTGCGTAATGAAGAGATCGACCGCGAGACCGAGTCGGTCAAGCGCGACACCGAGATCGCCCAACAGCAGATCCGTCTGCGCCTGATCGAGAACCAGGAGCAACTGGTCCGCATGGCGCGGGAACTGGTCACGCGTGAAGTGGACGCCAGCGACTTCACGCCCCAGGCCACCACGTTCATGAACGACCGGCCAGAAATCACGCAGTTCCAGTGGCTGTCTGCCGACCAGGGCACGCGCGCCCGCCATTCAGCCCAGTCCGACCACGAGGAGCAGCCGGCAACTGAGCTGACCCCGCCCGCCCGTTCCCCCGGGCGCACCGAGACCGAATGGGCTTTCATCGCTGCGCGCGACCTGCGCCAGCCAATCTACAGCCGGGTGTTCAAGGACCGCCACGGCTCCCAGGTGTTCCAGGTGCATGTGCCGATGCTGACCCGCGGCCAGTTCAACGGCGTGCTGGTGGCCGACTACAGCATCGACGTGCTGCTGCGCCACTTCGTCCCGACCGAGGTGACACGCCGCCACGCTGTTGCGGTGATCAATGACCGCGAGCAGACCATCGCCAGCAGCGTGCTGCAGATGCCCGGTGAGGAGCAGCAGCGCGCCGCCATCCTGCACGACGTGCCGCTGGCCCCGGCCGCCAACGGCCTGGTGCTGCGCGGCAGCGGCTACCGCATGTCGGTCGGCCTGATCGGCAACACCCTGTTCTGGATGGTGGTGGCCTTGTCGGTGCTGACACTGTGGATGTTGCTGGGCACTTTCCGCCATGTGCGCCGGCGCGGCCAGATCCAGGGTGCGCTGGTGCAGGAGACCAACTTTCGCCGGGCGATGGAGAACTCCATGCTCACCGGCATGCGCGCCATGGACATCGAAGGCCGCGTCAGCTATGTCAACCCGGCGTTCTGCGCGATGACCGGCTTCAGCGAGCATGAACTGATCGGCCGCCTGCCGCCCTATCCTTACTGGCCGGCCGACCGCATCGACGAGAACACCCGCCTGCTGCAGCAGGAACTGCAGGGTCGCAGCCCGGCCGGCGGCATCGAGGTGAAGGTGATGCGCAAGAACGGCACGCTGTTCGACGCGCGCATGTATGTGTCGCCGCTGGTCGATGCCCGTGGCCACCAGACGGGCTGGATGACCAGCATGACCAACATCACCGAGGCCAAGCGCATCCGCGACCAGCTGTCGGCCAGCCACGAACGGTTCACCACCGTGCTGGAAGGTCTGGAGGCGGCGGTGTCGGTGCTCAGTGTGCAGCAGGGCGAACTGCTGTTTGCCAACCGCAGCTACCGGCTGTGGTTCGGCGCCGACGCCCGCGGCCATGCGCTGCTGGCCAGCGGCGCCCAGCCCAGCCTGCCCGGCGAACTGGCGGCCGACCTGAGCGGGCACGACGATGAAGACGGCCTGTCGGGCATCCCGACGCAGGAACTGGCGGGCCAGGGGGCCAACCCGCGCGAGGTGTATGCCGCCCAGCTCGACAAGTGGTTCGACGTGCGCGCGCGCTATCTGCAATGGACCGACGGCCGCCTGGCGCAGATGCTGATCGCCACCGATGTGACCGCCCGCCGCCGCGCCGAAGAGCTGGCCGCCCAACAGGCCGAGAAGGCCCAGGTCAGCAGCCGGCTGATCACCATGGGCGAGATGGCCAGTTCGGTGGCGCATGAGCTGAACCAGCCGCTGACGGCCATCACCAACTACTGCAACGGCATGGTCAGCCGGGTGAAAGCCGACACCATCGACCGCGATGCGCTGCTGGCAGCGCTGGGCAAGACCGCGCGCCAGGCCGAGCGCGCCGGTCAGATCATCCACCGCATCCGCGCCTTCGTGAAAAAAAGCGAGCCACAGCGCCAGACTGCGTCCGCCAAAGCCATCGTGGAAGAGGCGGTGGACCTGGCCAGCATCGAGCTGCGCCGGCGCAATGTGGCCATCCACCACTACGTGGCCCAGCGCCTGCCCGACCTGCATTGCGACCCGATCCTGATCGAGCAGGTGTTGCTGAACCTGCTGAAGAACGCCGCCGAGGCGATCGACTCTGCCGGCTTGCCGCCCAAGCGCCGCCACATCGAGTTGCGGGTGATTCCCCGCCACACGCCCGACGCAGGCGGCGTGATCGAGTTCTCCGTCACCGACCAGGGGCCTGGCCTGGCCGACGAAGTGATCGCCCGGCTGTACGAGGCCTTCTTCTCGACCAAGGCCGAAGGCATGGGCATCGGACTGTCGCTGTGCCGGTCGATCGTGGAGAGCCACCGGGGCCGGATCAAGGCGCAAAACCTCTACAATGGCACGATCGTGACAGGATGTTTGTTCGCCTTCACCCTGCCCGTTGAAACCACCGCACGGCACGATGAGACAGCGCTGTTCCATCCTCCCGATGACACGGCGCCGACTGTCCCCCACTCTGCCGACCTCCCCGTCGACAAACCGGCCACAGCCAAAACCACCCCATGAGCCTGATTCCCAAGAAGGGCACGGTCTA
This sequence comes from Aquabacterium sp., assembly GCA_029865965.1. Taxonomy (GTDB): domain Bacteria; phylum Pseudomonadota; class Gammaproteobacteria; order Burkholderiales; family Burkholderiaceae_C; genus Pseudaquabacterium. The sequence goes on from JARXAJ010000247.1 coordinate 5,967, forward strand.
TGTTGTCGACGACGACGAGGCAGTGCGTGACTCCCTGCAGTGGCTGCTCGAGGGCAAGGACTACCGCGTCAAGTGCTTTGATTCGGCCGAATCCTTCCTGTCCCGCTTCGACCCACGCGAGGTGGCCTGCCTGATCGCCGACATCCGCATGGACGGCATGAGCGGGCTCGAACTGCAAGACCGCCTGCTCGAGCGCAAGAGCCCGCTGCCGGTGGTCTTCATCACCGGCCATGGCGATGTGCCGATGGCTGTCACCACGATGAAGAAGGGCGCGATGGACTTCATCGAGAAGCCCTTCAAGGAAGACGAGCTGATCGGCCTGGTCGAACGCATGCTGGACCAGGCCCGCAGCGCCTTCAGCCAGCACCAGGAGCAGGCCAGCCGCGACGCCTTGCTGAGCCGCCTGACCACCCGTGAGGCACAGGTGCTTGAGCGCATCGTCGCCGGCCGGCTGAACAAGCAGATTGCCGACGACCTGGGCATCAGCATCAAGACGGTGGAGGCGCACCGCGCCAACATCATGGAGAAGTTGAACGCCAACACCGTGGCCGACCTGCTGAAGATCGCGTTGGGCGCGAACAGCACTGCCGGCACGGCCGCCAAGGCCTGACCAACCCCCAGGCCAGGTACCGCGCCACCCGCACGACAACAGGCCGCTGCCACCCAGCGGCCTGCTTTGTTTCTGAAAGGCTCACTGCCCATGCCAGCCCAATTGATCAGCGGCACGGCGCTGTCACAGCGCATCCGCGCCGACGTGGCCCGCCGCACCGCCGCCCTCGCCGCCCGCGGCATCAAGCCCGGCCTGGCCGTCGTCCTGGTGGGCGACGACCCGGCATCGGCGGTGTATGTGCGCAACAAGGTCAAGGCCTGCGCCGAGGCCGGCCTGCATTCGGTGCTGGAGCGGTACGACGCCAGCCTGTCCGAGGCCGACCTGCTGGCCCGCATCCGCGCGCTGAACGCCGACCCGGCGATCCACGGCATCCTGGTGCAGATGCCGCTACCCCGGCACATCAACCCCCAGCGGGTGATCGAGACCATCAGCACCGCCAAGGATGTGGATGGCTACTCGGTGCAGAGTGCCGGCGACCTGATGGCCGGCCTGCCGGGCTTCCGCCCCTGCACCCCGTTCGGCTGCATGAAGCTGATCGAGTCCACCGGCATCGATCTGCGCGGCAAGCATGCGGTGGTGATCGGCCGCAGCAACACCGTGGGCAAGCCGATGGCGCTGCTGCTGCTGCAGGCCCATGCCACCGTCACCATCTGCCACAGTGCCACGCCCGACCTGGGCGTGCACACACGACAGGCTGATGTGGTGGTGGCGGCAGTGGGCCGGCGCAACACCGTCACTGCCGACATGGTCAAGCCTGGCGCGGTCATCATCGATGTGGGCATGAACCGCAATGACGACGGCAAGCTCTGCGGCGATGTCGACTTTGCCGGCGTCAGCCCGCTGGCCGGCTGGATCACACCGGTGCCTGGTGGCGTGGGCCCGATGACGATCACGATGTTGCTGGTCAACACCCTGGAATCCGCCGAACGCACCACCATCTGACCCTGGGCGCAACCGGCGCACCGGAAGAAAACCACACCATGCACAACCCCCTGCTCTCCCCCGCCCCGCTGCCTGAATTTGCCGCCATCCGGCCCGAGCACCTGACCCCGGCACTGGACGTGCTGCTGCCCGAGGCTGATGCCGCGCTCGAGCGCGCCGTCAGCGCCGCCGTGCCGGCCGACTACGACGCGCTGTCGGCGGTGCTGGACGTGCCGCTGGAGCGGCTGTCGCGCGCCTGGGCGGCGGTCAACCACCTCAACGCCGTGGCCAACACGCCCGAGCTGCGCGAGGCCTACAACGCCAACCTGGCCCGGGTGACCGAGTTCCACACCCGGCTGGGCGCCGATGAGCGGTTGTATGCCAAGTACAAGGCGGTGGCCACCAGCGGCGCGGTGCTTGCGCCAGCCCGCCGCCAGGCGCTGGACCACGCGATCCGCGACTTCGTGCTGTCGGGTGCCGAGCTGCAGGGCGATGCCCGCACCCGCTTCGCCGCCATCCAGGAGCGCAGCGCCGAGCTGGCCCAGCAGTACAGCGAGCATGTGCTGGACGCCACCGACGGCTACACCCTGACCGTGCCCACCGAGCGCCTGGCCGGCGTGCCCGCCGACGTGGTGCAGCAGACGGGCGAGGCCGCTGCGGCGGCTGGCGAAACCGGCCACAAGCTCAGCCTGCACATGCCCGTCTACCTGCCGGTGATGCAGTACGCCAGCGACCGCGCCCTGCGCGAACAGCTCTACCGGGCCTATGCCACCCGCGCCAGCGAGCTGGGCCCGGCCACGCTGGACAACGGCCCGCTGATGACCGAGCTGTTGCAGCTGCGCCAGGAAGAAGCTGCGCTGCTGGGCCAGCACAGCTATGCCCACCTGTCGCTGGTGCCCAAGATGGCCGAATCGCCCGAGCAGGTGATGGGCTTTCTGCGTGACCTGGCACAGCGCGCCCGTCCGCATGCCGAGCGCGACCTGGCCGAGCTGCGGGCGTTTGCCGCCGAACACCTGGGCCTGCAGGACCTGCAGACCTGGGACCAGGCCTATGCCGCCGAGAAGCTGAAGGAAGCACGCTACGCCTTCAGCGAACAGGCCGTGAAGCAGTACTTCACCGAACCCAAGGTGCTCGACGGCCTGTTCCACATCATCGAGACCCTGTTCGACGTGCGCATCCGGCCCGATGCAGCCGAGGTGTGGCACCCCAGCGTGCGCTTCTACCGCATCGAGCGTGCCGGTACCGGTGACGCAGCGCCGCAACTGGTCGGCCAGTTCTACCTCGACCCCTATGCCCGCCCGGGCAAGCGGCCCGGCGCCTGGATGGACGTGGTGCGCGGCCGCTGGCAACGGCCCGACGGCCAGGGCCTGCAGACGCCGGTGGCGCAGCTGGTGTGCAACTTCGCCGCCCCGGTGGGCGACAAACCGGCGCTGCTGACCCATGACGACGTGATCACCCTGTTCCATGAGTTCGGCCATGGCTTGCACCACATGCTGACCCAGGTGGACGAACTGGCGGTGGCCGGCATCTCCGGCGTGGAGTGGGACGCGGTGGAACTGCCCAGCCAGTTCATGGAGAACTTTTGCTGGGAATGGGCAGTGCTGTCGCGCATGACGGCCCATGTCGACACCGGCGACGCCCTGCCACGCGACCTGTTCGACCGCATGCTGGCGGCGAAGAACTTCCAGAGCGGGCTGATGACGCTGCGGCAGATCGAGTTCGCCCTGATCGACATGCGCCTGCATGCCGAGGCCGACGTGGCCGGCCAGGTGCAGGCCGTGGTCGACAGCGTGCGCGCCGAGGTGACGGTGAACCCGCCGCCGGCGTTCAACCGCTTCCAGCACAGCTTCTCGCACATCTTTGCCGGCGGTTATTCGGCCGGCTACTACAGCTACAAATGGGCCGAGGTGCTGTCGGCCGATGCCTTTGCCGCCTTCGAGGAACAGGGCGTGTTCAACCCCGAGGTTGGGCAGCGCTTCCGCCGCGAGATCCTGGAAGCCGGTGGCAGCCGCCCGGCAATGGACAGTTTCAAGGCCTTCCGCGGCCGCGAGCCGCGCATCGACGCCTTGTTGCGGCATCAAGGCATGGCTTGACGGCTGGCCTGCCGATCTGGCCGCCACGGCGTGCCCAGATCGGCTAGATTCGGCGCCATGCGGCTGCAAACCCTTCTTCTGTTCGGCTTGGCCATCGGCGCGGCCGGCCCTGCGCTGGCCCAGTACAAGGTGGTCGGTCCCGACGGCAGGGTCACTTACACCGACCGGCCCGTCACCGCCCCGCCGGGTGGCCAGGTGCAGCCGATGCGCCAGGCGGCGGCTGCGACTGCAGCCCGTGCGCCGCTGCCGCTGGCGTTGCGCACCGTGGCTGAGCGCTTCCCGGTCACGCTCTACACCAGCGCCGACTGCCCGCCCTGTGAAAGCGGCCGGCAATTGCTGCAGCAGCGCGGCATCCCGTTCGCCGAACGGCTGGTCAGCAGCGACGACGACACCGCCGCGCTGCAGCGCATCACCAACGGCCGCACCGTGCCGGCGCTGATGGTGGGCGGCCAGGCGCTGCGTGGCTTCCTCGGCACCGACTGGCAGGCCACGCTCGACCTGGCCGGTTATCCGAAGGAATCGTTGCTGCCGCGCGGCTGGTCGGCGGGCCCGGCCATGCCGCTGGTGGCGCGCGCGCCAGCGCCCGATGTGGCCGTGGCCCAGCCCGCCCGCCC
>JARXAJ010000291.1 GCA_029865965.1 Aquabacterium sp.
TGGTGGCGCGGGGCTGCGTGCAGGCTCTGGCAGCCGCGCCAGCAGCCCCACCGCCACCAGCGACAGGGCGGTGGCGAGTGCAAACGCCAGGCCGCCGCCAACCCAGCCCACCAGTGCGCCGGCCAACGCCGGACCGCCGGCATAGGCGATGCTGCGTGCCAGCTCCAGCCGGCTGTTGGCCGCGCCCAATTGGTCACGCGGCACCAGGGCCGGCACCAGTGCCGGTGCGGCCACGCTGAAGCCCACCGTGCCGGCCGCGCCGATGAAGCCCAGCACGCCCAGCAGCAGCAGCGACAGCTGGCCGCTGGCCGTGCCCAGCAGCAGCCCGGCCAGCGACAGCGCCCGAAGCGCCTCGGCCACCACCATCAACCGGCGGCGCGACTGGCGGTCGGCCAGCAAGCCCAGCGGAATGGCCAGCAGCAGGAAGGGCAGGCTCTGCACCATGTGCAGCAGGCCGATCTGGCCCGGCCCGGCCTGCAGCGCCAGCACCGCCACCATCGGCACGGCGGCCAGGCTGATCTGCTCGGCCGCCTGGGCGGCCAGGTTGGCGCCAGCCAGGCGCTGGAACGGGGCGGGCAGGGCGGCGCCAGGCGGTGCCGCGCGGGCGGGATCGGTCACGTTGGAGGCGGGGTGGGGGTGGCAGGCATGGGCCGATGCTGCCTGCCCGCAGCCGCGCGGGCTGGCCGTTTCCGGACCTGTGGAGCGTGCTTGGGCTGCGCGCCTGGCACCTGCCGGCGGCTGCGGCGGTGTCAGATCTGTACGACCTGCAGCCCCATGCCGCGTGCTGCCTGTGCCTGGCGGCCGTCTGCAGTGACGAACGCCTGCGCGCCAGACTGCAGGGCAGCACCGATGTGGATCGCATCCATGCCACGCAATGGGTGCGCTTCCAGGGCCCTGACTGCATGCCCCACCACAGCCGGGCTGGTGTCGCAGATCAGCGCATCGGCGATGTCGGCCAGCAGTTCGTCTCGAAGCTGCGCGTACTGTGCAACGCTCAGCCGGCCCTCGCGGCGCAGTCGGCACAAGGCCGACACCAGCTCGGGCACCGCAATCACCGACAACACCAGGGTGGTGGCCTGGTCACACCAATGCAGCACCTGTGCTGAGCCTGCTTCCTCGACATAGCGCTTTGCAAACGCCGACGTGTCGAAGAACACACGCATCAGCTGCCGCGTTCTTCGATGATGATCCGGGCGATCTCCGTACCGCTGACGCGCAACGGCTGGGCACGCCGCTGCTTCCAGGAAGGCAGCTCGGGCGGCACCGGCGCCAGATCGGCCACTGCCTTACCGTTGCGGAACACCCGCACGGTCTCGCCGGCCTCCACCAGATCGAGATAGTGCTTGGCCTGGTTACGCAGTTCGGTGAGCGTGGTCGTGATCATTTGTCATGCCCTTGTCGGCCGGAAATTCAATGTACATCGAAACGTACATCGACCTGCATCCGGCCATGGCGGTTTTGGCGTGTCGAGCGGGCATGCGCGAAAAACGCACAGGCTCTCAGCCCGTCAGGCTCAACCGGCCTCGGGCGTCAGCGCAGCCAAGGCGGAAGACCCTGCGCGTAAATGGGGGCCACTTGGTGGAGGCTGGCGAAGAAGAGGACGGACGAGAGCAGGTTGAAGACAAGCGTTCCGGCCGTCCAGGGGATGACGCGCCAGCCCTGCACCTTGAGCCGCGCTGTGGAGGCCGCAGCCAGACCCTGCAGCAGGAAGAACGCTGTCTGATAGCCCTGGACCTCGCCGATGGCGGCCAGGAAGATGAACTCGTGCAGCACTGCGGACAAGGCGAAGACGAGCAGGATCGACCGGATCGGCGCTCTCCGGCTGCGCCGTCCATCGAAGACGTCTTGCCAGAAGAACTGGTGCACGTTGCGGTTGTAGCGTCGCCAGAACTCGGCCGGTGTCTTGGCGGTGAACGGTTTGTCCATGTAGTCGCGGGCGGTGCCGCCACCCAGGCGCCAGAGTGCGGCAGCAGCGCCCAGCGCTGCAGTGATCGTGAGCATCAGCGCAACGGCCTTGCTCGCATGCTCGACCAAGAACGGAACCTCCGACCAATCCACCCGGAACAGCACCAACAGCAGCGCAGTGGCAAGCGCGCAGGTGGTGGACGCGGCCAGGACGGTCAGAAGGCTCTCCCGCCGACTGGGGCGCCGCTCCTGCACCAGGCTGCGGCGGACGTGCGTGAACGGATGGGCAAGAAAGTCTGCGAAGCCGCGCCAGGTTGGTGGTCGGCCAAATTGCACGTCCTTGGATGCATCGATGAACTTGATCGCCACCACAGCAGCAGAGATGGATGCGATGAACCGGACCAGCGGTGTGTCAGCCGGCACGAGCCACGGAGACGACACGATCAGGACGCAGGTTCCACAGGTCACCACCCACAAGAAGCGTCCGCTACGCAGCAGAACCGGAAAGGCCGCTGCCGCGACGACATACGGCACCAGGAATCCGGCGAGTGTGCCCATCCGGGGACGGCGATCAGCCTGCGCTCTGCGGCCCGGCTTGCAGTGAAACGGATGTGCCCGTGCACCCGGTCATGGCGTGCGTGACCGCAACCGCATGCGCAAGCCCACCGGCGTCATCGTGAAGTTCAGCTGCTCCACCGGCGGCTGGCCATCGGCGGTGTCGATCACGTCGATGTCGAAATGCTGCAGCAGCACCGCCATCGCCATCTTCATCTCCAGCATGGCCAGGTAGCGGCCCGGGCAGATGCGCGGGCCGGCGCCGAAGGGCATCGAAATGCGCTTGGCGGCGCTGGCGACCTGGCCGGGTTTGCCCGGCGCTCCGTCAACAGCCAGCCAGCGCTGGGGGTCGAACCGGGCCGCCTGCGGCACATGCACATCACTGACCGAATCCACCCGCATCAGGCCGAAGACGATCATGCCGGCGGTGATCTGCACCCCGCCCACCGTGCTGTCGCGCAGCGCCTGCTGCGGCATCAGCGGGGCCACCGGCTTCAGGCGCATGGTCTCGTGACAGCAGGCTTCCACATAGTCGAGCTGTTCCACCATGGCCAGCGTGGGCAGCGCCTCGGTGCCGCAGATGCGGCGCACTTCTTCGGTGGCCAGCGCCAGCGTGAGCGGGTGGGCCCACAGCAGGTGGATCATCCAGGCGATGGTGTTGGCGGTGGTGTCTTCACCGGCCAGCAGCATGGTCACCACATTGCCGGCAACCTGGCTGTCGTCGATGCCGCTGCCGGGCTGGTCGGCGGCGGTGATCATCGCCTCCAGCAGGTTTTGCGGCTGCTCACGCCGGCCGGGCTCGGCCTCCAGGCGTGCGCGGGCCTCGGTGATGAAGCGGTTGACCGCTGCATTCACCTCCACCAGGCTGCGCTGCAGGTCGCGGTCGGCCTGCGACGGAAACCAGCGCCAGGTGGGCAGCGGTGCAAACACCCGGCGGGTGATGGCCGGGAAGATGGTGTCCAGGTGCTTCTGGATCACGTCGTCGTCGGTCTCCAGCGTGTTCACCGCCGCACCGAAGGCCAGGCCGGCGATGGTGTCGACGGTGTAGCGCATCAGGTCGGCCTGCAGGTCGATGGTGCTGCCCGCAGCGGCCGCCTTCTGCCAGCGCCCCACCAGGCGCTGGGCCACGCCCTGCAGCGACGGGAAGTAGCGCCGCACATGGCCGGGGTCGAAGCCGTGCATCACCATGCGGCGCTGGGCCTTCCAGGTCTCGCCGGTGGCGTTGAACACACCCACCGGCAGGCCCATCTCTTCGACGATCTCGCGCAGCCGGCTGGTGCGGCGGAAGCCGTCGGGCCGGTCGCGCAGCGTGGCCTGCACCAGGCTGTGGTCGCCGAACACCACCGCCTTGCGCGGCCCCAGCTGCAGCTTGAAGATCGGCCCGTACTGCTTGCACCACTGCTCCATCTGCAGATGCAGCCGGTCGGGCTTGATCTGCAGCAGGTTGCCCACCACGGGCAGGGCCCGCGGGCCGGGCAGGTCATCGAAGTGGCGCAGCGCCGGTGCGGCGGTGGCGGTGTCTGCGGTCATGGGCAGGTGTCCTTGATCTCTTGTGGCGCTGGCCTGCTGTCGCCTGCGGCACGCAGGGCGGGCAGCCCGCATGCCAGCATGGTGCCATGCCATACCCACCTGCCACAGCCTCGCTTCCCCCATGCTGCGCCCGGCGCTGATCCCGCCGCTGCTGGCCATCGCCTGGGGGCTGAACTGGCCGGCGGTCAAGACCATGCTGACGGTGATCCCGCCGTTCTCGGCCCGGGCGCTGGGCCTGGGCCTGGGCGTGGTGTTGCTGGCCGGGTTGGCGCTGCTGCGGCGCACGCCGCTGTGGCCGCAGCGCGCGGCCTGGCCGGCCATCTGGGTGGGCGGGCTGCTGACGGTGGCGGTGTTCAACATCTGCACCGCGTTTGCGCAGCTGACCACCAGCACCTCACGTGCAGCGGTGCTCACCTTCACCATGCCGCTGATGTCGGCTGGCCTGGCCTGGTGGCTGCTGGGCGACCGGCCTGACCGGCGCAGCCAGGTGGCGCTGGGCCTGGGCGGCCTGGGTGTGGCGATGCTGGCCGTGCCGGTGCTGCAGGCGCTGGGCGCGGCGGCAGCGGGTGCGTCCAACGCGCCTCTGTGGGGCCTGCTGCTGCCACTGGGCGCGGCCCTGGCCTGGGCGCTGGGCACGGTGGCCACCAAGCGCTGGCCGCCGCCTGGCGACCGCATCGTGCTCACCGCCTGGCAACTGGGCATCGGCGCGGCCGTGGCGACGGTGGCCGCCCTGGGGGCCGGCGAGCACCTGCCCACGGTGTGGCCGCTGCGGGTGCAGGTGGCGCTGGCCTGGCATGTGTTGATCGCCACCGCCGTGGCCTATGTGCTGTGGTACCGGCTGCTGGCATCGGCCACGGCCACGGTGTCGTCGCTCACCACCCTGGCAGTGCCGGTGGTGGGCGTGCTGGGCGCCATGGCCCTGGTGGGCGACCGGCCGTCGGCCACCGACTGGGTGGGTTTCATGCTGGTGCTGGGCGGCGCGGCGCTGGCCTTGTTGCGGGTGAGCAAGACAGCGCCCTGACATGCCATGATCAACGCATGTGGAAGACCCTGAAAGACCTGTTCGACAGCCTGCTGCCGCCGGCCGGCGGCGCACCGCCGCAGGCGGCGGAGCACACGCTGCAACTGGCCACCGCCGTGCTGCTGGTGGAGGTGATGCGCGCCGATGCCAGCTTCCATGAGGCCGAGCGCCGGGCGGTGCTGGCGGCCCTGCGCAAGGTCTTCCACCTGGCCGACGACGAGGCTCTGCGCCTGGCCGAGCTGGCCACCGCCACCGCGCAGCAGGCCACCGATCTGTTCGGCTTCACCTCGCAGATCAACGACCGCTTCGACATGGCGCAGAAGCTGCACATGGTCGAGCTGATGTGGCAGGTGGCCTATGCCGACGGCCACCTGGCCGACCATGAGCGCCATGTCCTGTGGCGGGTGGCCGACCTGCTGCATGTGCCGCAGGGTGCCTACGTCAACGCCCGCATCCGGGCGCAGCAGGCCGCTGGCGCAGGGCGCCAGGGGTGATGGCGGATGGCGCGACAGGATTGCCACAGGTGGATGCCGGTCACACCACCATGTTGATGACGACAGCACCACGGCATGCAGCTTCCGTGACGGCTGGTTCCACCCCGGTGACCTGGGGCGGCCCAATGCCGACGCTCTGTGCTTCCATCGGGGCTGCGCTGACGACATGGCCATCATGGACGGCATGAACATCTCCCCGGCCGAGATTGAACAGGTGATGTTCTTGCACCCCGCCGCGGCCGACGCCGCAGCCACCACTGCCCGGCATGCGGTGCTGCACGAGGTGCCGGTCTGTGCCGTGGCCCTGCATCCAGGCGCAACGGCCGACGCCGCGCAGCTGCAAGCCCATGCCCGCCAACATCTGGGTGCGCGCGCGCCGCAGCGCGTGCTGGTGCTGCACCACCTGCCGCGCAACGAACAAGCCAGCTGCGGCGCGCGGACCTGATGGATGCCATCGCGCAGACCTTGCAGGGCGATGGCGCCCCGCCGTCGACGCCACGGTCGCTCGACATGGCGCACGACGTTCCGACCCGGCGCCAACCGGCGCTGTACATGAAGCTGCAGTTCCGGCCACCGTCGGCCGCCGTGCACCTGCAGTTTCAGGTCTGGCTGCGCGCGGTGTTCGACGTGGCCGAAGAACCTTCGGGCCCAGCCACGACCACGGGTGAAGCGTCCGAGGCGCGCGCTTGGCTGCAAAGCGTCTTGCTGCTGTTCCGCAGCATGCTGCAAGCCTTCAACGTGCCCTTGTTTGACGCGCCGCAGGTGCTCAGTCTGGCCCGGCGCGGGACCGTTGCGTCCGGCGCGGGCGGCAGCGGCAGCGCGGCCCCGGGCCCGGCCACCTTCGATGCCGAGGTTTCCCTTGCCATCGTTGAACACCTTGCACACGACAGCTACGGCCAGGCACTGGGCGAGACCTTGAAACTCGCCACTTGGGCCGGCACCCATGCGCCGGACGACAGCCATATCGACAGTTTCTGCGCCTGGGCTGAAATGCACGTCGCACCGCGGCTCGCGCCATTCGCGGGCAGCCGCAAGTCGATGCTGCCGGTGCTGCGTGTGGCGCATCAACGTGGCATCCCCTTCATGCACCTGGGCAGTGGGGTGTTCCAACTGGGCTGGGGCTGCCACGGGCGCTTGATGTTGGGCAGCATCGCCAAGGGCGACTCAGCCCTTGGCGCGCGGTTATGCGCCAACAAGGCCATGACGGCGGCGCTGCTGCACCAGGCCGGTCTGCCCGCACCCGACCATGTGCTGTGCGCCACCAGCGCGGCGGCCCTGCAGGCGGCACAACGCCTGGGCTGGCCGGTGGTCGTGAAACCGGTGGACGCCGAACGTGGCGAAGGCGTGACCGTCAACCTGCGCGACGATGCCAGCGTGGTGGCGGCCTTTGATGCCGCGCTGTTGGCATCGCCCGGCCGCAGCGTGCTGGTCGAACGCCAGATTCCCGGCACCTGCCACCGCCTGGTGGTCACCCGCGGGCGTCTGTTGTATGCCGTCAAGCGCATGCCGATGTCGGTGTTGGGCGACGGCGTCTCCAGCATCGCCGCCCTGGTGGCGGCGCAATGCGCACAGCAACGGCTGCTGCCGACCTGGCAGCGTTCACCCATCCAGGCCCTGGACGCTGTGGCGCGGGCCACGCTGCAAGCGGCTGGCTGGTTGCCCGATGCCGTGCCCCCGCCGGGCCAGTGGGTGGCGCTGCGGCCGATCGAATCCACCGCCTGGGGCGGTGTCTTTGAGGACGTGACGCCGCACATCCACCCGCACAACCTGGCCGCTGCGCTGGCCGCGGCCGAACTGTTTGGCCTGGAGATTGCCGGCATCGACATCATCAGCCCCGACATCGGCCAAGCCTGGCATCAAAACGGCGCGCGCATCAACGAGGTCAATTTCGCGCCGCTGCTCGGCGGCGGTGCGATCTCGCGCAGCCACCTGCCGGCCTATTTGGCCGACCTCGTCCCCGGTGACGGCACACTGCCTGTCGAAGTCTTTGTCGGCGGGCCGGCGGCTTGGTCGGTGGCGCGCGCACGCTGGCAGGCGCTGGTGGCAGCAGGCCAGCAGGCCTTCCTCAGCGACGCCGGGCGCAGCTGCGACGCCAGCGGCATGTTGTTGCCCATGCCCAAGCCGGGGCTTTGTCCGCGCACGCGCGCCTTGGTCTTGAACCCGCGCGTGCAAGCCCTGGTGCTGGTGGTGCAGACTGATGAATTCATCCGCAGCGGGCTGCCCTTGCCAGCCGTCAGCGCGGTGCAGATGGTCGACTCCGAACTGACCGCCTGGCCCGCCGGCACAGCGGCCCTGCCCGCGCCGCGACTGGCGGCGTTGACAGCCCTGCTGCAGGCCTGGCCGCGCCTGCGGGCGCAGGCAAGGGCATCGACCGCGGTGCCCATGAGCCAGGTGGCGGGCCTGAAACCGGCCGTGACCTGATCGGCGGGCAGGCATCCCCCAGGGTAACCAGGGCGCAGGCCGTGCAGACCCGCAGGCCGGTCGCCTGCGGCATAACCCCGAACAGTTGCGCTCGGCGTGCCTTGAATGGAACCTGGTGCCCAGCGGCGGTATCGGCCGAGCGGATGCTGCGCGTCAGTCGTCGGACCTCGGCGTGCTGGCCGACCACCCCATGACCACAGGGAGTTTCCCTGGCCGGCTTCGGCGCCGCGCTGGGCCTGTTCTTCGCGTGGACCTTGGCAGCGAAGAACCCCCGATCGGCCACTGACGGGTTCCTCGCCGCGCTCTGCGCGTCGTTCGCCTTGCGCATGGCCGGTGACGTGCTGGCGGCGGGACTGGCCCAGAAGAACTGGTTGGCGCTGGGCAACGCCTTCGACGGGGTGTTCCTGCTGTTGGCGCCGCTCTTCTACTTCTGCGTCTGCGCATCCGCTCGCGGCAAGGCGCCTGCCGCACCTTGGCTGATGGTGGGTCTGCTGCCGGCCCTTTTGAGCTTGCTTTGGTTCACCGGGCGGGTTGGCCGACCCGGCCTACCAGGCGCACACTGTCCGGGCAAGACGCCGCGCCCATCGGCGCAAGCGCGATCCCGCCGTGGGCTGCACAGACTGCAAGCGCCTATTGCGGCGAACAGGCGCTTGTCATGCATGTGTCTGATCTTTGGGCGGCCCGGCGGGCCGTCTTGCTGGCCCTGGCCAGCACCGTCGTGTTGTCCGCCTGCGGTGGCGCGGACGACGCAACGCCATCCGATCCCGTGGCCGCATTGCAACCCGGGCAGATCAAGTCCATCCACGCAGCGCAGCATGGCGGCGCGCCCGGTTTGGCGGGCGGCGTGATCAGCGACGGCAAGATCGTCGTGGCGGCCGACGGCAAGGCGGTCAGCACCGGCACCGCGCCGCTGACGCCTGAGCACTGGCTGCACCTGGGTTCGAACGGCAAGTCGATGACCGCGATGGCCGTGCCCGTGCAAGCCGAGCGCGGCACATTGCGATGGAGCGATAGCCTGGAAAAGCTCTTCCCCGAGTTGGCCGCCACCATGCGGCCCGGGTACCGGCAGCGCACGGTGCTGGAACTGCTCGCCTTTCGTGCCGGCTTCGCGCCGATGCTGCAGAGGTCGGCGTTCGAACCAGTGCCTGTGACGGCGTCAACCCTGCCCGAACAACGGCTGGCGTTTGCCTGCTGGCTGCTGTCGCAGCCGCCGGTCAATGCGCCAGGCACCACGACCGAGTACGCCAATGCCAGCGACATCCTGGCCGGATTGATCACCGAGCGGGCGAGCGGAATCCCGTTCCAGCAGACCATCCAGGACACCGTCCTCTGCCCCTTGGGCCTGCATGGTCAGTACGGTTTGCCGCAGACCGTGGGCCCGGATCAGCCTGCCGCCCATGCCCAACCGGAACCCGGCGTGTACCAAGCCGTGGCGCCGGACGATCCGCTGGCCTTGCAGGTGCCCGCCCACCTCGATTCCGCCGGCCTGCTGTGCATGCCCGTCACGGACTATGCGCGCCACGCACAGATCCATCTGCAGGCGCTGCGGGGCAAGCCCACTCTGCGCACGGCGCAGACTTACCAGGTGCTGCACACCGCACTGGGCCAGATCAGCGGCAGCGATTTCGGACTGTCACCGGGCTGGGGCGTGCTGACCCAGGGCGGCAAGACGACCCACGAGTTCACCGGCTCGACCGACCTGATGAGCGCCCACATCAAGATCGACCCCGCGGCCAACCGGGCGGTGATCGTGATGAACAACTACGCCGCCGGGGCGTCGCTGGACACCCCGTTCACGCAATCGGCCGCGCAGTTGTTGGCGCTGAAGCCGGCGCGCTGATGCAAGGCGGCTGCGCCATCGCGCGCGCGGTCAGGGCAGTCACTGCGCTGTCCAGCCTGGCGGCGGTCACCTGGCCGGTGACCGTCTTGGTGGCTTGGCCGACCAAGGCGCCCTGGCTGGGCCGCTGCAGGGCATGGTCTGGTCGGGCTTGATCCGGCCATCGCTGGCGCCGGGGTCGCGCTGTCCGCTGACGCCCACCGGACTGCGGCGCGGGCTGGCCGCGCATAGCATCTGGTCGCCCCTTCACCACCACCGTGCCGACCATGGACCTGACACCGCCTCCCACCCGCGACCCCCACGCCCCGGCCGCCTTTGCCGGCGGGCAGCCCTTCGGCCTGGTGCCCGAGATGGTGCAAGCTGGCGCCCTGGGCCACAGCCTGCAGGACGATGCCCTGTGGGTGCCGCAGAGCGAAGGCGTGTGGTTCAAGCCTTTGATGCTCAACGTCAGCCAGGGCTATTTCGTCAACCTGCTGCGGGTGCGCAAGGCGGGCGTGCTGTCCTGCCACCGCCACACCGGGCCGGTGCATGCCTTTGTGCTGAAGGGCCGCTGGTACTACTTGGAACACGATTGGGTGGCCGAAGAAGGCAGCTATGCCTTCGAGCCCCCGGGCGAGATCCACACCCTGTACGTGCCGCCCGACGTGCCGGAGATGATCACCCTGTTCCATGCCACCGGCGGCTATGTGTACATCGACGCGGCCGGCAATGCGGTGGGCTATGAAGACGTGTTCAGCAAGATCGAACACGCCCGCAAGCACTATGCAGCGATCGGCCTGGGCGCCGACCACGTGCAGCGCTTCATCCGCTGAGCTTCAAGCGCTGAAGCGCCTGGCCATCAGGACCCGGTGCTTGGTGGTTGCGTCCTCGGCCGCGCGGCACTTGGGCGGCGCTTGGGCGGCACCTGGCCCGCCCTCTGACAAGGCGATGGTCTCGGTCCGGTGTGTACGCCCGGCAGCCAGACTCAAGCCTGCGCCACCAGGCGCGCAGAGCGGACTGGCGCATCGAAATGGGTGTCGGCCGCAGCCAGCACGGCTGCGTCGTGGGTGAAGCGGGTGGTCCAGAGATTGGGCGCAACGTTCGGCACCAGGTGTGCGCTGACTGGCAGCAGGCCAGCCATGCCGGCAGCCCGAGGTGGTCGATCCAGACCGGCTCGGCGATGGCCGCCCTCACACTGCCGACCATGGCTTCGATGCTGGCCGCGGCCAAACTGCCGCGGGTGGGGAGTACCTGGGCGGTGAACAAGGATGTTGGCGGCCCGAGCCGCTGCTGCCGGATGGGCCCGGACAGTACAGAGAAATAAAAATATTAAAAAATGTAAAGTGTTCCTGTTAATATGGTGGATCAATTTTCTCTAACTGCGGTCCGGGATTTCAATTCCTCACCATCGCCAAACTTGGTGCAGCACTGGCCTGCCGCTGTGCCAGCGCGCGGCCGCAACCGCCCGATGTCTGAAGCGTGACTGACCGTGTCTGCCACCGTGGAGACAACCTTGCCCGCCAACGGCCCCCTTCGCCAGCCCAGCGTTCCCATGAGCCGCGCACGGCTGGGCGTCTCCAGGGCCCGGGCCGGTGCCGCCGTGCTGCTCGTCAGCGGTCGTGTCGTCACCCTGCAGCTGCTGGCGGGCCGATGCGCGCCGCCTGCCTGCGCTGGAACGAGCACACCGCCAATGTGGACGCCCTGCTGCGCGAAGGCGCCCGGGTGGTGCATGCCGTGGCGGTGTGTAACCAGCACTGCGACGCACGAGGTGCGCATGCGCCATGGACCGAGCTGTGTCGAACGAAGAACTCAAAGCAGTTGCCGTGTGCTTGGAAGCCAGTCGGCAACCCGTGGTATAGCGTCTTGCAGTGGTTTTTGCAGAATTTATAATTAAACGTCAGGAGAATTGAATGGACTGGACAGCTGGCTACACATCCGATATCGAGTACACCGCCGGCTTTTACCGTGAGCAAAGTCCGGCTTATCTCAACCTTGTTTGCCTCCTGAATGGATACGAATCCATTGCCACGGATCGGCCATATACATACTTTGAGCTGGGCTGTGGCCGCGGTTTGACGTCGATCATTCTTGCTGCTTCCAATCCGATGGGAGAATTTTATGCGGCAGACTTCAACCCGGCCCACATTGCTGGCGCGCGCGACATGTCCAGCGCCGCCAGCATTGGTAACCTGCACTTGATTGAAAACAGCTTCGAGGACTTGGCTACAGGGCATGTGCCTGATTTGCCGCAGTTTGACTTCATCACCCTCCATGGTATCTACACCTGGGTAACAGCACAGAGCCGCCAGCACATCGTGCAGTTCATCGCCCGCTACCTCAAGCCAGGCGGGGTGGTGTATGTCAGCTACAACGCCATGCCGGGTTGGTCGGCGGCCTTGCCTTTGCAGCGTCTGCTGGTCGAGCATGCCGAACTTGCACCCGGGCGCAGTGATGCCCAAATGAAATCTGCTGCTGCATTTGTGCGCCAGCTCGAAGCAGCGCAGGCGGGCTATTTCAAAGCCAACACTGGATTGAGGACGCGCTTGGACCTGCTGGCGCGTGGCAATGCCAACTATTTGGTGCATGAGTACCTTACAAAGAATTGGCAGCCGCTGTATTTTGCCGATGTGGCGCGGGATCTCGCTCAAGCCAAACTCGATTATGTCGGCTCTGCCGAGCTGGCATTTGCTTATCCCGCGCTGTTCTTCACGCCCGATAAACTGGACCTGATGAATGGCATTGCCGACGCCGTGTTTCGGGAAACACTGAAGGACTATTTTTTAAACACCTCATTTCGCAAAGATGTCTTTGTCCGAGGTGCGCGTGCAATGCCAGCAATGCGACAGAAACAATCTCTGCAGACGCTCAACGTTTTGCTGCTGGTTCCACGCAATTCCGTCAATCTGAAAATTAAAATCGGCATGACGGAGATCAACGCGCGCCCGGATATTTTCCAACCCATTGTTGACGCCATTGCCCAAGGTTCGACAAGCCTCGCTGAGCTATCCCGCCTGCCGGCATTGAAAGCGCTGCCACCCGGCACTGCGTGGCAGGTAGCAGCACTATTGACAGCAAGCGGTCAGGCGGCCATCTACCCTTCGCAGCAGCCTGGCGCCCCGGTCGAAACCGCCCAGAGACTCAATCGCCTCATTGCCAGTCAGGCGCGTTATGTCGATGACTTTCAGGCGCTTGCATCACCGCTGTTTGGCAGTGGCATGGCTGTCGGCTATCCGGAGCTCTTGATGTACTTGGTCCTGGTTGAAAACGCTGGGTTGAGAGATGCTTTGCAGCTCGCGCAGCATGTATGGGGCATCATGCAAGCAAGCGGGCGATGCATGTTGAAAGATTCCAAACCCATTCAAGACAGCGCAGAGAATCTGGCGGAACTGCACAGCTTGGCAAAGGTGACTCTCGAACATCGTTTGCCGCTCTGGGACACCTTGAGAATGCTGTGATGCCACGCGTTCTGACCGCCCAAGGTATAGCCGCGGGCCAAAATGGCGCCAATTCGTGCCTGACCCGCCAGGACCTGATGGTGTAAACGTCGGCCTGCATGCGGCGGCATCCACGCGCCAACGGACCTGAGCATGCTTCAGGAGGCTTGTCTGGGCTGACGAACACCTGGCGCAGCAGGGCGTCGCGCTCGGTGGGCAACGGCTCGGCGATGCGGGTGCTCTAGCCCTCACTGATGAACAGGCCCTGCAGGCTGCTGACCTGGGCACCGATGCGCGTGCTCAGGCTTGCACCAGGTGTGTGGCTCCGCCGATCGGTGGCCCTGTCAGTCTTCTTCGGCGGCACGCTCCGCCAGGCAGGCCGCCAGGCCGGCAGCCAGGCGGTCCACCGGCAACTGGCCGGTCAGGCCGATGGCGACCAGGGCCGCGCCGCCAGCCGGCAGCGTGGCCAGCCGGCGCAGGCTGGCATGGCGGCCGGCCCATTGCAGGCTGAGCCCGTGGTGGTCGGCCACCGGCAGCCAGCCCTTCAGCCGCAGCACACCCGGCGGCAAGGCGCGCAGCCAGGCGCGCAGCCGGGCTTCATCGAACAGGCCGGCCGGCTGCTGCTGCCAGGCCTGGAACTGGCGGCCGTGGTCGGCGGCGCGCGTGCTGGCCAGGCCGCCGCCATGCGGCTGGTACAGCCTGTCATGCAGCAGGGCCAGCGGCAGGTCGGCATGGCTTGCTGCCAAGATCGGCGCCGGCGGCTGTCCGCGCTGCGCCGCGTCGGCCTGCACCCAGGCGCGGGCGGCGTCCAGCGCGGTGGCGCTGGCGCGGTCGGCATGGTTGAGCACCACCAGGTCGGCATGGGCCAGCGGGCGGGTCAGCGTGTCGGTCAGCAGCGGGTCGGCCAGGTGGCCGGCCAGTGCGGCGGCATCCACCAGCAGCAGCACCGCCTGCAACTGCAGCCGGGGCTCGGCCAGCGCGTATTGCGCAATGCGCCAGGGGTCGGACACACCGCTGGCCTCGACCACCACCGCGTCGAACGGCGGGCTGGCCTGCAGCAGGGCCTGCAGCGCGGCCGACAGGTCGTCGCCGATGGCACAGCAGATGCAGCCGTTGCTCAGCGCGATGGCGTCGCTGCCGGCCTGCTGCACCAGGGCGGCATCGATGTTGATGGCGCCGAAGTCATTCACCAGCACGGCGATCCGGGGCGCCTGCGGCTGGCTGGCAGCGGCGGCCAGCCAGCGGTTGAGCAGCGTGGTCTTGCCGGCGCCCAGAAAGCCGCCGATGACGGTGAAGGGGATGCGCTGCAAGGCTGCGGGCCTGCCGGTCAGCCGCCTGCCGGGAAGACCCGGCCCGACAGCACCGTGCCCCACACCGCGATGTCCTTCAGCGCCATCGGGTCCACCGCCAGCGGGTCGCCGTGCAGCACCGCGAAGTCGGCGCGTTTGCCCACCTCGATGCTGCCGATCTCATGGTCCAGCCCCAGCGTCCAGGCCGGGCCCAGGGTGATGGCGTGCAGCGCCTCGTCCACCCGCAGCCGCTGCGTGGGCCCCAGCACCCGGCCGCTGGGTGTGACGCGGTTGGCCGCGCACCAGGCGGTGAACAGCGGCGCCAGCGGCGTCACCGGCGCGTCGCTGTGGATGGCCAGGCGCACGCCGGCGTCCAGCGCGGCGCGGCAGTCGTCCAGCCGGTGGGCGCGGTCCGGGCCCATGGTCATGTCGTGGTGCTGGTCGCCCCAGTACCACAGGTGGTTGGCAAACAGGTTGGCGCACAGGCCCAGCTGCGCCATGCGGTCGAACATCGGTCGGTCGATCATCTGGCCGTGCTGCAGCGTGTGGCGGTGGCCCGGGCGCGGCGCACGGGCCAGCACGCGCTGCACCGCGTCGATGGCGGCCAGGCTGGCTTCGTCGCCGTTGGTGTGGGTGTGGATGGTCAGCCCGGCGCGGTGGTAGACCTCGAAGTCGGCCTCGTACTGGCTGGGCGCCGTGACCCAGATGCCGTTGGGGGCGCCGTTCACATAGCCGGGCCAGCGCAGCCGGGCCGAATAGCCCTGGATCGAGCCGTCGAGCATCATCTTCACCAGGCCGAAGCGCAGCCTGTCGGTGCCAGTGGGCAGCAGCGACTGCACATAGGCGGCGCCGTCGGCCGCACCCTGGCTGCCGTGGAAGGCCTGGAAGGCCGGCAGGATGCGCACCGGGAAGCCATCGTCATCGGTGTTGCGGCGCAAGACGGCCAGTTCGCGCGCACCCAGGCGGTTGACCAGGTCGGTGGCGGTGGTCACGCCCTGCAGCCGGCAGATGGCGCCGAAGGCCTGCAGTCCGGCGTCGTCCAGCGGCGCCAGCAGGCCGGCGTTGCCGACATGGCGCAGCACCAGTGACATGGCCGCTGGCTCCTGCAGTTCACCGGTGGGCTGGCCTTGCTGCGGGCCGCTGTCGAACTTGGCCACGCCCTCCACATCGGTGTCGGCATCGACGCCGGCGATGGCCAGCATCGCGCTGTTGGCATTGAGCAGGTGGCCGTTGGCATGGGCCACGATGACCGGGCGCTGCCCGTCGCCCACGCGGTCGAGGTGGTCCACGGTCATGCGCTCGCCGCCAAAGTAGATCGGGTCGAACCCCCAGGTGACCAGCGGCGCGCTGGCGGGTTGGCCGGTGCTGGCCATCTGCGCGTCTATCTCGGCCAGCCGGGCCACCACCGCATCCATGCTGCGCAGGCCGGGCCACACCCGGCCCTGCGGGTCGCGCCGGTCGAACCAGCCCAGGTAGGGCATGTCCCACATGCCGCCTTCCTTCAGGTGGCAGTGGCCTTCCACGAAGCCGGGCAGCAGCACCTTGTCGGCGAAGCTGGTGTCCAGCGTGTAGGCGCCCCAGGCGGCCATGCGCGCCAGGTCGCCCACGGCCAGGATGCGCCCGTCGCGCACCGCCACATGGGTGGCATCGGGTTGCGCCGGGTTCATGGTGACGATGCGGCGGGCGACGTAGACGGTGGTGGTCATGGGGCTGCGGTGGTGGGGCTGAAAGCACAAGGGCCGCGCCCCCATTGGAGGCGCGGCCCGTTGCGGACCGGTGCCGAGGTTAACCCGGCGCCCGGCGTACAGCGGCGCAGGTCAGCGCGTGACGATGTTGCCCGCCACGATGCGCGGCACCACGCTGAACACGTTGGGGTCGCGCGCATCGACGAACACTTCCACCCAGTGCACATTGGGCGAGCCGAAGTTCTCCACCCGGGTGAGGTTCTCCAGCGACACGCCGGCGTCCACCAGCGGCTTGTCGACGCGGAAGTAATGGCTGTCGCCATGCGCCAGCAGCACCGGCTTGCCGTAGGCGATGGTGCGGGCGGTGATCTTGGCGATCACCGTGTCGAAGCCCAGGCGCTGCAGGCTGCCGGGGGCGTATTCCAGGCCCGGGTTGGCCTGCATGGCGATCAGCACGCCGGCGCTGTTGGC
>JARXAJ010000004.1 GCA_029865965.1 Aquabacterium sp.
GTCCATGCATGTGCCGCACAGCGGACTGTGGGGATGACCGACAAGAGCCCACAGCACCACGCGCTCTGTGGATTTCGATCGCCGGAAACCAGCCATCGCAGCGCGTCCCAGCCGCACAGCAGTGGTGCAGTTGCCATCAACGCACCGCCCGACGGGTGCGCGCACAGCGCGTGCTGCAACCGGTTCAGCGCCGCCGGTCCAGAAACGCCTGCATGTGCTGTTGCGGCTCGCCGGTGGCAAAGGCACGGGCGAACTCTGACACGCTCTGCGCAATGGCAGCGTCCAGCGGCAGGCGCTCCCAGTCGCGCAGCAGCCGCTTCTGCTGGCGCAGCACCTGCGTGCCCAGGGCGGCCAGCTGGCGCGCGGTGGCGTGCACTGCGGCGTCCAGCGCGTCGGGCGCATGCACCTGGTGCAGCAGGTCCAGGCGCAGGGCCTCGTCGGCGCCGATGGTCTCGCCGGTCAGCAGCAGCCAGGTGGCCACCGCCATGCCCACCCGGCGCGGCAGCATCGCCGCGTGGATGACCGACGGGATGCCCACCTTCACCTCGGGCATGCCATAGCTGGACTGGCTGCTGCCCAGGCGCAGGTCGCAGGCCAGTGCGGCTTCCAGCCCGCCGCCCAGGCACCAGCCCGACAGCCGCGCGATCACCGGCACCGGGAACAGCCGCAGCGCCTCGCACAGGTCTTTCAGCCGGGTGATGAAGGCCGGCGCGGTGTCGGGCGTCAGCAGCGCCATCTCGGCGATGTCGGCGCCGCCGATCCAGGCGCGCTCGTCGCGGCCGCGCAGCACCAGCACGCGCAGCCGCGGGTCGTGGGCCAATTGCTGCAACGCGGCGGTCAGCGTGGTGATCTCGGGCGAGCCGACGATGTTCAGCGCCTTGCGGCCGGCAATCGTCAGCGTGGCGATGCCGTGGTCGTCCAGGCTGAAGGGGTGGCTGTCGGGCATGGGGACGCTCATTCCTTGTAATACACGATCTGGTGCGTGCTGCACAGCAGCTGGCCCTGGGTGTTCCACAGCAGGCCGGTCTGGTCGAAGAAGCCGTGGCGGAAGTTCAGCGCCCGCGCCTCGGCCAGCAGGTGGCCGCTGCCGCAGCCGGTCAGCTGTGCGCCATCGGCATGGAAGTACACCGTCATCGACACCGTGCCCACCGGCACCCGGCTGGCGCGCTTGAGCCACACCCGGGGGAAGAACACATCGGCCATCGCGGTCAGCGACGCAAAGTCCAGCGGCCGCGGCGGGTCGTCGCGCAGCCACCAGCGGCTCAGGCTGTCGTCGGCGGCCTGGCCGTCCCAGCGCTGCGGGATATCGCCCTGGATGGCGCGCACCTCGTAGCGGGCCAGCCAGGCCACCGGGGTGCCGCTGCGGTCAGACCGCGCCAGCGTTTCGGGCGCCGGCACGGCGGGCATGGGCGTGTCGCTGGCGCCCCAGGTGGGGCGGCGGGCGGCGGTCACCACGGTGGCGGTGGTGCTGACCTGCTCGGTGCCGTCGGCGCCGGTCTGCAGCAATTCCACCCACCAGTGCTGGGTGCTGCGGTTGGTGCGCGCCGGCCGGGCGCGGGCGGTGATCGGACCCTGGGCCACCGGCCCGGCGAAGTTGACGGTCAGCGAGATCGGCTCACCCAGCAACTGGGGGTGCTGCAGCACCGCTTGCAGCGCCATGGCGGCGGTGAGGCCGCCGAACGGGCCGATCATGTTCCAGTAGGCCGGGCTGGTGGCGCCGTTGAACAAATGGGTGCCAGCGGGCGCCAGCGCGATGGCGCTGTCGAAGGGGTGGGCGGGGGGTGCAATGTGGTCGGCAGGCATGGCGCCCAGTGTGCCGGCCGGCCCCGGCGCGTGCTGTCAGGCGTGGGACGGTGCATGCTGTGGCGGCCATCCCGGGCCTGGCCTGGGCCGGCGAGATACTGTATAAACCACCAGCTTCGGTGGCCTTTGCGGCGCGTTCAGCCCCGGCCACCATCCTGCCCCCACATTGGCGGGCCTGCCTGCACGCCAGGCCCAGAAAGACACCCCGATGCGCAACACCACATCCGTCCCCACCCCCACCCGCACCCGCGCCACCGCAGCCGGTGCACCTGCTGGCCCCGGCGGCGCCAGCCTGCCGCCCCAGCCCATCAGCGCCGAGGTGCTGGCCGAGAAGTACGCCAAGGGCGACGAAACCACGGTCGACGACGTGCGCCGGCGCGTGGCCCGTGCACTGGCCGAGGCCGAGGCACCAGACCAGCGCGCCGCCTGGGAGGCGAAGTTCCTCGACGCCCAGCGCCGCGGCTTCGTGCCGGCCGGGCGCATCAACTCGGCCGCCGGCACGCCGCTGGCGGCCACGCTGATCAACTGCTTCGTGCAGCCGGTGGGTGATTCGATCTCGCAGCCCGAAGAAGGCTTTGCCGGCATCTACACCGCGCTGACCGAGGCGGCAGAGACCATGCGCCGTGGCGGCGGCGTGGGCTATGACTTCTCGCGCATCCGCCCGGCCGGCGCCTGGGTGGCGCCCACGCAAAGCAGTGCCAGCGGCCCGGTCAGCTACATGCGGGTGTTCGACCGCAGCTGCGAGACGGTGGAATCAGCCGGCAGCCGGCGCGGCGCGCAGATGGCGGTGCTGCGCTGCGACCACCCCGATGTCGAGACCTTCATCCGCGCCAAGGACTCAGGCGACCTGCGCAACTTCAACATCTCGGTGGGCATCACCGATGCCTTCATGCAGGCCGTGCAGGACGACAGCGACTTCGCCCTGGTGCACAAGGCCCCGCCCAGCCCGACCCTGAAAGCGGCGGGTGCCAGGCAGCGCGCCGACGGCCTGTGGGTCTACCGCACGCTGCGCGCCCGCACGCTGTGGGACCTGATCATGCGCAGCACCTACGACCATGCCGAGCCGGGCGTGCTGTTCCTCGACCGCATCAACAACGACAACAACCTGGGCTACTGCGAGACGATTGCGGCGACGAACCCGTGCGCTGAGCAACCACTTCCGCCCTACGGCTGCTGCTGCCTGGGCAGCGTGGACCTCACCCACTTCGTGCACCGCCCATTCGAGCCTGACGCCGACTTCGACGACGCCGGCTTTGCCCAGGTGTGCGCGGTGGCCACCCGCATGCTCGACAACGTGCTCGACGTCACCGTCTGGCCGCTGCCGCAGCAGCAGGCCGAGGCCCGCGCCAAGCGGCGTGTGGGCCTGGGCTTCACCGGCCTGGGTGACGCCCTGGTGATGCTGGGCCTGCGCTACGACACCGCGCCGGCCCGCGCCATGGCCGCCCGCATCTCGGCGGTGATGCGCGACGCCGCCTACAGCGCCAGCGCCGACCTGGCCAGCGAGCGTGGCGCCTTCCCGCTGTTCAATGCCGACCTGTACCTGTCAGGCCGTGCCGAGGCCCCTGCCGGCGATGGCAGCAGCCGGCCGGTGGGCGCCTTTGCCGCACGCCTGCCCCAGCCGCTGAAGGACAAGATCCGCGCCCAGGGCCTGCGCAACAGCCATCTGCTGTCGATCGCGCCCACCGGCACCATCAGCCTGGCCTTTGCCGACAACGCCAGCAACGGCATCGAGCCTGCCTTCAGCTGGAGCTACACCCGCAAGAAGCGCGAGCCCGACAACAGCTTCAAGCACTATGCGGTCGAAGACCATGCCTGGCGCCTGTACCGCCACCTGAAGGGCGCCGACGCGCCGCTGACCGACGCCTTCGTCACCGCCCTGGAGATGAGCGCCGAAGCCCATGCCGCGATGGTGGCCGCCGTGGCGCCCTACATCGACACATCGATTTCCAAGACCGTCAATGTGCCGGCCGACTACCCGTATGAAGACTTCCAGGGCCTGTACCTGCAGGCCTGGCAGGCGGGGCTGAAGGGCCTGGCCACCTACCGGCCCAACAGCGTGCTGGGCTCGGTGCTCAGCGTGGATGCACCAACCGCTGCTGCGGCACCGGCTGCACCTGCGGCCAACGCCACCCAGCCCGCCCCGCTGCAGCCCATGGCCGCCGCTGACGGCGCCAACCAGCGTCTGCGGCTCGACCGCCTGCCCGCGCCGGTGCTCGACAGCCTGCGCTGGCCCAGCCGCCCTGATCTGCCCGGCGGCAACCCGGCCTGGAGCTACCTGATCCAGCACCCGCACGGCGACTTCTCGCTGTTCGTCGGTGAACTGCCGGCCGAGGCCGGGCCCGGCCTGGGCCTGTTTGCGCAGAACCTGCCGTTCGAGGTGTGGGTCAACGGCGCCGAGCAGCCGCGTGGCATCGGCGCCCTGGCCAAGACCCTGTCGATGGACATGCGCGCGCACGATGCCGCCTGGCTGCGCCTGAAGCTCGATGCCCTGGCCACCGTGGCCGAAGAGCGTGCCTTCGAGATGCCCTTCCCGCCCAGCGGCGACAAGCGGCTGTTCCCCGGCGTGGTGGCGGCCACCGCAGCGGTGATCCGCTGGCGCTGCGAGCAGCTGGGCGCGCTGCAGGAAGGCGGCCCCACGCCGGTCGTCGACGCCATGTTCAGCAAGGACGAGCCGCGCACCGGCACCGCCGGCACGCTGGCCTGGGCGGTCGACGTGGACAACCATGCCACCGGCGAGAGCTTCACCGTCACCTTGAAAGAGGTGGCGCTGCCCGCACCAGACGGCGGCACCATCAACCGCCCCTGCGCCATCGGCTTTTCGGGCAACTACCCGCGCGCGCTGGATGGTTTGGCGCGCCTGCTCAGCCTGGACATGCGGGTGATGGACCCTGCCTGGATCGGCATGAAGCTGCGCAAGCTGCTGAACGTGGGCGAGCCGCTGGGCCACTTCATGGCACCGGTGCCGGGTGAACGGCGCCAGCAGACCTGGCCCAGCACCGTGGCCTACATCGCCCGGCTGGTGATCCACCGCTATGCCATGCTGGGCGTGCTGGATGAACAGGGCTTCCCGGTGCAGGCCATGGGCATCCTGGCCGCGCCGGCCGCCAGGCCGGTGGCGGGTGATGCGGCTGCCGGCGGCATGTTGCCCGCGCCGGTGAACCTGGCCACCATGGCCGGCAAGGCCTGCCCCGAGTGCGGCAACCACACCCTGATCCACAAGGACGGCTGCGAGTTCTGCACGGCCTGCGGCTATGTGGGCCAGTGCGGATGAGCGACCGCCAGGGGCTGCCCTTGTTGTCTGTTCGACACCGTACATAACCGCTGTTTCGCACACCGATCAGAAGCAACGCAGCAGTCAAGTCAAACGGCCATCGAATAGCGATGTGCAACTGCAGCATCAGGTCTACCATGGGCATTCGGCGCAACGCCAGCCCTTGGTCTGATGGACAAATTTCAAGCATCTTCGATCGCCCCGCCGCTGGCGCTCAGGGCCAGCGCCGGCGCAGGCGCCCTGCAGGTGGCGCATGCTGTGGGCACGCTGTGGCACGAGATCGATCTGGCGCTGTGCCCGATCATCGGCGCGGGTGGCGTGCTGGCGCTGTTCCGGCGCAGCGCGTACCTGGCCGCCGTGCAGCACCCCTGGTTGCGCGACGACCTGGGTGCCGACGGGCTGGCCGGCTTTGACCTGGCGGCCTTCACTGCCGTGCTGGCCGGGCAGGACGCTGCGCAGGCCCTGGCCTGCGCAGACACCTTGCTGGTCACCTTCCATGGCTTGCTGGCTTCCTTGATCGGCGCTTCGCTCACCGAGCGCCTGCTCCACCCCGTGTGGGGAACGCCCCCGATCAGCGCACCTGCGCAGGACACGCCCCCATGACAAGCAGAGTCAAGATCAACCGCCTGCCCACCGGCGTACCCGGGCTGGACGCCGTGCTGGGCGGCGGCATCCCCGAGTTCTCGTTCAACCTGATCGCCGGCCAGCCCGGCTGCGGCAAGACCACGCTGGCGCACCAGATCATGTTTGCGCTGGCCACGCCGCAGCGCCCGGCGCTGTACTTCACCGTGCTGGGCGAGCCACCGCTGAAGATGCTGCGCTACCAGCAGCAGTTCGCCTTCTTCGACACCGAGGCGCTCAACCACAGCGTGCGCTTCATCAACCTGTCTGACGATGCCGCCCAGGGCGAGCTGGCCCGGGTGCTGCAGCGCATCGCCGCTGAAGTGGCGCAGCACAGCCCGGCGCTGGTGTTTGTCGATTCCTTCCGGTCGGTGGTGCAGGCCAACACCGCCAACGGCAGCCCCCAGACCGGCCTGCAGCAGTTCATGCAGCAACTGGGCGTGCTGATGGCCACCTGGCAGGCCACCAGCTTCCTGATCGGCGAGTATTTCTCCGATGTCGACCCCAATCCGGTGTTCACCGTGGCTGATGGCCTGATCTGGCTGCGCCAGAGCGTGCAGCGCAACTCGATGGTGCGCAAGCTCGAGATCATGAAGATGCGCGGCCAGCCCACGCTGCCCGGCCTGCACAGTTTCCGCATCGGCCCGTCGGGCATTTCGGTGTTTGCACCGCCCGGCGTGATGCCCGCTCAGGTTGCCGAGCCGCTGGCGCTGCTTGGCCAGCGCCTGGGCATGGGCGTGCCGGGGCTGGACGCCATGCTGGGCGGTGGCCTGCCGCGCGGCTATTCGCTGCTGGTGGCCGGCCCATCGGGGTCGGGCAAGAGCGTGCTGGCTGCAGCCTTTCTGGCCGAAGGCGCACGCCAGGGCGAAACCAGTGTGATGGCCGCCTTCGAGCAGCGCCCCGACCAGGCGCGCAATCCCGTCGTGGCCAGTCTCGTGGCCAATGGCCAGGTGGTGGTGGTGGCCTGCCAGTCGCCCGACATGTCGATCGACGAGCTGGTGGTGCTGCTGGTCGATGCGGTGCGGGCCCACCAGGCCACGCGGGTGGTGATCGACTCCTTGTCCGGCTTCGAGCTGGCGCTGGCGCCCACCTTCCGCGACGACTTCCGTGAATCCCTGCTGCAGCTGGTCAGCGCCTTGTCGGTGGCGGGCGTCACGGTGCTGATGACCTCGGAAATGGAGGACCGTTACACCGACCTGCGCTTCAGCCCTTACGGCACGGCCTTCCTCACCGACGCCATCATCGTGCAGCGCTACATCGAGGTGGGCAGCCGGCTGCGGCGCTTGATGGCGGTGGTCAAGGTGCGGGCCAGCGCCCATTCCGATGAGCTGCGTGAATACACCGTCGACGCCGGCGGCATCTGCATCGGCGCCCGCCTGGTTGACCAGGAAGGCCTGCTCGGTGGCCGGCCCACCCGCCAGGGCGCCCATGCGACGCCGGCATTGGTGGCGCTGGACGGCGCTGCGCCAGGTGCCCGCGGTGGCTGACACACCCGTGGGGCCGCCATGACCACCCCGGCTGGCACGTCGCACGACAGCGCCGCCGCCAGCAAGCTGGCGGCGGCCCAGTTGGCCGGGCTGCAGACCCAGATCGCCGATGCCCAGGCCCTGCTGGTGCGGCTGATGCAGGACGTGGTGGAAGTGGAAAGCCTGCAGACCCTGCAGGCCCAGCACCTGCAGGAGGCCAATGAGCAACTGGTGATTGCCGCACTGCAGGCGCAGGGCGACGCCGACACGGCCGCACTGGCGTTGCAGAACCTGTCGCATGTGGCCGAGCATGACCCCTTGACCGGCTTGTCCAACCGCATCCTGTTCCATGACCGACTGCAGCACGCCATGGACAGCGCCGGGCGCAGCCACGGCAGCCTGGCCCTGCTGTTCGTCGACCTCGATGGCTTCAAGCAGATCAATGACAGCCATGGCCATGTGCTGGGCGACCTGGTGCTGCAGCAGGTGGCGCAGCGTCTTTTGTCCGTGGTGCGTGCGGCCGACACGGTCAGCCGCCACGGTGGTGATGAATTCCTGCTGCTGCTGACCGAGGTGGTGCGGCCGGTGGATGCGGTGATCGTGGCCCACAAGCTGCTGGCTGCCCTGGCAGCGCCGATGCAGCTGCAGGGGCTGCAATTGCAGCTCAGCGCCAGCATCGGCATCAGCCTGTACCCCGATGACGCCGCCGAGCCGCGGCAGCTGCTGCAGAACGCCGATGCCGCGATGTACCGGGCCAAGCGCCTGGGCCCCGGCCACGTGGTGTCCCATGGGCGGCTGAACGCAGCAGAAATGGGCCTGGTGGCACAGGCCGCGGTGGCGGCCGGGGCCACCGCCAACCGGGCGCGCAGGCCGGTCGAGCCCGAGCGGCTGCATGCCCAGCTGCGCGAAGCGAATGAAAAGCTGGTGCTGACCGCCCTGGACGCCGAAACCCTGCGCGACGCCGCCCTGCAGGCACAGGCGCGGCAGTCGGCACTGATCGAGGCCGTGGCCCAGGAACTGCGCAACCCGTCGGCACCCATCCGCATCGCCGCGTCGATGCTGGGCCGGCTGGCGGACGCCCAACCGCTGCTGCCGCGCCTGCAGACCATGGTCGAGCAGCAGGTGGCGCAGATGTCGCGGCTGGTGGGCGACCTGCTCGATGTGTCGCGCCTGGGCAGTGGCGGGCTGGAGCTGGCACTGGAGGTGGTGGACGTGGCGGCTGTGGTCGATGCGGCGCTGCGCAGCTGGCGCCCGCTGCTGGCGGTGCGTCACCAACAGCTGCTGGTCATGCTGCCCGGTGCCCCGCTGCTGGCCCACGGCAATGCCGAGCGCCTGGCGCAGATCGTCAACAACCTGGTCGACAACGCCGCCAAGCACACCCATGACCACGGCCAGATCGAGGTCAGCCTGGAGGCGCAAGGCGACAAGGTCGTGCTGGTGGTTGCCGACAACGGCATCGGCATCACGGCGCAGGCACTGCCGCGCATCTTCGAGCCGTTTGCGCAAGACACCCAGGCCATCGGCTTCAACGGGGTGGGCCTGGGCATCGGCCTGACGGTGGTGCGCGCCTTGCTGCAGGCGCTGGGAGGCAGCATCACCGCCAGCAGTGCAGGCAGCCGGCTGGGCAGCCGATTCGTCGTCACGCTGCCGCGTGCCGGAGCGCCGGCCGACCCGGCCGCCGCGCCGGGGGCCGCCCCACCGGCTGGCGCAGGCGCTGCACCTGCGCCGTGATGCTGCCCAGGTGCAACCACCGATGACGCTGCTGCCCGCCACCGATGCGCGGAGCAACCGCCTGCTGGCCATGCTGCCGGCCGCTGACTGGCAACGCTGGCAACCGCTGCTGGAGGCGGTGGACCTGCCTGTGGGCCGGGTGCTGACCGAGGCCGGCATGGCCACCACCCACGCCTACTTTCCGGCCACCGCTGTTGTCTCGCTGATGTACCTGACCGAGCAGGGTGCCTCCACCCAGATCGGCATGGTGGGCAACGAGGGCATGGTGGGCCTGGCCCTGGTGATGGGTGGGGGCTCCACCTCGAGCCGTGCCGTGGTGACCAGCCCCGGCAGCGGGTTCCGCCTGCCTGCCGGGGCGCTGGTGGCCGCCTTCAACCAGTCGCCGGTGGTGGCCCATCTGTTGCTGCGCTATGCCCAGGCCATGATCACCCAGCTGGCCCAGACGGCCGTGTGCAACCGCCACCATGCGCTGGACCAGCAACTGTGCCGCTGGCTGCTGCAGACCCTGGACCGCGTGCCCGGCCACGAGGTGACGGCCACCCACGAAGCCATCGGCCAGATGCTGGGCGTGCGCCGCGAAGGCGTGACCGAAGCCGCGCGCAAGCTGCAGGCGGCGGGCCTGGTGCGCTATGCGCGCGGCCGCATCACCGTGCTGGACCGCGCCGGCCTGCAGCAGCGCAGTTGCGAGTGTTATGCGGTGGTCCAGAAGGAATGCGACCGCCTGCTGCGGCTGCCGGGCTTCTGACCGACACCCCCCGGGATCGACGGTCCGAAGCTTGCTTGTTGCCGACGACCCGGCGTTCGACCGGGGGTGACACATTCCCAGGAGCTTCCAGATGGCCAAGATTCCCCCCGGCGTGGGCCCACGCTTTCCACAGGTGGTGGTGCTGTTCGGCGCCACCGGTGATCTGGCCAAGCGCAAGCTGCTGCCCGGCCTGTACCACCTGGCCACGGCCGGTTTCATCCCGCAGTGCCGGGTGATCGGCGTGTCGCTCGACGACATCGACCTGGCCGGCTTTCGCCAGATCGCCCGCCGGGCGCTCGACCAGTTTTCGACCCGAAAGGTCACCGACGCCGACTGGGACGCGTTTGCGCACAACCTCGACTACGTGCCGCTGGCGGCCGGCGCGCCGGCGCTGGCGGCTGCGGTGGCGGCCGCCGAGGCCAGCCTGGGCGACGAAACCCGCCGCCTGCACTACCTGAGTGTGCCGCCCAGTGCGGCACTTTCTGCCGTGCGCATGCTGGGCGAGGCCGGCTTGGTGGAACGCGCCCGCATCGTGATGGAAAAGCCCTTCGGCACCGACCTGGCCAGCGCGGTGCAACTCAACCGCCAACTGCACGAGGTGTTCAGCGAGGACCAGATCTTCCGCATCGACCACTTCCTGGGCAAGGAGCCCGCACAGAACATCCTGGCCTTCCGCTTCGCCAACGGCCTGTTCGAGCCGATCTGGAACCGCAATTTCATCGACCATGTGCAGATCGACGTGCCCGAGACCCTGGGCCTGGGCCAGCGCAGCGCCTTCTATGAGCAGACCGGCGCCTACCGCGACATGGTGGTGACGCACCTGTTCCAGATCCTGGCCTTCATGGCGATGGAGCCGCCCACCGCCCTGGAGCCGCAGCCCATCAGCGAGGAGAAGAACAAGGTCTTCCGCAGCATGCTGCCGGTGCAGCCGGCCGACGTGGTGCGCGGCCAGTACGGCGGCTACCGGCAGGAGCCCGGCGTGGACCCCGAAAGCGAGACCGAGACCTTCATCGCGATGAAGTGCTTCATCGACAACTGGCGCTGGGCGGGCGTGCCGTTCTTCCTGCGCACCGGCAAGAAGATGGCCGAGGGCCAGCGCATCATCAGCATTGCCTTCCGCGAGCCGCCCAAGAGCATGTTCCCGCCCGGCTCGGGCGTGGGCGCACAGGGCCCCGACCACCTCACCTTCGACCTGGCCGACGCCAGCAAGATGAGCCTGAGCTTCTACGGCAAGCGCCCCGGCCCCGGCATGCGGCTGGACAAGCTGAGCCTGCAGTTCGCGATGCATGACACCGGCCTGATCGGTGATGTGCTGGAGGCCTATGAGCGCCTGATCCTGGATGCGATGCGTGGCGACCACACGCTGTTCACCACCGCCGAGGGCATCGAGCGGCTGTGGCAGGTCAGCACCCCGCTGCTGGAGAACCCGCCGCCGGTGCGCTTGTACTCGCCTGGCGGCTGGGGGCCCAAGAGCATCCACCAGCTGGTCGCACCCCATGCCTGGCGCCTGCCGTTCGAGCGCGCCTGGCGCGACCCGAATGCCAGCGGCGGCTGACGGCGGCTGATCCGGCCGCGCAGCCGCGCGTTGCCGCCTGCCGCCGCCGCCTGCCGCCGCCGGCTGTGCCGATGGGCTCAGCTGCCGGTGGCGGGGGTGGTCAGCAGGTTGCGCTCGGGCCTGGGCGCCAGGCTGACCACGCC
>JARXAJ010000027.1 GCA_029865965.1 Aquabacterium sp.
GGCGCAAGGGCGGCGGGATTGGTTGAAGACCCGAGGAAAGTGTATACACTTTTATGCATCGCGCCCATGGGCGCTGCACCACAAGGACACGGATGGGACACCTCAGCACGCATGTGCTCGACACCATGAACGGCTGCCCCGCCGCCGGCATGCGGGTGACGCTGCAGCGCATCGACGCCGGCGGCACCCACACCCTGCAGGTGCTGGTGCTCAATGACGATGGCCGCAACCCCGGCGGCCAGCTGCTCGATGCCGCTGCGATGGTGGCCGGCCGCTACCGGCTGCTGTTTGAGGTGGCACCGTACTTCCGGGCCCGCGGCGTGGTGCTGCCGGACCCGGCCTTCATCGACACGGTGCAGTTGGACTTTGGCATGGCCGATGCGGCCGGCCACTACCATGTGCCGCTGCTGGTCAGCCCCTGGAGCTACAGCACCTACCGCGGGTCGTGAGCCAGCCGCCGTCGGACGGGCATGCGGCTTGCATCAGAATCCTGACCCCGGAACCCGGCCATGGCCGGGCCGGTTGTTCCACCAAGGTGTATACACTTTGATTTTGTCGCCGCGGCGCCCGCAAGGCTTGGCCACTCCGCCAGCACCCCTGCGGCTGCGACACCACCACCTCACAGAGCCCGCTGTGGTGAGGAGAAGACCGGCTGCCCCGGGGCCTGGGCCCTGGCAGCGCTTCTCCAACCTGTGACTGCCTGATGGACACCACCTACCTGCTCGACTGGGCCAACCTGCTGCTGCGCTGGGCCCATGTGATCACGGCCATCGCCTGGATCGGCTCGTCGTTCTACTTCGTCTTCCTCGACAGCAGCCTCACCGCGCCCACCGCGCACGACCTCAAGGTCAAGGGCGTGGACGGCGAGCTGTGGGCCGTGCACGGCGGCGGCTTCTACAACCCGCAGAAGTACATGGTGGCGCCGCGCAGCCTGCCGGCCAACCTGCACTGGTTCTACTGGGAGGCCTACAGCACCTGGCTGACCGGGTTTGCGCTGTTCACCGTGCTGTACCTGTTCAACGCCGGCAGCTTCCTGATCGACAAGAGCGTGTTCGCCTGGTCGCCCGCGGCGGCCATTGGTGCGGCGCTGGGCTTTCTGGTGGCGTTCTGGGCGGTCTACGACACCATCTGCCGCGCCTTCGGCCGGAAGAAGAACGGCGACCTGCTCGTCGGCCTGGGGGTGCTGGTGTTCATCGTGCTGGCCTCGTGGGCAGCCTGCCAGCTGTTTGCCGGGCGTGCGGCCTTCCTGCTGGTGGGCGCGATGATCGCCACGGCGATGAGCGCCAATGTGTTCTTCTGGATCATCCCCGGCCAGCGCACCGTCATCGCGCAGATGAAGGCCGGCGCGCCGGTGGACCCGGTGCATGGCCAGCGCGCCAAGCAGCGCAGCGTGCACAACACCTATTTCACGCTGCCGGTGCTGGTGGCCATGCTGAGCAACCACTACGGCTGGCTGTACCAGGGGCCGCACAACTGGGCCGTGCTGGTGCTGCTGATGCTGGCCGGCGCGCTGATCCGGCACAGCTTCGTGGCGCGGCACAAGGCGCATGTGCTGGGCCGGCGTGCACCGTGGGAACACGCCATCGTCGGCACCGTGCTGCTGCTGGGTCTGGCCGTGTGGCTGGCGCCCGCGCCGCCGTCGGCAGCTGCGCTGGCGGCCACCAAGGCAGCGGCGCAAGCCCCGGCCGGCTATGCCGAGGTGCGCGCGGTGATCGACCAGCGCTGCGCGCTGTGCCACAACGCCCAGGTGCAGCAGAAGAACGTGGCCCTGCACACGCCCGAACTGCTGCGCCAGCATGCCCAGGCGGTGTACCAGCAGGCGTCGGTGCTGAAGCTGATGCCGATGAACAACGCCACCCAGATCACCGATTCCGAGCGGCTGTTGATCAAGCGCTGGTACGAGGCGGGCGCGCCTGGCCCTTGATGTCGGGCGCGTGATGGGGCTCTGCTGTGGGCTCTGAACGGTCTTCTGTTGTTGTTCTTGAAAGCCGGCGTTCGAAGAACTGAGCGATCGCGCCGGGCCGGGCGGGTCTTTGGCCTTCGAGGACCACCGCTGTCTCCAGGGCGAGGGCGTCGGGTGCCTGGCCGACGGAAGTAAAGGAAGGAGGGCCTTGAGGCCCGGGGGGACATGGAGTCGGCCAGGTACCCGGCGGCCTCGGCCTCGCGCCGAAGATGGCGAGTCGGCAACTTCTGCTTTGAGCCCACAACCGCCCATCACCCAGCCAGCCGCTCTCCATCAAAGTACCGCGCAACCGCCCGCCCCAGCTGCTGCCGCGGCACGCGCTGCAATTGGCACAACAGGCCGAACGGCACCTCGGCCGCATGCCTGTCCTGCACATCACGCACGATGCGCAGCCACAGCTCTGCTGCCATCTCGGCATCGGCCAGCGCACGGTGGGCGCGGCCGGTGGGGGTGATGCCGTGCCACTGCGCCAGCGTGCCCAGGCGGTGGTTGGGCGCCTCGGGGTACAGACGGCGCGACAGCAGCAGGGTGCAGGCAAACGGCGCCTGCAGCACCGCATCGTCCACCTCGGCCAGCGCATGTTCAGCCTGCCAGAAGCCGCGGTCGAAGCTGGCGTTGTGTGCCACCAGCGCGCAGCCGCGGGTGAAGCTGGCCACCTCGCGCATCACCTGGGCCGCCGGCGGCGCGCTGGCCAGCATGCGGTTGCTGATGCCGGTGAGTTGCTCGATGAACGGCGGCACCCACACGCCGGTGTGCATCAGGCTGGCATAACGGTCAACGATACGGCCACCCTGTACCAGCACCACGGCGATCTCGGTGGCGCGCGCACCCTGCCCCGGGCCCATGCCGGTGGTCTCGAAATCGATCACCGCAATGGTTTCGGGCGCGGGGCAGGGGGTGGACATGCGGGCATTGTCGGGTGCTGCCAGCTTGCGGCCTGCCAGACAATGCCCGCATGCCCGGCACCACCCACCTGCTCTACCTGCACGGCTTCCGCTCGTCGCCGGCATCGGCCAAGGCGCGGTGCATGGCGGCCTGGCTGGCAGCCCACCGGCCCGACGTGCACTGGTGGTGCCCGCAGCTGCCACCCTCGCCTGCAGCGGCTTGGGCACTGTTGCAGCAAGGCATTGCCGGCTGGCCGCAGGCGCACATGGCGGTGGTGGGCAGCTCGCTGGGCGGGTTCTACGCCACGGCCGTGGCCGAGGCCACCGGCTGCCCGGCCGTGCTGCTGAACCCTGCTGTCGACCCGGCGCGCGACCTGGCCCGCCACATCGGTGAACAGACCCAATTCCACGCGCCTGGCGAGACCTTCTTCTTCCACCCTGCGTTCATCGACGACTTGCGCGCTCTCACCGTGCCCGCCATCACCCGGCCGCAGCGCTATGCAGCCGTCATCGCCCAGGGCGACGAGGTGCTCAGCTGGCAGGAGATGACCGGCCGCTACCCCGGCGCCCACATCCGCCTTCTGCCCGGCAGCGACCACGCGCTGTCGGATTTCGACGACCACCTGCCTTTCGTTCTGGAGTTCCTGCAGCTATGCGACTGAAAAACAAGGTTTCCATCATCACCGGCGCCGCCCAGGGCATCGGCCTGGCCACGGCGCTGAAGTTTGCCGAGGAAGGCGCCACCGTCATCGTCTGCGACATCAAGCCCGCCGGCGTGGATGCCGCCCTGGCCATGGTGCGCGCACGCGGCGCCCAGGCCCAGGGCTATGCGGTGAACGTGACCGACCGCGCCGCCCTCGACGCCATGGTGGCCGCCGTGAAAGACCACTACGGCCACATCGACGTGCTGGTCAACAACGCCGGCATCACCAAAGACGCGCGGCTGCAGAAGATGACGCTGGAGCAGTTCGACGCGGTGATCGACGTCAACCTGCGCGGCGTGTTCCATGCCAGCCAGGCGGTGCTGCCCGCCATGGTGGCCCAGGGGTCGGGCGTGATCCTCAACGCCAGCAGCGTGGTGGGCATCTACGGCAACTTCGGCCAGACCAACTATGCGGCCAGCAAGTTCGGCGTGATCGGCTTCACCAAGACCTGGAGCCGCGAACTGGGCCCCAAGGGCATCCGCGTCAACGCGGTGGCACCGGGCTTTGTCGAAACACCCATCCTGGCCACCATCCCCGACAAGGTGCTGCAGCAGATGCGCGAGCAAGTGCCGCTGCACCGCCTGGGCAAGCCAGAAGAGATCGCCAATGTCTACGCCTTCCTGGCCAGTGACGAGGCCAGCTATGTCAATGGCGCGGTGATCGAGGTCTCGGGCGGCATGACGGTGTGAACCGCCGGGCTGCAGGGCCTGGCCTGTGCCGCCGCAGGCTGATCAGACGCCGGGCAGCGTGCCCTGCACCGGCGGGTCGAGCCGGTCGAAGATCTCGTCGGCCGGCAGGCTGCAGCCGATGCTGGCCAGATCGACCTGCGGCATGCCGGTCAGGTCGTGCAGGGTGAACAGGCCATCGACACCCCGGCGAAACAGTTGCAGCTCGCGGGTGTCGGGGTCGACCAGCAGGTATTCCCGCAGGCTGGGCAGGCGCCGGTACCAGGTGAACTTCTGGCCCCGGTCGCACGACTGGGTGCTGTCCGACAGCACTTCCACCACCACCGTGGGCGCACGGAACAGCACGTCGGTGCGCAGGTCGGCCGGGTCGCAGGTGACGAAGACGTCGGGATAGAACAGCACGTCGTCGGCGACTTTCAGCTGCATCGACTCGGTGAACACCTGGCAGCGGCTGCCGCGCAGCAGGGATTTCAGGCCCGCAGCGATGTTCAGCGACACGATGCCATGCACCCGCCGCGCCCCCACCATCGCGGAGACATCACCGCGAACGAACACCTCGCCGCGCACGAACTCATGCCGTTCCGGCTGGGTTTCCTCCCAGACCAGAAAGTCGGCCAGCGACATCACGGGTTGCGCGTTTCCCATGCCGGCAATCCTAGCGGCGCAACCGAAGCGGCGACAATCCTCTGCTTATGTCCTCTTATGCCCTGTTCGACGATGCCGGCAAATTCCTGGCCGGCCGCGTGATGTCGGAAGCCGATGCCTCGGTGCAGATCGAGCTGGATTCCGGCAAGCGCGTGAAGGTGAAGGCCGCCAATGTGCTGCTGCGCTTCGCCAAGCCCGAGCCGGCTGCATTGATGGCCGCCGCCCAGGCCCAGGCGGCCGACATCGACCTGGAGATGGCCTGGGAGTTTGCGCCCGAAGGCGACTTCGGCTTTGCCGACCTGGCGCGCGATTACTTTTCGGCCAGCGCCGGGCCTGAGCAGCAGGCGGCCATGCTGCTGCGCCTGTTCGAAGCGCCGCACTACTTCCGCCGCGCCGGCAAGGGCCAGTTCAAGAAGGCGCCGGAAGACATCGTCAAGGCCGCGCTGCTGGCCATCGAACGCAAGGCCCAGCAGGCCGCCATGATCGAGCAATGGGCCACCGAGCTGGCAGCCGGCCGCTGCCCGCCCCCGGTGCGCGAGCAGCTCTACCGCATCCTGTTCAAGCCCGACAAGAACGGGCCCGAGTACAAGGCGGTGGTGGCCGCCACCCAGCGCGCCCAGAAGGCGCCGCTCGACCTGCTGCTGGCCGCCGGCGCCATCGACAGCCCGTACCAGTTCCACTGGCGGCGCTTCCTGTTCGACAGCTTTCCCAAGGGCACGGGCTTTCCGGCACTGGCCGCACCGGCCGTTGCAGATGCCCTGCCGCTGGCACCGGTGCAGGCCTTTTCGATCGACGATTCACAGACCACCGAGATCGACGATGCGCTGTCGGTCACCGGCCTGGGCAGCGGCGAGATCGTCTTCGGCGTGCACATCGCCGCACCGGCGCTGGCCATCACGCCCGATTCCCCCATCGACAAGGTGGCGCGGGAACGCCTGTCCACCGTCTACATGCCCGGCCACAAGCTGACGATGCTGCCGGACGCTGTCGTTCAAGCGTACACGCTGATCGAGGGGCGCGACTGCCCGGCTGTCAGCGTGTACTTCCGCTTCGACGAAGCCACACTGGCGCTCAACGGCGCTGACACCCGCATCGAGCGGGTACCCATTGCCGCCAACCTGCGCCACGACCAGCTCGACGAGGTGGTGACCGAATCGGCGCTGACGGGTGACTCCGTCGCCGACTACCCGTTTGCTGCCGAGCTGGCCTTCTGCTTCCGCCTGGCGCGGCACCTGAAGGCCCAGCGCGAGGTGGTGCGCGGCAAGCCCGAGAACTTCAACCGGCCCGACTACAACTTCCGCCTCGACGGCGCGGGCGATGAACCCACCGGCAGCGAGACGGTGCGCATCAGCGAGCGCAAGCGCGGCGCGCCGCTGGACCTGATCGTCAGCGAGGCGATGATCCTGGCCAACTGCCACTGGGGCGGCTTCATCGCCGACTGCGGCGTGCCGGGCATCTACCGCAGCCAGGCCAGCATGGCGCCGGGCATCAAGGTGCGCATGGGCACCAAGCCGGCGCCGCATGCCGGCATGGGCGTGCCGCAGTACACCTGGGCCACGTCGCCGCTGCGCCGTTATGTCGATCTGGTGAACCAGTGGCAGATCATCGCCGCCACCCGGCATGGCCGCACCGCCGCGCTGGTGGCGCCGTTCAAGCCCAAGGACGCGATGCTGTTCTCGGTGATCTCGCAGTTCGACGCCGCCTATGCCGCCTACAACGACTTCCAGCGTGCGATCGAGCGCTTCTGGACCCTGCGCTGGCTGCAGCAGAACGACGTGACCGAGCTGGACGGCGTGGCACTGAAAGACGGCCTGGTGCGCGCCGACACCCTGCCACTGGTCTTCAAGGCCCTGGGCTGCGAGGCCCTGCCACGCAATGCCCATGTGCGCGTGCGCATCACCGGCATCGACCTGCTGACGCTGGACCTGCATGCCAGCCTGGCCAGCCGGCTGGACGACGCCCCGGCCGCCCCGGCTGCCGATGAAGGCGGCGACGACGACGATGCCGCTGCGGCGGCACCGCTGGCCCTGGCCATCGACCTGGGCGAAGCGGCCACCGACCCACCGGCCGAGCCGGCCGGCGCACCAGGCGGTGTGCCCGCCGGCTGACGCACCAGCGGCCGCACCGCCTGCCCGCACCATGCCCTGGCGCCGCGCCAGCACGCGCACCACCATGCGCACCAGCATGCGCATCACCACGATGCAAGCTGCCCTGGCGGTGTCGCTGTCGGTGCACGCCGCCCTGATCGGCTGGCGCTGGGCCGACCCGGCCGGCTTCGACCGGCTGTTCCGCGCCACGCCGCTGGAGGTGATCCTGGTCAACGCCAAGTCCAGCGAAACACCGGCGCAGGCCCAGGCGCTGGCCCAGGCCGCACTGGCCGGTGGCGGCGACCAGGCCGAAGGCCGTGCCACATCACCGCTGCCCGCCATGCCGCTGGCCGAGATGGGCAATGCGCCCGACGAGGCCCGCAAGCGGGTCGATCAACTGCAGGACCAGCAACAGCAGTTGCTGGCCCAGATCCGCCTAGAGATGGCCCTGCTGCCGCCGCCCGACCCGCGCCGCGACGCCGGCACGCCGCAAGAGCGTGAGCAGGAAGAGCGCCGGCGGCAGATGCTGAAACTGCTGGCTGAAATCGAGAAACGCATCAACGACGACAACGCCAGCCCGCGCAAGCGCTACGTCAGCCCGGCCACCCGCGAGGTGGCCTATGCGCTGTACTACGACCGGCTGCGCCGCAGCATCGAGGAACGCGGCACCCGCAACTTCCCCGAGGCCCAGGGCCGCAAGCTGTATGGCGAGCTGACGATGAACATCACGGTGAACGCCGCCGGCCAGTTGCTGGAAGCCGACATCGTGCGCGGCTCGGGCGATGCCCTGCTCGACCGGCGGGCGGTGGCCATCGTGCAGCAGGCCGCGCCGTTTGCCCGCTTCAATGCAGCGCTGCGCGAGCAGACCGACCAGATCG
>JARXAJ010000065.1 GCA_029865965.1 Aquabacterium sp.
GCACACGGGCACGCACACCGCCATCAGCAGCGCCTGCCAGGCCACGCCTGGCGCGCCGGCCAGGCGCTCGGCCAGGGCCAGGGCCACATAGCTGTTGAAGCGGAAGGCGGTCTGTGCGCCGCTGGCATGGGTCATCGGGTCGACGCCCGGGGCGCGGCCCATGGCATAGGCCAGGGCGATGCCGGTGCCCACGATGGCCAGACCCACGCCGCCCAGCGACACGATGTCGGCCACCTGGATGGGGTTGCGCACGATGGCCTGGAACAGCAGGCAGGGGAACAGCAGGTAGTACACCAGCCGCTCTGCGGCGTCCCACACCGGGCGGTCGAGCGCGGTGTGGCGGCAGATCAGATAACCCAGCGCGATCAACGCGAAGTCGGGCACCAGCAGCAGCAGATCAGGCATGCGGCAGTGTGCCAGCCGCCACACCGTGCGCTGCCTGCGGCCGGGCACAATGGCCGCCGTTCCATGCAGACACCCAGGAGACACCCGCCATGCCGCACTTGATCCGCACCCTCCAACGCTCCACCCTGTTGCTGGCATTGGCCGCTGCGCCGCTGGCGGTCCTGGCCCAGGCCTACCCGGCCAAGCCGGTGCGCCTGGTGGTGCCGTTCGCCCCGGGTGGCACCACCGACATCATTGCCCGCGTGCTGGCCGAGAAGATCGGCCCGGCCCTGGGCCAGACCATGGTGGTGGAGAACAAGGCCGGCGGCGGCGGGTCGGTGGGCGCCACCGAGACCGCCCGCGCCACGCCCGATGGCTATGCGCTGGGCATGGCCACGGTCAGCACCACCGCCGCCAACCCGGCCATCAACCCCAAGATCGCCTACAACCCGCTGACCGACTTCACCCCCATCACCAACGTGGCGGCCACGCCCAACGTGATTGCGGTGCATCCGTCGTTCCCGGCGCGCGACTACAAGGGCTTTCTGGCCGAGCTGAAGAAGCGCCCGGGCAAGTACAGCTTTGCCAGCTCGGGCACCGGCGGCATCGGCCACCTGCAGATGGAGCTGTTCAAGAGCCTGTCGGGCACCTTCATCACCCACATTCCCTACCGCGGTGCCGGCCCGGCGCTCAATGACACCGTGGCCGGCCAGGTGCCGATCATCTTCGACAACATGCCCTCGGCACTGCCCTTCATCAAGGACGGCCGGCTGATCGCCATCGTGGTGGCCGCGCCGCAGCGCCTGTCCCAGCTGCCCAATGTGCCCACCTTCCTGGAAGTGGGGCTGGAGCCCGTGAACCGCATGGCCTACTACGGCATCTATGGCCCCAAGGGCCTGCCCAAGGAGGTGGTCGACAAGGTGCATGCGGCCGTCAAGACCACGGTGGCCCTGCCGGATGTGCGCGCCCGCATCGAGGGCACCGGCTCGCTGGTGGTGGCCAACACGCCGGCTGAATTCGGTGTCCAGATCGCCGCCGAGTTTGACGTCTACAAGAAGGTGGTTGCAGCCCAGAAGCTGTCGCTCGATTAAGCCCGGCCATGCCGCTGGACGAGCCCGGCCCGGAGCCGCTGCCGGTGGCCAGCCGGGCGGTGCTGCAGCGCTTCATCGACGCGCTGTGGATCGAGGACGGCCTGGCCAAGCTGACGCTGGACGCCTACCGGCGTGACCTGACCCTGTATGCCCACTGGCTGGCCGACAGCACCGGCCGGGCCATCGCCAGCAGCACCGAGACCGATTTGCTGGGCTACATCGCCCACCGCCATGCCGGCAGCCGGGCCACCACCGCCAACCGCCGTCTGACGGTGTTCAAGCGTTTTTTCCGGTGGGCGCTGCGCGAGCGCCTGGTGAGTGAAGACGCCACCCTGCGCCTGGGCCATGCCCGCCAGGCGATGCGCGTGCCCCAGGTGCTGAGCGAGGCCCAGGTGGAGGCCCTGCTCGACGCGCCCGACCCGGGCCAGCCGCTGGGCCTGCGCGACCGCGCGATGCTGGAGCTGCTGTATGCCAGCGGCCTGCGGGTGAGCGAGCTGGTCAGCATCGCCACCGTGCGGGTGGACCTGCGCGCCGGCGTGCTGCGGGTGGTGGGCAAGGGCAGCAAGGAGCGGCTGGTGCCGTTTGGCGCGCAGGCGCAGGACTGGATCACCCGCTACCTGGCCGAGGCCCGCAACGCCATCCTGGCCGGGCAGCAGAGCGACGCGCTGTTCGTCACCGCGCGCGGCGCAGCGATGACCCGGCAGATGTTCTGGGCCCTGGTCAAGCGCCATGCGGCCACCGCCTGCATCACCGCGCCGCTGTCGCCGCACACCCTGCGCCATGCCTTTGCCACCCACCTGCTCAACCACGGCGCCGACCTGCGCGCGGTGCAGCTGCTGCTGGGCCATGCCGACATCGCCACCACCACCATCTACACCCATGTGGCGCGCGAGCGGCTGCGCGCGCTGCATGCGGCGCACCACCCGCGCGGGTGATGCGCTGACACCGCCAGGCGGGTCAGGCCCGCCTGGCCGACCCGGTGTGCAAGTCGTCCTGCAGCAGCTGGCGCTGCCAGCGGCACACCGGCGC
Organism: Aquabacterium sp.; assembly: GCA_029865965.1. GTDB lineage: Bacteria > Pseudomonadota > Gammaproteobacteria > Burkholderiales > Burkholderiaceae_C > Pseudaquabacterium. The sequence goes on from JARXAJ010000065.1 coordinate 2,505, forward strand.
CAGTGCCGGATGGGCCTGGGCCAGGGTGTCGATCTGCGCCAGTGCGGCGGCTGGCCGCCCGGCGCGCACCAGGCGGCGCAGGGTGCTCCAGGCATCGAGCAGATGCTCGGCCTGGGTGGCGTCCAGGCCGGCCAGCGGCTGCCAGGCGGGTTGGCCCGCATCCAGCCCGCGCAGCGCCACCGGGCCCAGCAGCAGGCAGGGACGGGGGTCCCGTCCCGTCAGCAAGGCGTTGTGGGTGGCATCACCCACCACCAGGCCCAGGCCGTAGCGGCTGCAGAAGGCCTGCAGCCGCGCTGCCAGGTTGACCGCATCGCCCATGACGGTGTAGGCCCGGCGGTGGCGTGACCCCATGTCGCCCACCACCATGGTGCCGGTGTTGATGCCGATGTTCAGCTGCAGCGCCGGCCAGCCTTGCGCGGCCAGCTCGGCATGGATCTGCGGCAGCCGCGCCAGCATGGCCTGGGCGGCATCCACCGCGTGGCGGGCATGGTCGTGGTCGTCCAGCGGCGCGCCCCAGAAGGCCATCACCGAGTCGCCGATGTATTTGTCCAGCGTGCCGCGGTGGTCGCGCACCACGTCGGTCAGGTGCGAGAACAGCAGGTTCATCATCGCGCCCAGTTCGGCCGGCGGCATGCGCTGCGCCAACGACGAGAAGCCCGACACATCGGCAAACAGCACCGTCAGCTCGGCACTGCGGCTGCCCATGCTGTAGCGCTCGGGCTGGCGGCTCATCTCGGCCACCAGTTCAGGCGGCACATACTGACCGAACAGTTGGGCCAGCTCGCTGCGTGCGCCGGTGGCGCGCCGGTAGGCCAGCGCCAGGTGCAGCGCCAGCAGCAGCGGTGGCAGCAGCAGCCCGCCGGTCAGCGGCAACACCCAGCCCAGTTGCCGCCAGGCCAGCAGGTTCAGCGCCAGCATGGCCAGCACCACCGCGCCGGTCAGCAGCAGGCCACGCCACAGCACCAGCCTGGGCAGCGCCCAGCCCAGCAGCAGCGCCACCCCGGCCAGCCCGGCCAGCTGCAGCGCCGGCGCGAAGGCCGGCACCGCCAGCACACGTTGTTGCAGCAGGCCCGACAGCATCTCGGCATGCACCAGCGTGCCGAGCATGGCGTCGTCCACCGGCGTGCGGTGCTGGTCGATCAGGCCCGGCGCGCTGACGCCCACCAGCACCACCTTGCCGCGCAAGGCATCAGCTGGCAGCCGGCCAGCCAACAGATCGGCGGCCGACACCCGCACCGGCGCCGCGCCAGCGACGGAGAACGGGACCAGGGCCTGTGCCTGGCTGTCGACCGGCACCTGCAACTGCCCGCCCGCGCTGCGCAGCTGCAGTGCGCGCAGCGGGCCGTCGGCCGGCGCGACCGACAGTGTGGCCGGCATGCCAGGGCTGCCCAGCAGCACGCGGGCCATGGCCAGCGACAGCGTGGGCTGTATCCCTTGCTGGTACTGCACCAGCATCGGCAGGCGCCGCACCGTGCCATCGGCGTCCAGCACCACGTTCAGGTGGCCACCACCCAGCGAAGCCGCCTGTTGCAACTGGGCCAGGTTGCCGCCGTGGCCGTTCCAGCTGAGCAGTGCCGCGCCCGGCGCACCGAGCATGGCCGTGGGCAACAGCGGCGGCGGCAAGGCGCCCACCTCGGCAGCGCCTGCCTCGTTGGACAGATGGAAGCCCAGCACCACCGGGTGGCGCTGCAGCGTGGCGGCCAGCAGGCTGTCATAGTCGAGCTGCGGCCGCAGGGCGTGCCAGGCCGCGCGGAACCCGGCGACACCCCGCAGTGCGCCCTGCGCCAGCTTGTCCACCGCGGCCAGGCCCGAACTCTGGTCGGGCTGGGCCAGCACCAGGTCCAGGCCCACCAGCCGGGCACCGCCCTGTGCCACCGCCGCATCCACCAGCCGGGCCAGCTGGCCCCGCGGCCAGGGCCAGCGGCCGTGGGCGGCCAGCGCCTGTTCGTCGATGTCGACCACCACCACCTGCGGGTCGGCCTGATGCGGCGCCAGCAGCCGCAGGCGCAGGTCGTACAAGCTGCGTTCCAGCGCCTGCAAGGGTGCGGTGGGCCCCGGCCACAGTGCCAGGCCTGCCACGGCCAGGGTCAACGCGAGGCCCCAACCGAGCCGGCCGCGCCACCAGCCGGGCCGGATGCGGCCGTCTTCGGGCGGATGATCAGCGGATCTTGATCTCGACACGGCGGTTGCGCGCCTCGGCCACCTCGTCTGCCGTGGGCACCACCGGTTCACGCTCGCCGCGCCCGGCCACGGTGACGGCGTTGCGGGCCAGACCGGCGGCCATCAGCAGGTCGCGCACCGCTTCGGCACGCGCCAGCGACAGCCGGTCGTTGGCCTCGACCGAGCCCACCCGGTCGGTGTGGCCGGTGATCACCACCTCGGCCGCCGGCAAGGCGGCGAGTGCGCTGCGCATTTCGGCCAGCACCGCGTCGGCGCCGGCGGCCAGGCGGTTGCCATTGGGTTCGAACTGCACGGTGAAGCGCTGCGGCCGTGCCGGCTGCTGGGCCAGCATGGCGCCGTAGACGTCGCGCACCGCGTCGGCGGATGTGGTGGCCGCCTGCAGCGCACCGGCGCGCAGCTCGGCGGTGGCATAGGGCTGGGTCAGCAACAGGCGCTGGGTGCCGGCCGTGACTTCCACCGCGCTCAGGCTGCCATCGCGCTGCGGCAGCAGGATCACCCGGTCAGACACCTTGCTGGCACAGCCGCCCAGGCCGGCCAGCACGGCGGCTGCGGCGGCCAGCGCCCGGACGTTGACAGGCTGGCGGCGCGGTGAGGTGCTTTCATGCTGCGCACTGCGGTGCTCGCCTTTCGGCCGGCCGGGTCTGTTCATGGCTGACCCTGCTGTGCGTCGACGATGAACTCGGTGCCGCGCACGCCCAGCACCACGGTGCGGGTCTGCACCCGCACGTTGTCGGGCGCCTTCCTGGCGATCAGGCCGGTGACGAACGCGGCCGTGCCCTTCCACAGTGACACCAGCAGGTTGCCGTCCTGCGTGGTGCTGTCGAAGCTGTAGGTGCTGAGCACCAGTTCGCTGTTGGCGCCGATGGTCAGCAGGGTGTCGTCGGTCAGGGTGATGCCCAGTGCCCCGTCTGCGCCGGTGCGCAGGGTGTCGCCCATCTGCACACCAAGGCCGGGCTGGATCGGCTGCGACTGACCGTCACGCCACAGTGCTGCCTGGCCGGTGCTGCGCTTGACCAACCCGACCGTCGCGCGCGCTTCAGCGGACCGTGAGGAGTCGACTGTTGTGGCCGGTTGCGCCACGGCGCTGGCCATGAGGCACACACTGCACGCCCAGGCCGACAAGGACTGAATGGGGTTCATGCGGGGGAATTCTGCACGCAAGGCCTGTGCTGGTCGCAGCTTCAAATAGGGGTAAGCCGGCAGTTGCCGGGCAGTTTGGTGGCGACCACCGGGCGCATATCGGTCGGCCGCGAGCCAGTGATCTGCCGACAGGCCCTGGAGCGTGAATATTTTTGGTGATGTGCTCCCCGGATTTGCGGGGGGGGCCTGTGTGCTGTCGTCGATTGCATGGGGGTTTGCCGGTATCCTCAGTGTTGTCTGTCTCTGCAGTGCCAGCCGGTTTCGGCTGCATGCGCACGCTGGCGCCCCCACCGCTTGAGCCAAGGTTGTCCATGAACACCCCAAACCCCCATCCTCCGGAATCGGCTGAAGCGCTGAACACGCACGCGCGGGCAGTGGCGCGCCGCGCTGCCTTGGTCAAGGGATTGCGCGCGGGCGGGGTCGCGGTGGCGGGTGGCGCCTCGCTCAATGCCTTCGCGGCGCGGGTGGCCACCAGCAATGGCACGCAGTGCACGGTGTCAGGCCAGGCTTCGGCGGCCATCTCGAACCCCGCCAATGGCCAAACCGCGCCATGCGCTGGCTTCAGGCCTGCCCACTTTTTCACGCCCGGCTCGCACATTGCCAACCTTGCGTCCGACTACAACATCGACACGGCGGATGGGCGCAAGCTGCTGATCACGCCTGAATTCATCGCCGTTCAAAATTCCGGCGTGGGCGGTGCGAAGTTGACACCTGTCAACTGGCCAAGTATTGGCGCCACGGCCTTGACTGCAGCCACCGTGCGCACCATCTTCCCGGCGGGCACGGACAACACGCCGCTGCTGTATGCGCTGGCCCTTGGTGATGACCTCAGTTTCTTTATCGCGGCCTATTTCAGCGCGAGCTCGACATTCACCCCCAATGGGGCAACCCGGCTGCCCTTCAGCCCGGCCGATGTGGTCAAGCACTACAACAGCGGTGCATTGAACCCCGATGCGGTGAAGCTGTACCGCCTGGTCTGCGTCGGCTGACCCTGCAGTTGCCGGCGGCTGGCATAAGGCGTGGGGGCAGCCGACCTGCTGGGCGTGAGGGCGCCCGTGTCCTGGGCAGAGCTTGACGGCCAATGGGTGGTGTTCCAGCGCGCCAATGGCCTGGTGTGCGAGCTCGATGGGCTGAGCGCCTTGGTGCTGTCCATTCTGGAGCTGGCGGCCGTGCGGCTTGACGACCTGGTTGACCACGTTGCGCACGCGGCCTGCGCCGGCGGTGCGGCTGTGGCGCCGGCCCAGGTGGGTGCCGCCGTCCAGGCCCTGATCGCCGCCGGGCTGGTGGAACAGTTGCACCGTCTGCCGCAGCCATGCGCCTAGCGGACCTGGGTCCGTGCGAACTGGCCACGCGGGCCAGGCAAGGCAAGCTGGTCATCCAGACCGGGCCGTTCAGCTTCCGGCTGCAATCGCCCCATGCGCTGTTGTGCGAAGGGCTGGCCTTGCTGTACGCCGACTATCCGGTGGCCGATCCGTCGGCGTTCGCCGATTTTCAGGTGGTGATCGGCCATGGTGCCGGGATGCGCCGCTGGGTGCGGCCGCAATCGGTGTTCAGCTTCGACGGCCACCGGGTGTTCGAGCCTTTGCCGGCGGCCCATGCCTACCCGCTGCTGGAATGGGCGATGAACTGGTCGATTTCCAGCCATGCACACCAGTACCTGGTCATCCACGCCGCCGCGGTCGAGCGCAACGGCCAGGCGCTGATCCTGCCGGCCCCGCCCGGCTCGGGCAAGAGCACGCTGTGCGCTGCGCTGGTGCATTCCGGCTGGCGCCTGCTGTCGGACGAACTGGCGCTGGTGGACCTGGACGACGGCTCGATCTGGCCGCTATGCCGCCCGGTCAGCCTGAAGAACCGATCGGTCGAGGTGATCCAGGCCTTTGCGCCGGCCGCCGTGTTCAACCGGGTCACCCACGACACCATGAAGGGCAGCGTCACCCACATGTTGGTGCCGACCGACCAGCTGGCGTTGATGCACCGGCCTGCGCGGCCATGCTGGATCGTCTATCCGCGCTACCAGGCCGGCCAGCCCACGCAGCTGCAACCGCGCGCACGCGCTGGTGCGGTGGTCGACCTGGCCCGGCAGAGCTTCAACTTCAGCCTGCTCGGTGATCGCGGCTTCGACGCCCTGACACGCCTGGTGCGGGGCTGCAGTTGCCACGACTTCACCTACAGCCAGCTGGCCGAGGCCATGGCCCTGTTTACCGCCATGGCCGACGCGCCGGCGCCTGGCTGATGGCTGGCGCAACGCAGCGGCTGGGCCGGTTGCTGGCCGGCATCGACGATCCACGCAGCATCCCCCTGCCGGACTGGGAGACGCTGCTGGCCCAAGCCCGCGTGGCCCGGCTGTGGCCGCGCCTGGGCGAGCGCTGCGCTGGCGCGGCCCACGCCGATCTGCCGCCCCCGGTGCGCCAGCATCTGGCGTCCGGCCGCCAGCTGGGCGTGGCGGTGCGCGAGACCATGGCGGCCGAAGTCGACCGGGTGGCCGATGTGCTGGCCGGGGCGGGCATCCGTTGCGTGCTGCTCAAGGGCGCTGCCTACCTGGCGGCCGACCTGCCGGTGGCGCGCGGCCGGGTGTTCGGCGACATCGACCTGCTGGTGCCCCGCGCCGACATCGGCCGTGCCGAGCAGGCGCTGCTGGGCGGTGGCTGGCTGTGCCAGGGCGTCGATGCCTATGACATGCGCTACTACCGCGACTGGATGCACGAGATCCCGCCGCTCACCCATGTGCACCGGCATTCGGTGCTGGACCTGCACCACACCATCACGCCGCCCACCTCGTCGTTCGCGGTCGCTGGCGATCGGCTGCTGGCCCATGCGCGGTGCGTGGACGCCAGCCGCAACCTGCATGTGCTGCAGCCGGTCGACCAGGTGCTGCACAGCGCCGTGCACCTGTTCAGCGAGGGCGAGTTCGACCACGGCCTGCGCGACCTGCTGGACCTGGACGACCTGCTGCGCGACTTCGCCGCCCAGGACCCCGCCTTCTGGCCCCAATTGCTGGCGCGCGCCGGCGAACTGGGCTTGCAGCGGCCGCTGCACCATGCGTTGCAGTCGCTGGTGGCCCAGTTCGGCCGCCAGTGGCCGCAGGCGCACGCGGGCCAGATTGCGGCGCTGCGCCCGGCTGCAGTGCCTGCAGCCTTGATGGCCTGGCTGTTGCGGCATGCGCTGAAGCCGCTGCATGCCAGCTGCCGGACGCCCGGTGACGGCCTGGCGCGCTGGCTGCTGTATGTGCGGTCGCACTGGTTGCGCATGCCGGTGCACCTGCTGCTGCCGCACCTGCTGCGCAAGGCCTGGATGCGGCGCCTGGCCGACCCGCCCCGGCC
>JARXAJ010000087.1 GCA_029865965.1 Aquabacterium sp.
GGCAACGGTGTCGACCTGCGCTACTACAACATCATCTATGACGCGGTCGACGAGGTGAAGGCCGCCATGACCGGCATGCTGGCACCTGAGCAGCGTGAAGAGGTCATCGGGTCGGCCGAGATCCGCACGGTGTTCGTGGCCAGCAAGATCGGCACGGTGGCCGGTTGCATGGTCACATCGGGTGTGGCGCGGCGCAACGCCAAGTTCCGCCTGCTGCGCCAGAACGTGGTGATCTACACCGGCGAGATCGATTCGGTCAAACGCATGAAGGACGATGTGCGCGAGGTGGCCGAAGGCTTCGAGTGCGGCATCAAACTCAAGAACTACAACGACATCGCCGAGGGCGACCAGCTGGAGTTCTTCGAGGTCAAGGAAGTCGCACGAACGCTGTAAGGCGGATTTGCTCCTGACTGCAAACCCCGCCTCTGAAAAGACGGCGGGGTTTGTGCTTATGGACACCCCAACGAGAACAACATGCGCCACAAACGTGCCATCCCCAACCGCAGCCTGCGGGTCAGCGACCAGATCCAGCGTGATCTGGCCGATTTGATCCGCGACCTGAAGGACCCGCGCATCGGCATGGTCACCATCAACAGCGTGGTGGTCACGCCTGACTATGCCCATGCCAAGGTGTATTTCTCGGTGCTGGTGGGCGACACGGCCGAGTGCGCTGCGGGGCTGAACGAGGCTGCCGGCTTCCTGCGCAACGGCCTGTTCAAGCGCCTGCAGATCCACACCGTGCCGACGCTGCATTTCAACTTCGACCGCACCACCGAGCATGCGGCCGAGCTGAGTGCGCTGATCCGCGAAGCCAACAGCACCCGCGCCAAGGAAGACTGACGCCCGTGGCCCAAGGCGCCCGCCCCCGCATCCAGCGCCGTGCACTGCACGGCGTGCTGCTGCTCGACAAGCCGCTGGGCTGGTCGAGCAACGACGCCTTGCAGAAGGCCAAGTGGTTGCTGCGTGCCGAGAAGGCCGGCCACACCGGCACGCTCGACCCGTTGGCCACGGGCTTGCTGCCGCTGTGTTTTGGTGCGGCCACGAAGTTCAGCCAGGTCAGCCTGGACGCCGACAAGGCCTACCGTGCCACGCTGCACCTGGGCCAGCGCACCAGCACCGGCGACCGCGAAGGCGCCGTGGTCCAAGAGCGCCCGGTGGCCGTGGATGCCGCTGCGCTGCAGGCGGCCATGGCCCGCTTCACCGGCCCGATTGCCCAGCTGCCGCCGATGCATTCGGCGCTGAAGAAGGACGGCCGCGCGCTGTATGAATATGCCCGTGCCGGTGAAGTGGTGGAGCGCATGCCGCGCCAGGTGCGGATTCACGGCATCGACATCGTCGGCTGGCAGGATGTCAGCCTGGTGATCGACGTGCGTTGCAGCAAAGGCACCTACATCCGCACCCTGGCCGAGGACATCGGCGAGGCCCTGGGTTGCGGCGCCCATCTGTCGGCGCTGCGCCGCACTGCCAGCGGCCCGCTGGCGCTGGCCGGTGCGGTGACGCTGGCCGACCTGGAAGCCATGACCGAGCCTGAACGCGAATCGCTGCTGCAACCTGTCGACACCTTGCTGGCCGACTGGCCGATGGCCACGCTGGACGAGGCCGAGGCCGGCCGTTTTCTCACCGGGTTGCGGCGCCGCCTGCCGCTGCCCGACCAACCCGCGCTGCGTGTCTACGGGCCGCAGCCTGGCGCGTTTCTTGGAAGCGCCCACACCCTGGCCGGGGAACTGATCCCCGACCGCCTGCTCAGCCCCGCCGAGGTGCAAGCTTTGTTGAGCCCCATCCAACACCCTGCACCCGAGCCGCTTCAAGCAGCAGCCTGAATCTTCACGAGAACCACCATGACCCTGCAAATCCGCAACATTGCCATCATCGCGCACGTCGACCACGGCAAAACCACCATGGTCGACCAGCTGCTGCGCCAGAGCGGCACCTTCGCCGACCATGAAAAGGTGGTCGACACCGTGATGGACAGCAACGCCATCGAGCGCGAGCGCGGCATCACCATCCTGGCCAAGAACTGCGCCGTCAGTTGGCAGGGCACCCACATCAACATCGTCGACACCCCGGGCCACGCCGACTTCGGCGGCGAGGTCGAACGTGCGTTGAGCATGGTCGACGGCGTGGTGCTGCTGATCGACGCCCAAGAAGGGCCGATGCCGCAGACCCGCTTCGTCACCAAGAAGGCGCTGGCCCTGGGCCTGAAGCCCATCGTGGTGGTCAACAAGGTCGACAAGCCGGGGGCCAAGTGCGACGCGGTGATCAACGCCGCCTTCGACCTGTTCGACAAGCTGGGCGCCAACGACGAGCAGCTGGACTTCCCGGTGGTGTATGCCTCGGGCATCAACGGCTGGTCGTCGCTGGTGGAAGGTGAGCGCGGCGAGCAGTGGGGCCCCGACATGTCGGCCCTGTTCGAGACCATCCTGCGGCATGTGCCGGCGCAGACCGGTGATCCCGACGCGCCGCTGCAGTTGCAGATTTCGGCACTGGACTATTCCACCTTCGTCGGCCGCATCGGCGTGGGCCGCATCAGCCAGGGCACCATCAAGCCGGGCATGAACGTGGCTGTGATGGAAGGCCCGGACGGCAAGGCGATTTCCGGCCGCATCAACCAGGTGCTGACATTCCAGGGCCTGGACCGTGTGCAGGTGACCGACGCCGGCCCCGGCGAGATCGTGCTGATCAACGGGATGGAAGACATCGGCATCGGCGTGACCATCACCGACCCGTCCAACCCCCAACCGCTGCCGATGCTGAAGGTCGACGAGCCGACGCTGACGATGAACTTCTGCGTCAACACCAGCCCGCTGGCCGGCCGCGAGGGCAAGTACGTCACCAGCCGCCAGATCTGGGACCGGCTGCAGAAAGAGCTGCAGAGCAATGTGGCATTGCGGGTGAAGGAAACCGACGAGGACGGCATCTTCGAGGTGATGGGCCGCGGCGAACTGCACCTGACCATCCTGCTGGAGAACATGCGCCGTGAGGGCTATGAGCTGGCCGTGAGCAAGCCGCGCGTGGTGTTCCGCACCATCGACGGCGAGAAATGCGAGCCGATCGAGCTGGTGACGGCCGATGTGGAAGAAATCCACCAGGGCGGCGTGATGAAGGCCCTGGGCGAGCGCAAGGGCGAGCTGGTCAACATGGAGCCCGATGGCCGCGGCCGCGTGCGCCTGGAGTACCGCATCCCGGCGCGTGGCCTGATCGGCTTCACCAATGAATTCCTGAACCTGACCCGTGGCTCGGGCCTGATCAGCAACATCTTCGACGGCTACGAGCCGCACAAGGGCGACATCGCCAGCCGCAAGAATGGCGTGCTGATCAGCATGGACGCGGGCGAGATCTTCACCTATGCCCTGGGCAAGCTCGACGACCGCGGTCGCATGTTCGTCAAGGCCAATGACCCGGTGTATGAGGGCATGATCGTCGGCATCCACAACCGCGAGAACGACCTGGTGGTCAACGCCACCCGCACCAAGCAGCTGACCAACTTCCGCGTCAGCGGCAAGGAAGACGCGATCAAGATCACCCCGCCGATCGAGCTGACGCTGGAGTACGGCGTCGAGTTCATCGAGGAAGACGAGCTGGTCGAGATCACACCCAAGTCGGTGCGGGTGCGCAAGCGGCACTTGAGCGAGCACGAACGCCGCAAGGCATCGCGCGAAGCGGCTTGACCGCTGCGCGGCCAAGCCGCTTTGCGGCTGTCCGTTGGGCACCCCCAGCCCCCGCCAGGCGGGGGCTCTGTCATGATGGTTGCCCGGGCCGCTTCGCGGCCCTCTTCAATTCACCACCGGCATGAAGCTGACCCATTCACGCGCCGTGTTGCTGATGCTGCTGGTCACGCTGATGTGGAGCACGGCGGGCGTGGTCACGCGGCATCTGGAACAGGCGCGCAGCTTCGAGGTGACGTTCTGGCGCAGCGCCTTCAATGCGCTGGCGCTGGTGCTGGCACTGCTGTGGATGCGCGGCCCTCGGCTGTGGTCCGACCTGCGGCGGGGCGGGGCGGCGCTGTGGGTGTCGGGCCTGTGCTGGATGGTGATGTACACCAACTTCATGCTGGCCATCACCATGACCAGCGTGGCCACGGTGCTGATCACGCTGGCGATTGCGCCACTGCTCACGGCCCTGTTCGCCCGCGTCTTCCTGCGCCATGCGCTGCCGGCGCGCACCTGGGCGGCCATCGGCGTGGCCGGGCTGGGCATCGCCTGGATGTTCGGCCAGCAGGCGCTGGCGCCTGGGGCGTCGATGACCGGTGCGCTGGTGGCCCTGGGTGTGCCCATCGCCGGTGCCACCAATTGGGTTCTGCTGCAGCATTTGCACCAGCGCCATGCCGCTGATCCGTCGGTGCAAGAACCCGACATGCTGCCGGCGGTGCTGATCGGTGCGGTGCTGTCGGCCGCCGTCACGTTGCCGATGGCGCTGCCGTTCTCGGCCACGCCGCATGATCTTGGCCTGCTGGCCGGGCTGGGTGTGTTCCAGCTCGCCATCCCCTGCCTGCTGGCGGTGGTGCTCACCCGCGTGCTGCCGGCACCCGAGATCTCGCTGCTGGCCCTGCTGGAGGTGATCTTCGGCGTGTTGCTGGCCTGGCTGGGCGCTGGCGAGGCACCCGGCCCGAACGCGCTGACCGGTGGCGCGCTGGTGATCAGCGCCCTGCTGTTCAATGAATGGCTGGCCCTGCGGCAGCGCCGCGCTGCTGTGGCCGCCGGGCAGCCTGCATGACGACCGGCCGGCTCGCGCTGTTTGCGCTGACGGCTGCCGATGACGGCGCCGCCAGCAACGATGCCAGCATCCGCCGCATCGGCGGCAAGGTCGGCAGCCTGGTTGGTGGCGTGATGGGCGGCATCTGCGGCAGCGTGGTCAAGCGCGCCATGCAGGGCGCTGTCAGCAGTGCCGTCAAGCCGGTGGCTGCGGCACGCCGCGAAGCCCCGGCCAAGGCAGCCGCGACGCCAACTGCCCGGCCTGCTGCCAAAAGCGCCCGTACCATCCGGGCATGAAACTACAAGCCAACGGCCTGCAGATCGAGGTGGATGTGCAGGGCCCCGCAGGTGGCGAACCGGTGTTGCTGGTCATGGGCCTGGGCATGCAGCTGGTGGCCTGGCCCGATGAACTGGTGGCCGAGCTGGTGGCGCGCGGTTTCCGCGTGGTGCGCTTCGACAACCGCGATGTCGGCCTGAGCGACGGCCACGACCACCTGGGCATGCCCGGCATGGTGGCGCCGATGCTGCGCTACACCCTGCGCCTGCCGGTGCCCGCACCCTACAAGCTGCGCGACATGGCCGACGATGCCGTGGGCGTGCTGGATGCGCTGGGCCTCCCGGCGGCGCATGTGTGCGGCGCGTCGATGGGCGGCATGATCGCCCAGCAGATGGCGGTGCACCACCCGCAGCGGGTCAAGAGCCTCACGCTGATCATGACCACCAGCGGTGCCCGCCACTTGCCGCAGCCCAGCATGCGGGTGCGCCAGGCTCTGCTGGCCAGGCCGCGCAGCACGGCAGTGGCCGATGTGGTGGCCCACCTCGAAGGCCTGATCCACACCATCGGCAGCCCTGGCTACCGGCCCGACCCGGCGCGGCTGCGCCAGCGGCTGGAGGCCACGGTGCAGCGGGCCTACCGCCCGGCCGGCACGGCGCGCCAGCTGCTGGCCATCGTGGCCGACGGCGACCGCACGCCGCTGCTGCGGCAGATCCGCCAGCCCACGCGGGTGATCCACGGCGCCGACGATCCGCTGGTGCCGCCCGCTGCCGGCCACCACCTGGCCAGCCAGATTGCCGGTGCCACGCTCGACCTGGTGCCCGGCATGGGCCACGACCTGCCGCTGCCCCTGCTGCCGCGCATCGCCGACGGCATCGCCACCG
>JARXAJ010000151.1 GCA_029865965.1 Aquabacterium sp.
TGGCGGCGCCATTGGTCGTGCACCGCCTCGGCCAGCACGGCGCTGTCGTCGGCCAGCAGGTCCTGCACCAGCGGCATCTGCGCGGCCAGCGGGGTGTCGGCCAGTGCGCGCTGGCAGAAGCCGTGGATGGTGAAGATGGCCGCCTCATCGAAGCCCAGCAGCGCCTGGCGCAGGCGCAGGGCCAGGTCGGCGGGGTCGGCGCCCTGGGCCCGCAGGCTGGCCAGCAGGCTGGGCACGAAGGGGTCGGCGCTGGTGGTGGCGGCCGGCGCGTCCAGCCCGGCCAGGGTGTCGACCAGGCGCTGGCGCAGCCGCTCGCGCAACTCGGCGGTGGCGGCGTTGGTGAAGGTGACGACCAGGATCTGCTGCACGGTGCAGCGCTGCTGCAGCAGCAGGCGCAGGTACAGGCCGCAGATCGCCCAGGTCTTGCCGGTGCCGGCCGACGCCTCGATCAACCGCACACCGCCCAGCGGCACGGTGAAGACGTCGAGTGCCTGCGGCGCTGTCATGCGCCATCCCCATCGTCCAGGTGCGCGAACAGCGGTGCCAGCACGGCGGCGCTGACAGCCTCGAAGTCGGCCAGGCCGCCTTCCAGCGGGTCGGGCCGGCCGCGTTGCACCAGGCGGTGGGCGGCATCGGCCTGCTCGGCAAACGGCCGGCGGGCGCTGGCCAGCCAGGCCGCACGGGCGGCGCCCAGGCTGCGGTTGGCTGCCATCCAGGCCCAGGCCGTCTTGGGAAAGAACGCCAGCGGCTGGCGCTGGCCCTGCACGAACAGGCCCAGCAGGGCCTGCAACAGCGGCAGCGGGTCATCGACCGGCTGGAAGCCGAAGTGCGCCCCCCGGCCCAGCCAGCGGGTGCGCCCGGCCACACCCGCCGGTGCGCAGGCGCACAAGGCCAGGTGGTCCAGCCAGGCGGCCAGGTGGTCGGCAGGCCGTGGGTCGTCGTAGCGGTGGCGCAGCAGGCCGTCGGCATGCAGGCCGGTCAGCGTGATGGCCAGCGGCCAGGGCTGGGGCTGGCCGTCCACGTCGACGGTGAAGGCCAGGGTGGCGCTGTGCGGCAGCAGCAGCGCCATGCTGCCGGCGGCGGCCACGGCCTGGGCATGGGCGCGCAGCAGCGGCAGCTCGGCATCGATGAACTGCCGGCCCACCGGCCCGGCCGGCAGCCGGGTGCCGGCCTGGGCCCGGGCCAGCAGGGCGGCATCGGCCACCGGGCTGCCGTGTTGGGCGGCCTGCAGCAGCGTGGGCAGCAGGCGGTCGGCCAGGTCCTGGCGGGCGCCGTAATCGGGCAGGAAGGGCTCGTCGTCGGCCAGGGTCTCGTCGGGCTGGCGCAGCGTGAGGCCCAGGCGCTGCAGCAGCGCCCTGGCCGGGTGGCGGAAGAAGCGCTGCAATTGCACCAGCGTGATGGTGGCCGGTGCGGGTGCCGGCAGCGGCTGGGTGAAGAAGGCGGGTGCGGCGGCCTGCAGGTCGGTGTCGGCCTCGTCGCTGCTGTCATCGGGCGCGGGGGCGTCAGGTGCGGGGGAATCCGGGGCGGGACCATCTGTCGTGGCGTCTGCGTTCGCGTCGGTTCCCGCATCGTCCGGCGCACCCTCTGCGGCACCGTCGTCGGCGGGCGCTGGTGTGGCCAGCACCTGCGCCCGCGCTGCCGCCTGCCCGGCGGCCAGCGCGGCCGCGTACTCGGCATGGAAGCTGCGCAGCCGCACATCACCGGCTGGCTGGAAGCCGCGCACATCGAAGGCCTGCAGCGGGTGCTGCACCACCAGGTGGGCCAGCACCGCAGCCCGGGGTGCGGCGATGGCGGGCACCAGCGTGTCCAGCAGCTCCGACACCAGCACCGACGGCGGCAGGTGGCTGTTGTCGCGCACGCTGCGGCCGGTGTGGCTGAGGTAGAGCCGCTCACGCGCGGCCAGCAGCAGGTCGAGGAACAGGTTGCGCTCGTCCTGACGGCGCTGGCGGTCGCCCGGGCGCGGGTGCTGGGCGATCAGGTCGAACTCGGCCGGCCGGTTGGCGCTGGGGAAGGCGCCGTCGTTCAAGCCCAGCACGCACACCATGCGGTAGGGCAGGCTGCGCAGGCTGGGCAGGGCCGAGAAGGTGATGCGCCCGGTGGGCACGCCGCCACGCGCGGGGTCGTCCAGCGCCTGGGTGAGGGCCTGGCGCACGACATCCAGCACCAGCGGCAGCGTGGGCGTGCTGCCCGCCCAGGTGTCGGCCAGGCCCTGGATGGCGGCGCGCAGGTCGGCCAGGGCATCGGCGCTGGCGCCAAGGTCGGACGGGTTGGCATGCAGCAGGCTGTCGACCACGCCGGACAGCAGCGGCGGCCAGTCTTGCGCCGGCAGCGCGCTGGCGGTCTGCCGGCGCAGGGCGTCGATGGTCTGCAGAAACGACCACAGCGCGCCCAGTGCCAGCGCGGCGCTGCCCTCGGCCTCGCCGGCGGGCAGGCGGCCGTCGAACGGCGCCGCGCTGCCGGGCAGGGCATGGCCCAGGAACAGGCGGTCGAGCCCGTCGGCCCAGCTGTGGCGGGCGCCCTCGACGCCATCACCGCCCAGGCCCAGCACCGCGCGCTGCGCGCCGTCGAAGGCCCAGTGCACGCCGGCATCCAGCAGCCAGCCGTGCACCCGCGCCAGGCCGTCGTCGTCCAGCCCAAAGCGTGCTGCCACCACCGGCTGCTGCAGCAGCCCGAACACCGCGCTGGCCGCGCCGCGTGAGGCGGCCAGGGCCAGTGCGTCCAGCAGCGCACGGGCCGCCGGGTTGACCTGGCTCTGCGCCCGGCCGGTGATGGTGAAGGGCAGTGCCAGCGCCGCCGGGGCGGTGCCGAACACGCTGTCGATCACCGGCGCGGCGGCCTCCAGGTCGGGCAGCACCACCAGGATGTCGCCAGGCGCCGGCGGGTCGGGCTCGGTCATGCGTGCCAGCAGGGCGTCGTGCAGCACCTCCAGCTCACGCGTGAGGCTGTGGCACACATGCAGGGTGATGCTGCGGTCGGTGGCGTCCAGCAGCAGGCTGGCAGGGTCCAGGTCCTGCAGCGTGAGGATGCTGTTCTGCAGCGTGGCCAGCAGGGTGCCGCCCAGCGCCGGCTGGTAGTGGTCGTCGTCGACCACGCCATCGCCGCTGGCATCGACCAGCGCGGCCAGCTGCGCCTGCGCCTGCTGGCCCCAGGCGGCCAGCAGGCGGTGGCCCACTTCCAGATGTTGCGCCTTGCCGGCTGCGGCCAGGCGCGCCAGCCGGCGCGGGTCGACCACGTCGAACCAGTATTCGGCGCAGGGGTTCAGCGCGTAGACATGCAGGTCGACCCAGCGGGCCAGCTGCTGCAACAGGGCCAGGTGGACCGGGGCGATGGTCGGCAGGCAGAAGACATGGGCGCTGGCGGGCAGCCCCGACTGCTGCAGCCGTGCGCGGGTGGCGGTGCCATCGCCCGCCTGGGCCAGCGCGGTGGCCAGGCTGTGGGCGGCGGTGGGGTCGACCGGGCCGCTGGCATGGCCGGCCAGCTCGGTTTGCAACCTGCGCCACAGGGCGGCCTGCCAGGCTTCGTCTGGCGTGTCGGCGGGCAAGGCGCTGCGGCCTGCTGTCCAGGCGGCCAGCCAGTCGGGCCGGTAGGTGATGTGCTGGTCGACCTGGGCCGCCACGCGTTGCGCCAGGTCAAGCCGGGTGACGGCATCGGCTTGGGCCAGGTAGCGCGCCAGCCGGGGGTGGGCGGCCACCCAGGCGGCATCGTCGAACGCAGCCAGCACCCGCCAAGTGATGCGGGCCGGCTGCCACGGCGCCTGGGCGATGTCGGCGGTGCGCACCGGCAGCGGCGTGCCCGGCGCGGCTGCCGCCAGCGCCGCCGTGCCCTGGGCCCACAGCCACGGCGCCAGATAGCCGAAGCGCAGGTTGGCGCAGACGCCATGGCGCTGCGCCAACTGCAGCGTGACGGCGCGGCGCACCGCCGTGCTGGGCACCACCACTTCGTCAGGCGTGAACAGGTCGCCGCCGGGCTGGGCCAGCAGGCTGGTCAGCAGGTCAGACAGTGTTTCCTGCCGGTTGGCGAAGTGCAGGGTGAGCATGCGCGGGGGATTGTGCGGCGCTTTGGGTGGCGCTTTGTTCGACGATCCTTCTGCTGCCGCAACGGCCACCAGCCTGGCCCGCAGACCGGGCCGCGCCGGGTTCGGTTTTTCCTGTGCAGAAGTCTCGACGGCACCACTGGCAACTGGTGGATGGGCTCGAGCCGATGGTCGGCGCATCGGCGCCGCCGCCCCGCCTGACACACACCGCACCAGTGGAGGCCGGTCCAAGGCAGCATTGCCTTGGGCCGCTGTTTCATCAGTACTTACCCTTGGATTGAATCGCTGGCCTGGTGCACGCAATCCTGCAGTAAGCAAGCTCCACCACATTCGCGTCCGTTGCACACGGCGCCATGTTGGCTGCCGCTGTGTCAGACACACCAGGAGCAAGCCACATGGCGACGATGGACACGACAACGGCAGTGCGGGAACGATCCCGTCCGATGACCCCCGAAGAGAAGAAGGTGATCGCAGCCTCTTCCGCCGGGACGATCTTCGAGTGGTACGACTTCTACCTCTACGGCGCGCTGGCCGCCATCATCGGGGCGCAGTTCTTCACCGCCTTCCCCGAGAACACGCGCAACGTGTTTGCGCTGCTGGCCTTTGCCGCCGGCTTCATCGTGCGCCCGTTCGGTGCGCTTGTCTTCGGCATGCTGGGCGACATGATCGGCCGCAAGTACACCTTCCTGATGACCATCGTCATCATGGGTGTGTCGACCTTCCTGGTCGGCGTGCTGCCCAACTATGAAAGCTGGGGCGTTGCGGCCCCCGTCATCCTGATCCTGCTGCGCATGGCCCAGGGCCTGGCACTGGGTGGCGAGTACGGTGGTGCCGCGATCTACGTGGCCGAGCACGCACCGGCCAACCAGCGCGGCTACTTCACCGCCTTCATCCAGACCACGGCCACCTTGGGCCTGTTGCTGTCGCTGATCGTGATCCTTGCCGTGCAGGGCTACGTCAACGGCAACTATCCTGAGGTGCCTCTGATGAAGGGCGGCGTTGCGGTGCTGATGGCCGATGGCACGCCGACCATGGTCAAGGCGTTCAACGCCTGGGGCTGGCGCGTTCCCTTCATCGGCTCGATCTTCCTGCTGATGATTTCGCTCTACATCCGCCTGCAGATGAACGAGAGCCCCGCCTTCAAGAAGATGAAGGAAGAGGGCCGCACCTCCAAGGCGCCGCTGAGCGAGGCGTTCGGCAACTGGAAGAACGGCAAGATCGCCCTGATCGCGCTGTTCGGCCTGGTCGCCGGCCAGGCGGTGGTCTGGTACACGGGCCAGTTCTACGCGCTGTTCTTCATGCAGAACGTGATCAAGGTCGACAGCTTCACCGCCAACGTGATGGTGGCGTGGTCGCTGATTCTGGGCACCGGTGGCTTCCTGGTCTTCGGGTCGCTGTCAGATCGCATCGGCCGCAAACCGATCATCCTGACGGGCTGCCTGCTGGGTGCGCTGACCTTCCTGCCGGTGTTTGGCCATCTGACCAAGACCGCCAACCCGGCCCTGCATGCCGCCCACCAGACCCCGGTCTCGGTGAGCGTGAATGCACTGGACTGCTCGTTCCAGTTCAACCCCACCGGCACCGCCAAGTTCACGTCGTCCTGCGACATCGCCAAGGCGCAGCTGGCCCGCACCTCGGTGAACTACACCACGGTCGAAGGCGCTGCCCCGGGCACGCTGGCCGTTGTGAAGGTGGGCGACACGGAGATCCAGGCCTATGACGCAGGCAAGCTGGCCGGTGACGAGCTGAAGAAGGCCAAGGCCGCCTTCGACTCCGGCCTGAATGCCGCACTGAAGAAGGCCGGTTACCCGCTGGTGCCGGCCGACAACACCACCATTGCCAAGGCCGCGAACTTCTTCGACATCTTCACGGCGCAAAAGCTGACGATCGTGCTGATCCTGGCCTACCTGGTGGTGCTGGTGACGATGGTCTACGGCCCGATCGCCGCGATGCTGGTGGAATTGTTCCCGACCCGCATCCGCTACTCGGGCCTGTCCCTGCCTTACCACATCGGCAACGGCTGGTTCGGTGGCCTGATGCCGGCATCCGCCTTCGCCATCTCGGCACAGACCGGCAACATCTACTCGGGCCTGTGGTACGCCATCGTGGTGGCCGTGATGACGGTGGTCATCGGCACGCTGTTCGTGCCGGGCGGCACCCACAAGAAAGACATCTTCGCTGGCGACGGCGCCAAGTAAGGTCTTGGTTGTTGCCGGGCCGGGGCTCCGTCGGGGCCCCGGCCCGGTTTGCCTTGTGCCAAGGAGTTTGCGCTGTGGTTGATCTTGTGCTGTCGCAATTGACCGATCTGTTCCGCATCGGCCTGGTCATCGGCCTGGTCTACACGATGAACAGGACCGCTGCGGTGACCGGGCGCGTGCTGCCCTTGGTGCTGGGGGTGGTGTTCGTGGCCGTGATGCTGCCGGCCACCATGCCACGCGCATCGGCCAACCTGCTGGACGCCACCCTGGCCGGGCTGGTGTCCAACACCATCATCCTGGTGCCTGTGCTGGTGCTGGCGGCGCTGATTGCACGCTGGCGGCGCTGATCTGCATCTGCGCCGTCTTGCCGGCGGGTCAGGGCGCAGCGGCCTGCACGACCCGCCGGGCCGTCAGACCACCTGCTGCGCCCGCAGCGTGGCAATGGCGTCGGCGCTGTAACCCAGTTCGCCCAGCACCGCATCGGTGTGCTCGCCGATGGTGGGTGCGCGCTGGCGCGGCACGGCCTGGGTCTCGCTCATCCAGATCGGCACGTTGGCCACCGGTGCCGGCACCCGCAGGCCGGGGTACATCACCGGCTGCATGATGCCCAGGGCCTGCACCTGCGGGTGGTCGAGCGACTGCTGCGGGCTCAGCACCGGCGCGGCCGGGATCATCGCGTCGCCCAGGGTGTTGACGACGGTGTCGGTGTCGCGCGGTGCGCACCAGCGGGCCATGCGCTCGCTGAGGATGTCGCGGTGGATGCCGCGGCTCTCATCCGTGGCAAAGCGCGCATCGGCCAGCCAGTCGGGGTCGTCTGGCTGGGCGGTGGCGGCATCGGCCAGCATCAGCTTGGCCCAGCGCCGGTACAGCGGGTTGCCGGTCACGGCCAGCAGGATGAAGCCGTCGGTGACCTCGAACACGTCCACCGGGGCCGATGTCTGGCCCCGGTTGCCGGTGGGCACGCGGTTGACCTGCGCCACATGCTGCTCGATGAGCGTGCCGTTGGTCACCGCAATCGCGGTGGCCAGCAGCGCGCCGGTCACCATCTGGCCCTGGCCGGTCTGGCTGCGCTGCATCAGCGCGGCCATGGTGCCGAAGGCGCAGTGCAGCGCGGTGCCGAAATCCACCCAGTTGGCCGCAGCCCGGGTGGGGCGGCCAGGGTCGCCGGTCATGTACATCGCGCCGCTCATGGCCTGGCCGATGGTGTCGAAGCCGACGTTCTTGCTCATCGGCCCCACCGGGCCGTAGGCGGTGTTGGTGACGAAGATGATGTTCTCGCGGTAGCTTTTGAGCGTGGCGTAGTCCAGGCCCATCTGCTTGAGCGTGGCCGCCGGCAGGTTGGCGATGACCACGTCGGCGCCCTTGACCAGCTTGGCCACCACCTCGCGCCCGCCGGGGCTGGCCGGGTCGAGCGTGATGCTGCGCTTGTTGCGGTTCATCTGCAGGAACAGCGAGCCCGCGCCCTCGGCCAGCGGGGCGGTGAAGCGGTCTTCGCTGCCGTCGCGCTTTTCAATGCGGATCACATCGGCGCCGTACTCGGCGAGCATCGCCGCGCAGTAGGGCCCGGCGATGTAGCGCCCGAAGTCGAGCACGCGGATGCCTTGCAACAATGGAGCCATCGTGACACTGCCTGGTGGGTTGCGGTGCTGAAATCATCGACCCATCGGGCTGATCGCCCTGCCACCCCGGAGACAAGCTTGACGACATCCGCAACCGCATCCGCCACCCAGCAAGGCATGTGCCCCCAGCGCCTGGCCCGCATCGACACCTTTCTGCAGACCCGCTACATCGACACCGGCAAGCTGCCGCATGCCCACCTGGTGGTGGCGCGCGGCGGCCAGGTGGTGCACCGCAGCCTGCTGGGCCAGGCCACCCTGGCCACGGCCGATGCACCGGCCGTGCCCATCGCCGAGGACAGCCTGACGCGCATCTACTCGATGACCAAGCCGATCACCAGCGTGGCCTTCATGATGCTGGTGGAAGAGGGCAAGGTGGCGCTGGAAGACCCGGTGCACCGGTTCATCCCGGCCTGGCGCAACCTGGGGGTGTACGTCAGTGGCGCGCCCGGCATGTGGATGACCAAGCCGACCGACGCGCCCATGCGCATGATCGACCTGCTGCGCCACACGGCGGGCCTGACCTACGGCTTCCAGAACCGCACCAATGTGGATGCGGCCTACCGCAGCGGCAAGGTCGAACCCTTCGCGCAGAAAGAAGGGCTGCAAGGCTTCATCGACGCGCTGGGCAAGGTGCCGCTGGAGTTCTCGCCCGGCACGGCCTGGAACTACTCGGTGGCCACCGATGTGCTGGGCTACCTGGTCGAAGTGATTTCGGGCCAGCCGTTTGCCCAGTTCCTGCAACAGCGCATCTTCGGGCCGCTGGGCATGGTGGACACGGCGTTCCATGTCAGCGAGGACAAGCTGGCCCGCTTCACCGAGTGCTACAGCATCGGGGCCGACGGCAAGCTGGCGGCGGCCATCCAGGGCTGGCCCACCTTCAAGACCGCGCCGGCCGCGCCCTCGGGCGGTGGCGGCCTGGTGTCGACCATGGCCGACTACCTGCGCTTCTGCGAGCTGCTGCGCCGCGGCGGTGAACTCGACGGCGTGCGCCTGCTGGGCCCCAAGACGCTGCAGCTGATGCGCAGCAACCACCTGCCCGGGCAGAAGGACCTGAACGACGTCTCGGTGTCGATGTTCGCCGAATCCATCTACGCGGGCGTGGGCTTCGGCCTGGGCTTTGCCATGACGACTGACGTCGCCAAGACCGGCCTGGCCGGCAGCCTGGGTGAACACTGGTGGGGCGGCATGGCCAGCACCGCCTTCTGGATCGACCCGGTGGAAGACCTGAGCGTGGTGTTCTTCACCCAGCTGATCCCGTCCAGCCTGTACCCGATCCGCCGGGAACTGCGCACCCTGGTCAACGCGGCCATCGTCGACAGCAAGGCTTGAGCGCCGCGCCCCTGGCTGGCGCCGCTGCCGATGCGCGCACCAATGCCCTGGCCCTGGCGGCGGCAGCCCTGGCCGCTGCCTGTTTCATCGGCATGGACAGCACGGCCAAGCTGCTGGGCGAGCGTTACGGCACCACCCAGGTGACGTTTTTGCGCTTTGCCACCGGCGCGCTGTTTGCCGTGCCGCTGTGGCTGTGGCGGCGCACGCCCATGCCGGCGCGGCCGCAGTGGCGCTGGCATCTGCTGCGCAGCGGCCTGCTGCTGGTGGCGCTGCTGACCTGGTTCTACGCACTCCAGCAGTTGCCGCTGGTGCAGGCCGTGGGCGTGGGCTACACCGCGCCGCTGTACATTGCGCTGCTGGCGATGTGGGCACTGCGCGAGCGGCCGTCGCGCTGGATCTGGGCGGCGCTGGCCACGGGCGCGCTGGGCGTGGGCGTGGCCCTGTGGCCTGAGCTGTCGGCCACTGATGCGCCGGGCAGCGACGCCCGGCTGTGGGGCATGGCGGCGGCCGGCGTGTCGGCCATCTCCTATGCCGGCGTGGTGGTGGTGGCGCGCCACCACGCCCACCACGACGCGCTGTGGACCATCCTGCTGGTGCAGAACGTGTTGCCTGTGCTGGTGCTGGCTGCACCGATGCTGTGGCTGTGGCAGCCGATGCTGGCCACCGACATCCCCATCCTGCTGCTGATGGGTGCGCTGGCCACCGGCGGCATGCTGTGCATCACCTGGGCGTTCTCGCACATCGAGGCCAGCCGCGCCGCGCCGATGGAGTACACCGGCCTGGTGTGGGCGGCGCTGCTGGGCTTTCTGGTGTTTGGCGAGGTGCCCACGGTGTGGAGCCTGAGCTCGGCCGCGCTGATCATGCTGGGCTGCCTGTTGTTGATGCGGCGGTGATGCGGCGCTGATGCCCCGTCGATGCGGCCCTGATGGCGGTGCGGGCCTGCCCGCATGGACAGCAGCAGTACCCGCCACCGAAGATGGGCCACCTTCTGCCGAAAGCCCACCATGACCGACCTGCACTTCGAGTCCGCCAGCCAGCTGGCCCAGCGCATCCGCAGCCGCCAGACCACTGCGCGTGACCTGCTGGAACACTTCCTGGCCCGGGTCGACCGGCTCAACCCGACGCTGAATGCGGTGGTGGTGCAAGACCGCGCCGGTGCCCGCGCCGCCGCCGATGCGGCTGACGCGGCCCAGGCCCGGGGCGATGCCCTGGGCCCGCTGCACGGCGTGCCGATGACGGTCAAGGAAAGCTATGACCTGGCCGGCACCGCCACCACCTGGGGCATCCCCGATCTGCGCGGCAACCTGGTGCACACCGACGCGGTGGCGGTGCAGCGCCTGAAGGCGGCCGGCGCGGTGGTCTTCGGCAAGACCAATGTGCCGATCCGTCTGGCCGATTTCCAGAGCTACAACGCCATCTACGGCACCACCCACAACCCGTGGAAGCGCGGCGCCACGCCGGGCGGGTCGTCGGGCGGCAGCGCGGCGGCGCTTGCAGCCGGCCTCACCGGGCTGGAGATCGGCAGCGACATCGGCGGCAGCATCCGCAACCCGTCGCACTACTGCGGCGTGTTCGGCCACAAGCCCACCTGGAACCTGCTGCCGATGCGCGGCCACGCGCTGGGCGGTGTGCTCACGCCCACCGATATCTCGGTGATCGGGCCGCTGGCGCGGTCGGCCCATGACCTGGAGACCGTGCTGCGGCTGCTGTCGGTGCCCGACCTGATCGAGGCGCGTGGCCTGCGGGTGGATCTGCCGGCGCTGACCGAGCCCACCCGCGCGCTGCGGGTGGCGGTGTGGCGCGACGACCCGATGTGCCCGGTGTCGGCTGCGGTGCAGGCGCGGGTGGACGCCGTGGCCCAGGCGCTGGCCGGGCAGGGCGCCCGGATCGACGACACCGCCCGCCCCGCCTTTGAGGCAGCGCACAGCCATGCCGTGTTCCAGGGCCTGCTGCATGCGGCGATGAGCGCCCGCACGCCCGATGCCGAGTACGCCCAGCTGGTGGCCCAGGCCGACGCGCTGCCCGCCACCGACCAGAGCCCACCCGCCCAGCTGCTGCGCGCCCAGACCATGCGTGCCCGCGACTGGCAGCGCCTGAACGAGGCCCGCACCCACATCCGCTGGGCCTGGCACCGGTTCTTCGAGCAGCACGACGTGCTGCTGGCGCCGGTGATGTCGACCACCGCCTTTGCCCAGGACGAGGGGCCGTTTGGCCAACGCAGCATCCAGGTGGACGGCCAGACGCTGCCGTACTTCAGCCAGATCTTCTGGGCCGGCCTGGCCGGCGTGGCCCAGCTACCGTCCACCGTGGTGCCGGGCGGGCTGGCGAGTGATGGCCTGCCGGTGGGCGTGCAACTGATCGGCCCGGCCTATGGCGACCTGCGCACCGTGCAGCTGGCCCAGCGGCTGGAGGCACTGGGCTTCGGCTTCACGCCGCCAGCGGGGTATTGACGGTTGGAGTGCCGGCCGGTGGGCCGCCCGGGCGTCAGCCCCAGGCCACCGGCAGCGACAGCGGCCCGCGGAAGGCCCAGCCGCCGAAGCGCACCTCGGCACCAGGCTGCAGGCGCAGACCCGGCAGGTGCCGGGCGTTGCGACAGACGCGTCATGCGTGGTCAGCGCACGCAGCGCCAGCCGATGTAGACCACCGTTGTGTCGCCCGGCTTGGACTGCAGGTGGTCGGCGCGCATCTGGGCCGCGCCATACCACCAGCTGCCGCCGCGGGTGCGGCGATCGGCCTTGCCGGCGGGCTGACCGGGCACGCCGGCCGGCTCGTCCACCCATTCCCAGGCATTGGCGCCCATGTCATGCAGGCCGTTCACGCCGGCTGGCGTGGCACCGGCGCGGGCATGGCCGTGGCCGCGTGACAGTGCGGCGCCGTGGGCGATGGCGCGCGCCTGCGCGGCCGGGCCGCAGTCACCCAGGCATTGCGCGCCCGCCGGGCTGGCGCCGGTGGGGTAGGGGTAGGTGGTGCCGGTGGTGAAAGGCACGGGCGGCGCGGCGCGTTGCTCGCTGTAGGCGGCACGCACCCACTCGGCGTCGGTGGGCAGGCGGGCGCCGGCCCAGCGGCAGAAGGCCTGGGCTTCATCGAAGGTGACATGCACTGCCGGTTCGTCGGCACTTGCGTCCTGCGTGCCGCCAAACGGCCGTCGCCAGGTCCAGCCGGGTTTCTGCACCCAGCCGGATTCGTAGACCTGGCCGCCGCCGCTGCGCTCGGCCTGGGTGCGTGCGCCGGTGGCCTGGGCATAACGGCTGAACTGGCCCACCGTGGTTTCGGTGCGGGCGACCTGCAGGCCGGGCAGGGCCTGCCAGTCGATGCCGGCTGGGTTGGGTTGGGCGGCTGCGGGTGCAGCAGCTGTCACCAGCGCTGCAAAAACCACGGCGCGCATCAGTGGCCGGCGTCCAGTGCCGGGGGCTGGGTCAGGTCGGCGTCCACGTCCATCAGCAGGCTGGCCAGCGACAGCGTGCGCCACAGCGGCTCGGGCATCGCCAGGATGCCCTCGGGCGTGCGGGCGGCGGCCACCCAGCTGCTGATGTCGGCATGCTGTTCGCGGGTGAGCAGGCGGCGGTTCAACATTTCGTCCAAGGTCTTCATTTCTTCAGTCCCCGCGATGACAGGCCGGCATCCGGCCCACTTGCATCATGCCAGCGCCACAGGCTGCGGGCAGGCCGCAGCCGATCAACCCTAGGAGACAAGAATGCGAGACCTCACCAACAAGGTGGCCTGGATCACCGGCGCTGGCAGTGGCATCGGCGCGGGCACTGCGCTGGCCTATGCGCGCGCCGGCATGCGGCTGGTGCTGTCGGGCCGGCGTGTGGCCGAGCTGCAGGCGGTGGCCGACCAAGTGGCCGCCATCGGCCGCACCACCGGCAACGGTGCCAGCGCCCGTGTCGCGGTGCTCGACGTGGCCGATGTGGCGGCGGTGCAGGCCGTGGCTGCCGGCATTGCGGCGCAAGAGGGCCGCATCGACGTGCTGGTCAACAGCGCCGGCCTGAACGTGCGCGAGCGCAACTGGAAGCATGTGTCGACCGCCGGCTGGGACCAGGTGCTGCGCATCGACCTGGACGGCACCTTCTACTGCTGCCATGCGGTGCTGCCGATGATGCGGGCGCAGAAGGACGGCCTGATCGTCAACGTGTCCAGTTGGGCAGGGCGCTTCGTCGGCACCATGACCGGGCCGGCCTACAGCGCGGCCAAGTTCGGCGTCAATGCCATGACCGAGAGCCTGAACATGGAAGAGTGCATCCACGGCATCCGCGCCACTGCGGTGTGCCCGGGCGAGGTGGCCACGCCCATCCTCGACAAGCGGCCGATTCCGGTCAGCGCAGAGGACAAGGCGAAGATGGTGCAGTCTGACGACTGCGGCGAGCTGATGTTGTTTTTGGCCCGCATGCCGGCCCATGTGTGCCTGAACGAGGTGACGATCAGCCCGACCTGGAACCGCGGCTTCGTGGCGGCGGCCCAGGCCATCCCGGGTTGAGGCGGGCATGGCCACGCCGCTGCGCCTGCGCCAGGTCTGCCTGGCTGCCCCGCGCCTGGAACCGGTGGTCGAAGATCTGCAGGCCATCCTGGGTCTGCAGGTCTGCCACCGCGACCCCGGGTTGATCGCCTACGGGCTGGAAAACGCGCTGCTGCCGGTGGGCACCGACTTCATCGAGGTGGTGGCGCCGGTGCAGGCCGACACCGCGGCCGGCCGCTTCATCCGGCGCAGCCGGGGACATGGCGGCTACATGGCGATCTTCCAGTGCGACGACCCGCGTGCCGGCCAGGCGCGGGCCGCCGCGCTGGGCGTGCGCACCGCGCATGCGATCGACCGCCCCGACTACCAGAGCGTGCAGTTGCACCCGCGCGACTGCCGTGCCGCCTTCATCGAGCTGGGCCACAGCCCGGGTGGTGACGACCGCGCCACCGGCACCTGGTGGCCGGCCGGCCCACATTGGCAGGCCGGTGTGCACACGGCGGTCACCCAGCGGCTGCTGGGCATCGCGCTGGAGGGCCCCGAGCCAGCAGCACTGCTGGCGCATTGGGCCGCCATCCTGGGCCTGCCGGCCGATACTGCTGCGCTGCAGGTGGACGGCACCGCCATCACCGCCGAGGCCGGCCCCGCCGATGCGCTGGGCGCCATCGACCTGGCCGTGGCCGATGTGGGCGCGGTGTGCAACCGCGCGGTCGACCGCGGCCACCGTGTGCAGGGCGCCAGCTTCCACATCGCCGGCGTGCACATTCGCCTGCACGCTGGCCTGCCCGCCGTTTAGCTGAGCAGCTAAAAAAAAAGCGCCTGCCGGGAGGCAGGCGCTTTGCGCAGGGAGGCGGTGGGCGCCGCTACTTGCCCACCAGGTACAGCGACAACGCCGGCACCGTGGCCACGATCGTCAGCCACACCAGCATGATGGCGATGAACGGGATCACCGCCTTGCAGATGACGCCGAACGGTTCCCGGAACGCCGCCATCGCCACGATCAGGTTCAGCCCCACCGGCGGGGTGAGGTAGCCGATCTCCAGGTTGGCGATCATGATGATGCCGAAGTGGATCGGATCGAAGCCCTTGGCCGAAGCCAGCGGCTCCAGCAGCGGTGCCAGGATCAGGATGGCCGAGCCCGCGTCCATCAGGCAGCCCACGATCAGCAGCAGGATGTTGATCATGAACATCAGCACCCAGCGGTTGTCGATGGCGCTGACCATGTACTCGACCATCTGCTTGGGCGCACCCGAATGGTCCAGGATGGTGTTCAGGCTGCCGGCGATGCACAACAGCGGCAGCAGGGTGGCCAGCAGCCGGGTGGTCTCCAGCACCGTTTCGATCAACTCCTTCCAGTTCATCGCCCGGGTGGCAAAGAAGTACTGCACGCCGGCGAATGCACCGCCACCCACGGGCCGCTCGGGCTGCTTCTCGCGCTTGTGCACGAAGAACTCGATCAGCAGCGCATAGGCCAGCGCCACCGCGGCTGATTCGGTCGGGCTGAAGTAGCCCGAGTAGATGCCGCCGATGATGATGACCGGCAGCAGCAGCGCGAAGATGCCGTCGGTGAACGACTTCCAGGCCTGCTGCAGCGTGTAGCTCTCACGGCCGATCTTGCGGTTCACGGCGAACGAGTACACCGCAAACATGGCCGTCAGCAACAGGCCCGGACCGATGCCGGCGACGAACAGTTCCGCGATGTTCTTCTCGGTCATGATGCCGTAGAGGATCAGCGGGATCGACGGCGGGATGATGATGCCCAGCGTGCCGGCCGAAGCCACCGCGCCCAGCGCAAAGCTCTTGCTGTAACCGCGCGCGATCATGGCCGGGTACATCACCGAGCCGATGGCCAGCATGGTGACGATGGACGAGCCATTGATGGCCGCAAACGCCGCACAGCTCAAGATGCAGGCGATGCCCATGCCGCCCGGGATGGGCGAGGTGATCGTCGTCATGAAGCCGATCAGCCGCTGCGCGATGGTGCCGCGCGACATCACGTTGCCGGCCAGGATGAACAGCGGGATCGACAGCAGCACTTCGCGGTCGACGGTGAACCAGAAGTCCTGGATCAGGAACTCGAGTTTGCTGTTGGCGATGAAGACATGGATGTAGCCCGCCGCAACGGCGAACACCAGGACCAGGCTCTGCCGCAGTGCCAGCAGCACCACGATCAGGACAAGCAGGATGATCCAGCTCATGACGGCACCTCCGAGCGCGGAATCGGGCGCAGGTCAGGCCAGCGGGCATACGCCAGGTGGCGCAATGCCGACGAGAAGAACATCCAGACCAGCACCAGCTGGATCGGCCACACCAGGATGGGGATGGCCATGCCACGCTCACCCAGCGCGGCCGAGCTCTGCACGAAGCGCACCGCAAACCAGGCCATGGCCAGGCAGATCACGGCTGACAGCACTTCACCGATGCGGTCGGCATACGGCTCCAGCGCCTTGGGCATCAGGCCGTCTGCAAACTGCGGCCGCAGGTGGCCACGCTCTGCCGTGACCAGGGCGAAGCCCAGCAGCCCGGAGATGGCGTTGCCCCACACCGCAAAGCGTTGGGCACCGAAGATGCCGTTGCCGAAGAACTCGCGTGCAAGCACGTCGGCCATCAGCGCCAGCGCGGTGGCGCAGAAGGCGATGACGCAGATCGTCGCCTCCACTGTCCACAGCGCTTTCATTAGTTTCTGAACTGGTTGCATGGGTCTCTCTGCAGTGCGCGGCAGGGCGCCGCCTTACTTGCCGCCAGTGGCAGCGAATTCCTTCTTGCCCTTCTGGATGGCGGCCCACAGCTCGGGCGCAGCACCACCGATCGACTTCACCAGCTCTTCCTGGTTGGGCTCGACCAGCTTGCGCCATTCATTGCGCTGGGCCGGGGTCAGCTCGTGAATGAAGCCGCCCTTCTTCTTGAACTCTTCCATCTTCGGCTTGACTTCATCGTCCACCGCCTTGCGCACCTTGGCGACGTCTGGCGATGCGGCCTGCAGGGCGCGGCGCTGCTCGGCGGTGAGGCCGTCCCACGCGGCCTTGTTGACGAAGAAGGCGCTGCCATGGTGCAGGTGCTGCGTCAGCACATAGTGCGGGGCGCTCTGCGCGGCCGGCGTGGTGACGTAGTACGGGAAGGGCAGGTCGGCCGCTTCGACCAGGCCGCTCTGCAGTGCCGGGAACAGCTCGGACAGCGGCATCTGCACGCCATTGGCGCCCAGCGAGTTCCAGAACATCTTGGACGCCGGCGACGGCGAGATGCGCACCTTCATGCCCTTGACCGAGGCGGGTGTCAGGCAGGCCGTCTTGCAGACCACGTCGTTCCAGCCTACCTCGCCCAGGCCCAGGATCACCAGGCCCTTGGCCTCGTAGATCTTCTTGAGCACCGGCAGGGCGAACTTGTCGGTGACGAAGTCACGCTCGGCATTGCTGGCCCACAGGTAGGGGACGTTGAGCATCGTGGCCTCGGGGATCAGCACCGACGCACCGGCATAGGACACGCTGCCGATCTCGATCCGGCCGCGCACCACCTGCTGCATGGTCTCTTGCTCGCTGCCGACGAACAGGCGTTCAACCTTGACCTCGCCCTTGGTGTCGGCGGTGGCCTTGGTGGCGAAGTCGTCCACGAAGCCGATCAGCACAGTGCCGGGCTGCGCAGCCGAGGCGACCTTCCAGTTCTTCTGGGCCCAGGCGGTGGAGGTGGTGGCGCTGAAGGCAGCGCATGCCAGCAGTAGGGCGGGGGCGAATTTCATCGGTGACTCCGTCAACGGTTGGTGGGGTGCGCGCATCATGTCAAGCCGGCAACTGGATGCAACTGTCGTTTACGACGATGCCGCGACAGCCCCCTGTTCGTCGCTTCGGACGATGCGCGGCGGGGCTGGCAAGCGGCAAGATCCTGGCCCCGGTCGCGCTCTGCCAACCGCCTGTCACCTCTGCCGAGGCCACCCGCATGACACCTGACCACGGCTTCCAAACAGGTGCACCGGGCCAGCCCCACAGCCCCGCCGGGGGCGCGCCGCAGTCGCCACTGGCCGGCATGCGCGTCGTCGACCTGAGCACCGTGGTGTTCGGCCCCTACTGCACCCAGACCCTGGCCGACCTGGGTGCCGACGTGGTCAAGATCGAGCCACCTGAGGGCGACATGGTGCGGCTGATCGGCACGCCGGCGCACACCCCTGGCATGGGCCCGGTGTTCCTGCGGCTCAACCGTGGCAAGCGCTCGGTGGTGTGGGACATGAAGACCGACACCGGCCGTACCGCACTGCAGCGGCTGATCGCCACGGCCGACGTGCTGCTGCACAACATCCGCCCCGAGGCGGTGGACCGGCTGGGGCTGGGCTACGACGCGGTGCGCGCCCTGCGGCCCGACATCGTCTACGTGCACTGCACCGGTTTCGGGCTCGACGGGCCGTATGCCGGCCTGCAGGCCTATGACGACGTGATCCAGGCCAGCACCGGCGCGGCTGCGCTGCTGCCGCGGGTGGACGGCAACCCGGCGCCGCGCTACCTGCCGATGCTGTTTGCCGACAAGGTGTCGGGCCTGCATGCCACCTATGCGGTGCTGGCCGCGCTGCTGCACCGCCAGCGCACGGGGGCGGGCCAGTTCGTCGAGGTGCCGATGTTCGAGGCGCTGGCCAGCTTCAACAGCCTGGAGCACCTGTGCAACCAGTCCATGGTGCCACCCACCGGTGACTGGGGTTATGCCCGCCAGCTCGACCCCGACCGCCAGCCGATGGCCACCGCCGACGGCTGGGTCTCGGTGGCGCCGTATGTGGATGCGCGCTGGCAGCGCTTCTTCGACGCGGTGGGCCGGCCCGACGTGTTCCAGCGCCCCTCGCTGGCCAGCAAGGAGTTGCGCCGCACCCACATGTCGGAGATGTACCGCGAGATGGCCACCATCCTGCCCGCCCGCAGCACGGCCGACTGGCTGGTGCTGTTCAAGCGCATCGAAGTGCCGGCGATGGCGGTGCAGACTGTTGGCGACCTGCCCGCCGACCCGCACCTGCAGGCCGTGGGCCTGTTCCAGCAGCGCCAGCATTCTACCGAGGGCGGCTACCTGGCGGTGCGCCAGCCGGTGCGCTTCGGCGGCTGCCAGTTGCCTGATCTGCGTGAGGCGCCGCACCTGGGCGCCCACAGCGATGAACTGCTGCGTGAGCTGGGCCTGGCGCCGCCGCTGCCGCCCACTTGACGCAAGACGGGCGCAGGCAGCGCCAGCACCATGCCACCAACAGGAGCACCACCATGCCAGCGCCCATGCCCGGATCGACCTTCAACGCCATCGTCGCCCACCAGGCCCGCACCCAACCCGACGGCCTGGCCTACCGCTGCGGCGACCGGCGCTGGACCTTTGCCGATGTCGACCGCGACACCAACCGCATCGCCAACGCGCTGGCGGCGGCGGGCGTGGCGGCCGGCGACCGGGTGGCGTTGCTCACCAAGTTCCATGTCGAATCCACGCTGCTGACGCTGGCTTCGGCCAAGCTGGGCGCGGTGTGCATGCCGGTGAACTGGCGCCTGGCGCCGGGCGAAGTGCAGTACATCGTCGACCACGGCATGGCCAAGCTGATGCTGGCCGACCGCGGCTTTCTGCCGCTGGTCGACCGCGCTGCGATGCCCACGCTGCAGCAGGTGCTGGTGACCGACGGCGCGCACGGCGGGCATGCCGGCTTCCATGACTGGTATGCCGGTGCGTCCGACCAGTTCCAGGCTGTCGATGCCAAGCCTGAGGATGCGATGCTGCAGCTGTATTCCAGCGGCACCACCGGCCTGCCCAAGGGCGTGGTGCTGTCGCACGGTGGCCTGATCTTCAACTGCCAGCTCGGCACCCTGGTGTGGGACGTGACGGCCGACGCCGTGGTGGGCAATGCCCTGCCCACCTTCCACATCGCTGGCGCCAACATGGGGCTGTTCCCGCTGTTTGCCGGCGCCACCGGCAGCAGCTACCCCGATTTCGACCCCGCCGGCTTCATCGACGCCATCGGCCGCCATGGCATCACCCACAGCTTCCTGGTGCCGGCAATGATCCTGTTCATGCTGCAGTCGCCCAAGGTGAAGGAGGGCGACTTCCGCACGCTGCAGCTCATCTCCTACGGCGGCTCGCCGATCAGCGACCGGGTGCTGACCGACGCCATGGCCACCTTCGGCTGCGGCTTCATGCAGGTCTATGGGCTGACCGAGATCGCCGGGTCGGCCACCTTTCTGCTGCCCGAGGACCATGCGGCCGACGGACCCAAGGCCAGGTTGCTGCGGTCGGCCGGCCAGCCGGTGCCGGGCGCGCGGGTGCGCATCGTCGACCCGGTGACCCTGGCCGACCTGCCCGAGGG
>JARXAJ010000171.1 GCA_029865965.1 Aquabacterium sp.
CAAGGACTAAACCGCTCGCGCGGTAACCCTCCGATGGACGCCGAGGCGACTCGATGGGCCGTGAATTCTGCGAAGTTGATCGACGAGGCAATGGGCCTCGTTCTTCAGCGGAGCAGCAACCATGGACACGACGACTCGACCGGTTTCCCCACTGCGCCAGCGCATGCTCGAAGACATGCGCATGCGCAACTTGCAGCCCAAGACCCAGGATGCCTAC
This sequence comes from Aquabacterium sp., assembly GCA_029865965.1. Taxonomy (GTDB): domain Bacteria; phylum Pseudomonadota; class Gammaproteobacteria; order Burkholderiales; family Burkholderiaceae_C; genus Pseudaquabacterium. The sequence continues at coordinate 218 of JARXAJ010000171.1, forward strand.
GTCCGTGCAGTTCTGAAGCTGAGCGCCTACCTCAAGCGCTCGCCCGATACGGCAACGGTGGAGGATTTGCGCAATTTCCAACTGCATCTGGTTGACAGCGGTACCTCGCCGATCACGCTCAACGCCACGTTGTCGGGGCTGAAGTTCTTCTTCGACATCACGCTCGAGCGCTACGAGCTGATGGCCAGGATGAAGCCGGTCAAGGTGCCGCGCACCCTGCCGGTGGTCCTCAGCGTCCAGGAGGTCGCGCGGCTGATCGCCGCCGCAGGCCACATCCACTACCAGGCTGCGATGTCGGTGGCCTACGGGGCTGGCCTTCGCGTGAGCGAGGTCGTGGGCCTGAAGGTCACCGACGTGGACAGCCAGCGCATGACGCTGCGCGTGGAGCAGGGCAAGGGCAGCAAGGATCGCTACGCGATGCTCAGCCCGGTGCTGCTGCAGCGGCTTCGCACCTGGTGGCGAGTAGGCCATGCCCAGGGCAAGATGCTGCCCGGGGGCTGGCTGTTCCCGGGCATGACGCTGACCAACCACTGGTCTGCCCGGCAACTCAACCGTGCCGTGCACGCTGCGGCGGTGGCAGCAGGGATCGACAAGCGGGTGAGCCCGCATACCCTGCGCCACAGCTTTGCCACCCACCTGCTCGAACGCAAGGTCGATATTCGCGTCATCCAGGTCTTGCTCGGTCACAAGAAGCTGGAGACCACGGCGGTCTACACCCACGTGGCCACGGACTTGCTGCGCGAGGTGATCGGCCCTCTGGACGTGCTGCCACCGGCCTGAGGCGCGCCGGGGTTGGCAATGAAGGGGCGCCCCGCCCTGGAGGTTGCCGACATCTTCCGCGAGCATGGCCCGGCTTGGCGCCAGGCCCAGCGCGGCCACCTCAGCCTGGCCCAGCTCAAGGTGATGTCGGCTATCGAGCAGTGCCGCAGTGCGGCACTGGGTGGTCACGTCCTGCGTTGCGAGGCTTGCAGCATCGACCAGGTGGCCTACAACTCCTGCCGCAACCGGCACTGCCCCAAGTGCCAGAGCACGGCAGCCAAGCGCTGGCTGGACGCCCGGCAGGCCGACTTGCTGCCCGTGGAGTACTTCCACGTGGTCTTCACGCTGCCCGCGCCCATCGCCGATCTGGCCTACCAGAACAAGGCTGAGCTCTATGGCCTGCTGTTCGATGTGGCCGCCGAGGTGCTGCAGACCATCGCCGCCGACCCCAAGCATCTCGGGGCGCGCATCGGCACCACGCTGGTGCTGCACACCTGGGGCTCGGCGCTGACGCACCACCCACACGTGCATGGGATCGTTCCCGGGGGCGGGCTCAGCGCCGACGGCAAGACCTGGGTGGCGTGCCGCCCCGGCTTCTTCCTTCCGGTGCGCGTGCTGTCTCGGCTGATGCGCCGGCGCTTCCTCGAAGAACTCCAGCGCCTGTTCGACAGCGGCAAGCTGAGGTTCTTCGGCGAGCAAGCCGCATTGGCCGATGCCCAGGCCTTCAAGGCCTGGCTCGTGCCGCTGCGCCAGTGCGAGTGGGTGGTCTACGCCAAGCGCCCGTTCGCCGGCCCCGCAGCAGTGCTGGCCTACCTGTCGCGCTACACCCACCGGGTGGCCATCTCCAACAGCCGGCTTCTCACCATGGACGAGCGCGGCGTCACCTTCAGATGGAAGGACTACCGCGCCAAGACCGGCGCCAAGGGCAAGACGCGCCATAAAAGCATGACGCTGGCACCCGAGGAGTTCATGCGCCGCTTCCTGCTGCACGTGCTGCCCAGCGGCTTGCACCGCATCCGCCACTACGGGCTGCTGGCCAACGGCAGCCGCAGGGCCAACCTCGCGCTGGTGCGTGAGTTGCTCCAGGTGCCACCGCCGGGACAGCCCAGCGCAGCCCACCGCGACGATGCCCCCCGCGCGCCGGGGGCCACCTTCGTCTGCTGGCATTGCGGCCGGCCGCTGAGCATCCTGCAGACCTTCACGCGTGGGCAGACCATCCGCGCACCGCCACAGCCATGACCCGCAGCACCTGCCAGCAACTGTGTCTGTGGCCTACACCTGCGTTCGCAGCGTCGGCAGAGCAACCGCACGCCCGGCGCTCTACAACGCACCCAACGCTTGGCCAAACACCGGTGTCAAAGTCCGATACCGCATCCGCGCCAAGCACCAACACGGCAATCAATGCACTGCCAACCGAGCCCGCCGGCTGCGCTGGTGCACAGGCCGGGCTCAATTCCCCATAACGCCGGGGCGTTGAACCCAAACGGTGGCGTTCGCCGCGGTTTCCTCCCTGAAGGCTTGTGCGACACCTGCCCTCTGGCTGCAGCAGTTCGCCGTTCGGTGACGCTTGCCGGGCAGATGTCCCACAACCCTAAACCAAAGCCGAAGCTCATCGAACCTCAGACCCAGACTGCGTGCAGCCTTTCACATTGAGCGGATGGGTGTCGGCGCCGGCCGATAGCTGCCGGCTGGCAGTGATCGTGGCGAGCGACCGGTTCAATCTGAGACTGAGACTTGACGCTGGCAGTCAAGGCCGCTGTGCAGCTGACCGTCGCACCGCGCTGAGAGGTCCGATTCCTTGCGCAAAGCGTTGGGAGGCGAGTCTGAGCCGGCGGTCCAGCCAGCGGCCACCTCGGCGCAGCCAGGATCGTGGTCGGGCCCAGTGCGTTGGTGGCAGTCGGGCGTGCAGCAGATGCCTTGCCTGACCCTTCACGGTCGAACACTGGTGCCTTGCTGGCAGACGGAGTGCTGTCGGCAGCCGCTGTGCTTCCCATCCCACGCAGCCAGCCGCAGCCAGCCGCAGCCCGGTCATGACAAGGTCCGGCGCACCGTCATTGCGCCGTGCGGTCCGGCCCGGCTGGGGCTGGCACCAGGTCGGCTTGGCAACGCGCTCCCACCGGCAGAAGATGCCCGGGGTTGGGCAGTTCCAGCCTGGCCATGAACGTCCCGCTGGCCGCGTCGATCGCACGGTCCACCTGGCGCACCATCGCTTCGTGGCGCCCGCCGCCCACCTCAGGCTGCACAACCGCCTTTTGCCCGATGCGCACCTGCCCGAACCGCGCAGCCGGCAGCACCAGGTTGACCTTGAGCACGTCGATCGCCGCGATGCGCAGCACCGGCCGCCGGCCGCTGCCGGCATCCGACAGGTCGCCCGGGTTGAGCAGTCGGTCCGTGACGATGCCGTTCAACGGGCTCGACACCTTGCGCAGGGCCAGTTGCTCCTGCGCGCGGCGCAGTTCGATGCGGGCCAGGCCCTGGGCCTCTTCGGCCGCTGCTAGTTCGCTGGCCGCCAGCCTGCGCTCGGCCGCCGCCTCGTCCTGGGCCTGGGGTGACGCGAAGCCGCTCTTCACCAGTTCGGCCGTGCGGCTGGCCTTGCGTTCGGCATAGTCCAGCCGGCTGCGCGCCACCGCGATCTGTGCCGACATTTCGGCCCGGAAGCGTGCCGCCTCCAGCGCTACCTGCTCGGCCGACGACTGCAGTTCGACCAGCAACTGCCCGCGACGCACCCGGTCGCCCCGCTCCACCGGCACCGCAGCGATCACGCCGTCCACCGCCGTGCGCACCTCCACCGTCTGCTGCGGCTCGATCAGACAAGGCACACCGGTGGCTTGCGCAACGGGTGCCATCCACGTCCATGCCACCCATGCGGCCCATACTGCACAGGCCCTGGCTCCCGCCCTGAACTTGCCCGCCGGCGCTGTGGCGCCGGGCCCCCTGTCGAACCCCATGCTCATTCCCCTGTGCCAGAAAACGCCAGCAGGCGCACCTGCTCGCGGTCATCGCGGTCCCCCGCCTGCCGGGCGGCACGGTGCAAGGCCTCGGCGCGCCACTGGGCCGCGCCCCGCAGCAGCGCCAGCGCCCAACGCCCCCAGTGCGGGTGGCCGAGCCATGGTGCCAGGCACCGGGCCAGGCGCGGCGCATGCTGGACAAACAGCGCATCGTCGGCGGCGACCAGTTCGGCCACGCTGCCAGGGTCGCCCTGCCGGCCGGCGCGGCCGGCCAGCTGCCTGTCGATCCTGCATGATGGGGCAAGGCCGGTGACGATCACATGCAGCCCGCCGCGCTCGGCCACGCCGGGTGCCAGCACGATGTCGGTACCGCGGCCGGCCATGTCGGTGGCCACCGTCACCCGGCCCGGTGTGCCGGCCGCGGCCACCACCACGGCCTCGTCGGCATCCTGCAGCGCATTGAGCACCTGGTGCGCAATGCCAGCCTCGGCCAACAACGCCGACAGCCGCTGCGAGTCGGCCACCGTGCGGGTGCCCACCAGCACTGGCCGCCCCTGGCCCAGGGCCACCTGCCGCACCTGGTCCACCACGGCCGCCCACTTGGATGCCTGGTTGGGCAAGCAGCACGGTGGCCACCGGCGCCGCTGCGGCGGGCGGTGGCAGGGCATGGCCACCACGGGCAGGCGGTAGCTGAGGCCGATTTCGGCGGCCACCTCGGTGGCGGTGCCGCTCATGCCGGCCAGGCGCAGATAGCGGCGATACAGCCGCTGGCAGGTCAGACGCGCCTGTGCCTGGGTGGGCGCGGTCGGCGCCAGGCTTTCCTTGGCCTCGACCAGCTGGTGCAGGCCACGCTCCCAGCTGCGGTCGGGCATGGCCCGGCCGGTCGATTCGTCCACGATGCGCACCTGTTCACCGGCCACCACGTAGTGCTGGTCGCGGTGCAGCAGGTGCAGCGCGACCAGCGCCAGTTCCACCGCCTGGGCGGTCTCGTGCGGCGACAAGTCAGCCGGCGCGATGTCGGCCAGCGCGGCATGGCCGGCCCCGGTCAACCGGGCCTGGCGTTGGTCCGGCTGCAGCCGGTAGTGCAGCGGGGCCTGCAGCGTGCCGGCCATCGCCAGCGCCTGCGCGGCCAGCTTGGCCTGCGCCTGGCGCTGCGGCTCGGACAAGGGCAGGCGGGCCGACAGGATGAGCGGCGTGCGGGCCTCGTCGATGAAGATGCTGTCCGCCTCGTCGACGATGGCGTACACCAGCCCGCGCAGCAACCCCGCAGCCGGTGCACCGACCGCCCGGTCGCGGTCCAGCACGCGGTGCAGCGGGCCGGCGCGTTCGCCCTGGGCCGTCCGGTCGCGCAGGTAGTCGAAGGCCAGGACCTGGCTGCTGACGTAGACCACGTCGGCCGCATAGGCCGCCATGCGTGCGGTGTGGTCCATCTCTTGCCGCACAGCCGCGCAGCGCAGGCCCAGCGCCTGGTATAGGGGCGCCAGGGTCTGGGCATCGCGGTGGGCCAGGTAGTCGTTGGCAGTGACCACATGCACCGGCAGCCCGGCCAGCGCCGCGGTGGCGGCCGGCAGCGTGGCGGCGATGGTCTTGCCTTCACCGGTGGCCATTTCCACCAGCGTGCCCTGCAGCAGCCACCAGCCGGCAGCCAGCTGCGTGGGATGGTGCCGGCAGCCCAGCACCCGGCTGGCCGCCTCGCGCACCAGTGCGAAGGCCTCGGCCACCGGCGGCAGCGCAAAGCCCTGGCGCCGCAACGGCAGGCGAAGGGACTGCCAGCGTGCGCGCAGCCCGCCATCGTCCAGCCCGGCCAGCGCGGGTTCCACGGCCTGCACTGCGGCCAGCAGGCGCTGCGCCTGGCGGTGGCGCAGGCCGTCGCGTCCCGCCAGCTTTTCCACACCGCGCCACAGCGGCAGCAGCAGACGCTGTTGCAGGGCCAGCGCTGCGTCGTCCAGCGGCGAGGGGTCGGGCTCGCGCCGTTCGGCCTGCAGGCGGCCGGGCGCCATGTCGGCCGGGGCCACGTTCAGCAACAGGGACAGGGGGCTGGGCATCGCTTGGGCACCGTTCATACGGTGTCAGGTTTCGAAGTGGCTGAGGAAGAGCCGGCGCAGCGCCAGCCACAGTTGCCGTGCCAGCGGCGCCGGGGCCAGTTCGAAGCGCAGGTGCACCCGCTGGCCATAGGCCGGCGCCGCATCCGCCCAACCCGCCACCGGTGCGACATCGAGCTCGAAGGCACCGGACAGCAGCGCCATGCCCTGCGGGTCACGCGGATCGGCCGCCAGTGCGCCGCCACCGCTGGTGGCCAGCGCACGGTGAGGCAC
>JARXAJ010000228.1 GCA_029865965.1 Aquabacterium sp.
TTCTTGGTCTCGTACTCGACGTGCGCGGTGTTGATCGTGATGCCACGCGCCTTCTCTTCGGGCGCCGCGTCGATCTGGTCATAGGCCTTGGCCTCGCCACCGAACAGCTTACTCAGCACCGTGGTGATCGCCGCCGTCAGCGTCGTCTTGCCGTGGTCGACGTGGCCGATCGTGCCCACGTTGACGTGCGGCTTGGTCCGTTCAAATTTGCCTTTTGCCATGTTGCGCGCTCCTCGCGATCAAACAGGAATGACTGGAAAGCCAGAAAAAACTTGGTGCCCATGGCGGGAATCGGACCCGCGACCTCCCCCTTACCAAGGGGGTGCTCTACCACTGAGCCACATGGGCATCGACACTGGCCTGGGCTGCCACACAACCCAAGCCGGTGTCGACACGACACCAACTTCACAACAACCACCCACCACAACCCGAGCACTGGAGCGGGAAGCGGGAATCGAACCCGCGTCATTAGCTTGGAAGGCTAAGGTTCTACCATTGAACTACTCCCGCGACACAAACGCTTGTCGCCGGCCTTGCCATTCGCCCAGCCAACCTGCAGCAGGCCAGTACCTGCCGCAGGTTGTTCAAAAAAGTTCGCCTTGGTGGAGGAGGCTGGATTCGAACCAGCGTAGGCGTAAGCCAACAGATTTACAGTCTGCCCCCTTTAGCCACTCGGGCACCCCTCCGCAGCGAACTTAGGACTATAGCAGAACCGAAGCGCAACGAACAACTGTGATGTTGTCGACTGCCGCCGGCGCTCAGGCCGACCAGTCGATGGCGGGCATGCCACGGGCCGCCAGGAAGTCACGCACCTGGGTGAAGTGGCCACAGCCGATGAACGGCGCCGGCGGCCGGCGGGCCGACAGCGGCGATGGATGGTTGGACTGCAGCACCAAATGCCGGCCCCTGCCGGCCGCTGTGATCAGGCCGGCCTTGGCCTGGGCATGCGCGCCCCACAGCAGGTAGACCTTGTCACCAGGGTCGGCCGCAGTGGCCCGAATCAGTGCATCGGTCAGCGCTTCCCAGCCGTGGCCGGCATGCGCCGCCGGCTGGCCGTCCTCGACCGTCAGCACAGTGTTGAGCAGCAGCATGCCCTGGCGCGCCCAGCCGGCCAGGTGGCCGTTGGGCGGATGCGGCACACCCAGGCTGCGCGAGATCTCGCCCAGCATGTTGCGCAGGCTGGGCGGCGGCTTCACGCCCGGTGGCACCGAGAACGCCAGCCCTTCGGCCTGGCCGGCACCGTGGTAAGGGTCCTGCCCCAGCACCACCACCCGCACCTGGGCACGCGGTGTCAGCGCCAGGGCGTGCAGCACGGCGCCCGGGTAGATGTGCGCACCAGCGGCCTGGCGCTGGGCGATGAACTGCTGCAGGCGCTGGCCGTCGGGCGACGCCTGCCAGGCCTGCACCAGCGGCGCCCAGTCCGCCGGCGCCCGCGCCAGCACCGCCGCCAGCGGTTCCACCAGGGCGTTGCGGGCCGGCGCTGCCGGGAACAGCGCGGCAGTGGTGCCGACGGACGGGTTGGAATCAGCGGCCAACGCGGGCGATCAGCTGAAGACAGCCGCCAGCGCGGCGCCCGGGTCCTCGGCGCGCATGAAGGCCTCGCCCACCAGGAAGGCCTGCACGTCGGCCGCGCGCATGCGCTGCACATCAGCGCGGTTGCCGATGCCCGACTCCGTCACCAGCAACTTGCCTGCCGGCACACGGGGCAACAGGCCCAATGTGGTGTCCAGCGTCACGTCGAAGGTCTTCAGGTTGCGGTTGTTGATGCCCAGCAGCGGGGTCTGCAGCCGCAGGGCGCGGTCGAGTTCATCGCCGTCGTGCACCTCCACCAGCACGTCCAGGCCTTGGTCCAGTGCGCAAGCCTCCAATTCGGCCATCTGTGTGTCTGACAGGCAAGCGGCGATCAGCAGGATGCAGTCTGCTCCCATGGCCCGGGCTTCCAGCACCTGGTAGGTGTCGACCAAGAAGTCCTTGCGCAGCGCCGGCAGGTTGCAGGCGGCGCGCGCCTGGCGCAGAAAGTCGGCATGGCCCTGGAAGAAGCGCTCGTCGGTCAGCACGCTCAGGCAGGCCGCGCCGTGGCAGGCATAGCTGGCGGCGATGTCGGCAGGCACGAAGTGTTCACGGATCACGCCCTTGCTGGGGCTGGCCTTCTTGATCTCGGCGATCACCGCCGGTTGGCCGGCCGCCAGCTTGGCGCGCAAGGCGGCGGCAAAGCCGCGCGGGGCGGCCTGCGCCGCAGCCTGGTCACGCAGCGCGGCAGCGCTGACGCTGGCGCGGGCGGCGGCCACTTCCTGCCACTTGACCGCGACGATCTCGTCAAGGATGTTGCTCATGCCGTGGCCAGCGCCTTGCTGCGGTCGACGAACTGGTGCAACCGCGCCAGCGCACGGCCGGAGGCCAGCGCCTCACGCGCCAGGGCCACGCCGTCGGCCATGTTCGCGGCCACGTTGGCGGCGTACAGCGCCACGCCGGCGTTCAGCATGACGATGTCGCGCGCCGGGCCGGGCTCGTCGCTCAACACCGCCAGCAGCAGCGCCTTGCTCTGTGCCACCGTGTCCACCTTCAGCGACCGGCCGCTGGCCATGGTCAGGCCGAAGTCTTCGGGGTGGATCTCGTACTCGCGGATGCCGCCGTCCTTGTATTCGCCCACCATGGTGGCCGCGCCCAGCGACACCTCGTCAAGCCCGTCGCGGCCGTACACCACCACCGCATGCTCGGCGCCCAGGCGCTGCAGCGCGCGCACCTGGATGCCCACCAGATCGGGGTGGAACACGCCCATCAGGATGTTGGGGGCGTCAGCCGGGTTGGTCAGCGGGCCCAGGATGTTGAAGATGGTGCGCACGCCCAGCTCTCGCCGAACCGGGCCCACGTTCTTCATGGCCGGGTGGTGGTTGGGCGCGAACATGAAGCCGATGCCGGTGTCGGCAATGCAGCGCGAAATGGCCTGCGGGCTCAAGGTCATCGGCACGCCCAGGGCTTCCAGCACGTCGGCGCTGCCGCTCTTGCTGGACACGCTGCGGTTGCCGTGTTTGCTGACCCGCGCGCCGGCTGCCGCCGCCACGAACATGCTGCAGGTGCTGATGTTGAAGGTGTGCGAGCCGTCACCCCCGGTGCCGACGATGTCGACCAGGTGCGTGCGGTCGGCAACGTCCACCTTGGTGGAGAACTCGCGCATCACCTGGGCTGCGGCGGTGATCTCGCCGATGGTCTCTTTCTTGACGCGCAGGCCGGTGAGGAGTGCGGCCATCATCACCGGCGACATCTCGCCACCCATGATGCGGCGCATCAGCGCCAACATCTCGTCGTGGAAGATCTCGCGGTGCTCGATGGCGCGGGTCAGGGCTTCGGTGTCGGTGATGGGCATGGGGCAGCCTCTCGGTCGAAAGTTCTCGGGATGTCAGTGCAAGGCGGCGCGCAGCACCTGCACGGCCTGGTCGATCTGGGCGGCGCTCACGTCCAGGTGCGTCACCAGGCGCAGGCGCTGGCCACCGGTCAGCAGCACACCCTGGTCGGCAGCACGGCGCACACCGGCAGCACCGTCGATGGCCGGAGCCAGGTCGAGAAACACGATGTTGGTGTCAGGCGCCACCACCGCCACGCCGGGCAGGCCGGCCAGGCCCTCGGCCAGGCGGCGGGCGTTGGCATGGTCATCGGCCAGGCGGTCGACATGGTGCGCCAGCGCATGGCTGGCCGCAGCGGCCAGCACGCCCGCCTGGCGTAGGCCGCCGCCCAGCATCTTGCGGTGGCGGCGGGCGCGGGCTATCAATTGCTGGCTGCCGACCAAGGCCGAGCCCACCGGCGCGCCCAGGCCTTTGCTGAAGCAGACCGACACGCTGTCGTACAGGCCGGCGATGGCACGTGCCGCAGCCAACGCATCACCGCCGTGCTGCGGCGCACAGGCCACCGCCGCATTGAACAGCCGCGCGCCATCCAGGTGGGTGGCCAGGCCGTGCTGGCGTGCCAGCGCGGTGGCCGCGCGCTGCCAGTCCAGCGGCAGCACCCGGCCGCCGAAGGTGTTCTCCAGCGTCAGCAGCCGGGTGCAGGCGAAGTGCATGTCGTCGGGCTTGATGGCTGCGGCGATGTCGGTGAGCGCCAGCGTGCCGTCGGCCTGGTGGGCAATGGGCTGGGGCTGGATGCTGCCCAGCACCGCCGCGCCGCCGGCCTCGTACTTGTAGGTGTGGGCATGCTGGCCGACCAGGTATTCATCACCCCGGCCGCAATGCGCCATCAGCGCGCACAGGTTGCTCTGCGTGCCGCTGGGCATGAACAGGGCTGCCTGCTTGCCCAGCAACGCGGCGATGTGATCCTGCAGGGCGTTGACCGCCGGGTCGTCGCCGAAGACATCGTCGCCCAGCTCGGCGGCGGCCATGGCGGCGCGCATGGCCGGCGTGGGGCGGGTGACGGTGTCGCTGCGCAGGTCGATGGTCATGTCAGGCTCTTGTTGGTCGGGCACGCCCGACGGCCCCCCGAGGGGTTGGCGGGCCGGCTTGGGGCGGCCCGGCGCTGGGCCCGCTGCTGCTTCATCGTGTGCATCGCCAGATCACCGCCCCAGGTTGAGAAAGTTGCGCAGCATCGCATGGCCGTGCTCCGACAGGATCGACTCCGGGTGGAACTGCACACCTTCCAGCGGGTTGTCAGTGCCGGCCAGATCGCGGTGGCGCACGCCCATGATCTCGCCGTCCTCGCTGGTGCTGGTGACGACCAGTTCAGGCGGGCAGGTGGCGCGGTCGATCACCAGCGAGTGGTAGCGGATCACACGGAAATCCCTGGGCAGCCCCAGGTACACACCCTGCTGGTCGGTGGTCAGCGTGCTGGCCTTGCCATGCATCTGCTGCTGCGCCCGCACGATGTGGCCGCCGAGCGCCGCGCCGATGCTCTGGTGGCCCAGGCACACGCCCAGGATGGGCAGCTTGCCGACCAGTGCACGCACCGCCGGCACGCACACGCCGGCCTCGGCGGGTGAGCAGGGCCCGGGCGACAGCACCAGGTGGCTGGGCTTCTGCGCGGCGATCTCTTCGGGCGTGATGGCGTCGTTGCGGATCACCTTCACCTCCTGACCCAGCTCGCCGAAGTACTGCACCAGGTTGAAGGTGAAGCTGTCGTAGTTGTCGATCATCAAGAGCATGGTCAGGACTCCCGCCGGGCCGCCACAAGGCAGGCCTGCGCCCCCCTGGGGGGCAGTGAACGCAGTGAATATGGGGGCTGCATCTCAGAAGCCCTCCTCGACCAGCTCGGCCGCCCGGATCAGCGCCCGCGCCTTGTGCTCGGTCTCGCGCCATTCCATTTCGGGCACGCTGTCGGCCACAACGCCGGCCGCCGCCTGCACGTACAGGGTGTTGTTCTGCACGATGCCGGTGCGGATGGCAATGGCCACATCCATGTCGCCGGCAAAGCTGAGGTAGCCGCAGGCGCCGCCGTAGATGCCGCGCTTCACAGGCTCCAACTGGTCGATGATCTCCATCGCCCGGATCTTGGGCGCGCCGGTCAGCGTGCCCGCCGGGAAGGTGGCGCGCAGCACGTCCATGTTGCGCATGCCGTCCTGCAGGATGCCCTCGACATTGCTGACGATGTGCATCACATGGCTGTAGCGCTCGACCACGAAGGCCTCGGTCACCTTGACCGTGCCGGTCTTGGCGATGCGGCCGATGTCGTTGCGCGCCAGGTCGATCAGCATCAGGTGCTCGGCACGCTCCTTGGGGTCGGCCAGCAGGTCGGCCTCGGTGGCCTTGTCGTGCTCGGGCGATGTGCCGCGCGGGCGGGTGCCGGCCAGCGGGCGGATGGTGATCTTGTTGCCCTCGGGCGTGCTTTCATGCCGCACCAGGATCTCGGGCGAGGCGCCCACCACCTGGAAATCACCGAAATCATAGAAGTACATGTAGGGGCTGGGGTTCAGGCTGCGCAGCGCCCGGTACAGGCTCAAGGGGCTCTCGGTGTAGCGTTTCTTGAGCCGCTGGCCGATCTGCACCTGCATCATGTCGCCGGCGGCGATCAGCTCCTTGCTGTGCAGCACGGCGGCGATGTAGTCATCCTTGCGGAACTCGCGTTCCACCGGGTGCGATGGCCCGCGCTTGACCGGCGGCGCAGTGACCGAATAGCGCAGCTTGTCGCCCAGTTCGGCCAGCCGGCGCTTGGCGCTGAAGTAGGCCTCGGGCACGGCCGGGTTGGCATAGACGATGAGATACAGCCGGCCCGACAGGTTGTCGATCACCGCCAGCTCTTCGCACTGCAGCAGCTGGATGTCGGGCGTGTCCAGGCCGCCGGGCTTGTGCGTGTCGGCCAGCTTGGGCTCGATGTAGCGCACGGTCTCGTAGCCGAAGTAGCCTGCCAGGCCGCCGCAGAAGCGCGGCAGGCCCGGGCGCAGGGCCGGCTTGAAACGCTTCTGGTACTCGGCCACCACGTCCAGCGGGTTGCCGTGGTGGGTTTCCACCACCACGCCGTCGGTCACCACTTCGGTCACGCCGTCGGTGGCGCGCAGCAGGGTGCGGGCCGGCAGGCCGATGAACGAGTAGCGGCCGAAGCGCTCGCCCCCCACCACCGACTCCAGCAGGAAGCTGTTCTTGCCGCCGCCAGCCAGCTTCAGGTACAGCGACAGCGGGGTTTCCAGATCGGCAAAGGCCTCGGCGATCAGCGGAATGCGGTTGTAGCCTTGGCTGGCCAGGCTCTTGAATTCCAGTTCAGTGATCACGGTGCGGGCCTCCTGGTGCCCCGTGCCGGCGCGCGCGGGCGCGGCACGTTGAATGCGATGGGGATGTGCGGGTGGGCGCGGCGCGGGGCCGGCGCATCAGCCAGGGCGGTGCGCGGGAGGGTGCCTGCGTGCAGCAGGCCGGCCCGGCGGCCGGTGGCGATTCAGACGAAGGCGGCCAAGCGTCGCCAGGGCCAGGCTCCCCGGCTGCTGGAGCAGCCTGCGGCAACCGGAGCGGTCTGAGTGCGCGTGGTGAACATGGTCCGCTGATGATAGCAG
>JARXAJ010000002.1 GCA_029865965.1 Aquabacterium sp.
GCTGGCGGTCTTGCGGATGACGTAGAGCTTGCGCTCCAGCGCGTCGGGCACGATGACATCGGTGCCGCGGCCGATGAAGATCTGGCGGATCACCGGCTCGGTGGTGCGCACGGTGGGCGACATCGGCATGTCGGCATCGACCGGCACGTCGCGCCAGCCCAGCAGCACCTGGCCTTCGGCCCTGACCGCGCGGGCCAGTTCATGCTCACACGCCAGGCGGCTGGCCTGCTCCTTGGGCAGGAAGATCATGCCCACGCCGTATTCACCCGGGGGCGGCAATGCCACGCCCACCGTGCCGTCGGGTGCGCGGCCGTTGTCGGCCATTTCGGCGCGGAAGAACTCGTCGGGGATCTGGATCAGGATGCCCGCGCCGTCGCCCATCAGCTTGTCGGCACCCACCGCGCCCCGGTGGTCCAGGTTTTCCAGGATCTTCAAGCCCTGCTCGACGATGCTGTGGGCGCGCTGGCCCTTGATGTGGGCCACAAAACCGACACCGCAGGCGTCCTTCTCGTTGGCCGGGTCGTACAGGCCGTGCAACGCCAGGTCGGCAATCTCGGCCGCAGTGGCCGGCATGGCTTCCATGCCAGAGGTGTGGTCGGTCATGGCGCGCTCCTTCACGATTCGGGGGATGGGAATTTACTGCAGCGCAGCAAGAGACTCAAGCACTACTAAATAGGGTCAGGCTCTATTTAGTCTGACAGCCGAGTCTGTCGCTCTTTTAATAGGGGCAGATCAAGACGGCACAACGCTCTCGTGGCCAGCAAGACCCGCGCCCGCACGCACGCTGGGCGGCTGGAACGGCTGGTCAGGCCGTGCGTGGCGGCCGGCCCCGGGGCCGGGGCTGCACCGGCCGGTCGGCCTGCAACGCCAGCGCAGACAGAAACGCCGCGTCGCCGACCGCCCAGCCCTTGTGGGCTGCATCGGCCAATGCGGCCGCGCGCCCTGGTGCCAGGCCATCGTCCAGGCAGCGGCGGTAGGCGGCTTCGCGCTCGAACGGCGTATTGCCCAGGGCCCACCAGGCGCTGCAATCGGTGATCAGCGGGTCGCGGCGCTCGCCCAGGTGGTGGCCCAGGCTGCACCAGGGGACTGCTGGCGTGCCGCCCGCTGCGCCTTGCAAATCGACATGGAGCAGGGCCTCCAGCAGATGCGGGCCAGGCTGTACCACCGCAGTGCGAAAGCGACCGGCCCACAGGCTGCCCCGCCGGCCATGGCGCCGGTTGAAGGCCGCGCCGTAGCGCCGGCCCAGACCCTGCATCAGTGCGCCCAGCGCGCCTGCGGTGGTGGGCGTCAGCAGCAGCAGCACCTGGTTGGCCTGCAGCGCATAGGCATGCACCGCCACGCCGTGCTGCCGGGCGGCGTCGCGCAGCGCCGCCAGGAACGCCTGCCGGTCGTCGTCGTCCGCAAACACCGGCTGTGCGCCGTGGCCCAGCATCAGCGCCAGATGGGCCTGGCCGGCGATGGCCAGTCGCGGCAGGCGGGCCATGGCTCAGAAGGTGGACAGGGCCGGGCCGGCCAGCGCGCCGAACAGGTCTTGGCCGGTGAGGCGGCGGTGCTCGCGCACCGCGAACCGGTCGGTCATGCCGGCGACATAGTCGGCCACGGCGCGGTGGCGGTCGGGCTGGGCGGCATGTTCTGGCGGCATCTCGCGCGGCTCGTCCACATAGGCGGCGAACAGGTCCTGCACCACCCGGCGCGCCACATCGGTGCTGCGCATCACCTGCGGATGGCGGTACAGCGCCGCGAACAGGAAGCGCTTGAGCGCCGTGCCCTCGGCATGCATGGCGTCGGTGTGGCGCAGCAGGCGCGGGCCTTGCCGTGCGGCGTCGGCACTGGCCGGCGCAGCTGCAGCCAGCGCGGCGGCGGTGGCGTCGATCACGTCATGCACCTGGGCCGACAGCATGCGGCGGATGGTCTCGAACACCAGCCGCCGCCCGGGCTGGCCAGCCAGCGCCGGATGCTCGGCCAGCGCCGTATCGCGGTGGCGCCGCACCAGGGCCAGGTCGGCCAGCTGGTCGAACTGGATCAGGCCCGCGCGCACACCGTCGTCAATGTCATGCGCGTTGTAGGCGATGGCATCGGCCAGGTTGCACAGCTGCGCCTCCAGGCTGGGCTGGCTGCCATCCAGGAAGCGCCGGGCCACGCCGCCGGGCTCGTCGGCCTCCAGCGCCAGCGCGTCGCGCCGGCTGCAATGCTTGAGGATGCCTTCGCGTGTTTCGAAGCTGAGGTTCAGGCCGTCGAACGCCGGGTAGCGGATCTCCAGCCGGTCGACCACCCGCAGGCTCTGCAGGTTGTGCTCAAAGCCGCCATGGGCCTGCATGCAGGCATGCAGCGCGTCTTGCCCGGCATGGCCGAAGGGGGTGTGGCCCAGGTCGTGGGCCAGGGCGATGGCTTCCACCAGGTCTTCATTCAGCCCCAGGCCCCGGGCGATGGACCGGCCCAGCTGCGCCACCTCCAGCGAATGCGTCAGCCGGGTGCGGAACAGGTCGCCCTCGTGGTTGATGAAGACCTGGGTCTTGTAGACCAGGCGGCGGAAGGCGGTGCTGTGCACGATGCGGTCGCGGTCGCGCTGGAAGTCGTCACGCAGGCGCACCGCAGGCTCGGGGTGGCGCCGGCCGCGGCTGTGCGCGGCATGGCTGGCGTAAGGCGCCAGGGGCATGGGGCCTCAGCCCGGCGCGGCGTGGGCGGCGATCACCTCGGCCACCAGGGCGTCGGGCGCGGGCCGCACCGCCGCGCGGCCCAGGCCGTCGATCACCACGAAACGAATCTCGCCGCCTTCTGCCTTCTTGTCGACCCGCATCAGCGCCATCCAGCGGTCGATGGGCAAGGCCGACAGCGGCGGCGCCACCACCGGCAGGCCGGCGCGGCGGCACAGCGCCTGCAGGCGCGGCACCAGTGCCGCATCGACCAGGCCCAGCCGGGCCGACAGCTCGGCCGCCAGCACCATGCCGCAGCCCACCGCCTCGCCATGCAGCCAGGCGCCATAGCCCAGGCCGGTTTCAATGGCATGGCCGAAGGTGTGGCCGAAGTTCAGGATGGCGCGCAGGCCGCCTTCACGCTCATCGGCCCCCACCACCGCGGCCTTGATTTCGCAGGACCGCTGCACCGCGTGGGCCAGTGCCGCCTTGTCACGCGCCACCAGCGCATCGAGATTCGCCTCGATCCAGTTCAAAAAGGCCACATCGGCGATCGGCCCGTACTTGATCACCTCGGCCAGGCCCGCCGACAGTTCGCGCGCGGGCAGGGTGTCGAGCAGATCCAGGTCGCACAACACCCGCACCGGCTGGTAGAACGCGCCGATCATGTTCTTGCCCAGCGGGTGGTTGATGGCCGTCTTGCCGCCCACCGATGAATCCACCTGCGCCAGCAGCGTGGTGGGCACCTGCACGAAGGGCACGCCGCGCATATAGCAGGCAGCGGCAAAGCCGGCCATGTCACCGACCACGCCGCCACCCAGTGCATACAGCACCGTCTTGCGGTCACAGCCGGCGCCCAGCAGGGTGTCGTAGACCTGGTTCAGCACGGCGGCGGTCTTGTGCACCTCGCCATCGGGCAGCGCCAGCAGCAGCACCCGGCGGTGCCGTTGCCGCAGCGCGGCGGCCAGGCGCTCGGCATACAGCGGCGCCACCGTGGTGTTGCTAACGATCAGCGCATCGGCCGACACCGGCAGGCCTGACCACGACGCGGGATCTTCAAACAGGCCGCTGCCGATGTGGATGGTGTAGCTGCGGTCGGCCAGCGAGATGGGAACGTGGAGGGTTTGCACGATGGAGAAGGTGGATGCGGCTGGCGCTGGTTGGGGGCCTGGGGCGGGGAACTGGTGCGGTCTCAGAGCCTGTGAAGATCTCGGATGTGGGCCGGCTTTTGCCTGGCATGCGCCGGGTCAACCAAGGCGATCAGCACATTGACGACCAGCAAGAGCGTTGTCACGGCGCTTCGTCACGCAACTGATTCACCAGTTCCAGCGTGGCCGATGTCGCACCGGGCTGCCTGGGCAACAACGGGATGCCACTACGCAAGGCAACACTGGGCGCTTCAGACCGACGCAAGCCCTGGCGGGCCAGCGCCGAGCGCACTTCACCAACGCTCTTGCGCTCGCGCTCAGCCTGGCTGCGCGCTGCAAGCAGCGCACCGTCATCAATGGACATCGTGGTTCTCATGTTGCGCATCGGTCATCAAGCATCGCGCATACTACTGCCGGTGGAAAGCGGCCGGTGGAAAGCGGCTGGGGCGCCACACCGACCCCGGGTTCACATACCCTGCAAAGGCGGTATCACCCGCCCCACGGTGGCCGGCACCTGCATCGGGTCGACCAGGCCGGCCAGTTCCAGTTGCATCAGGACCATGTTGACCAGGGTGGGCACCGACGGGCGCCCGGTCTCGATGGTGAAGTGGCAGGTGTCGCCATACAGCGGGTCGCGCTCGCGGAACAGGTCGCGAAGGCGCTTGAGCGGGTCGCGCACCTGCAGCAGCGGGCGCTGGGTGTCGTGGCGCAGGCGGCGGAACAGTTCCTCGGGCGTGGACCGCAGGTAGATCACATGGCAGTGCTGCTTGAGCGCCTGGCGGTTGGCCGGGCGCAGCACCGCGCCGCCACCGGTGGCCAGCACCGTGCCGGTGTGCTGGCACAGACTGGCGATGGTCTGCGCTTCCAGATCACGAAAGGCCGCCTCGCCGTGCTGGTCGAAGTAGGTGCGGACCGAGCAGCCGACGGCATGCTCGATCTCATGGTCACTGTCGACGAACTTCCAGCCCAACTGGCGGGCGAGGTGGCGGCCGACGGTGGACTTGCCGCTGCCGGGCATGCCGACGAGGGCGATGCTGGCGACGCCGCAGGGCATGCATCCGCCGCTCACGGGCACGCAACATAACCAAGCGGGGCGTTCTTGAAGACACGCTGCGAGTAGCTTGTTGCCAAGCCGCCCGGCGATCTGAAGGTGACCGTGATCGTTCCATCAGCGGTGGTGTCGTCAAAGCTGAAGTTGACCGCCGCCCCGGTCGGCGCCAAGGTGCTGGGCACCGGCGATCCCCCTACAACAGCGGCCGACAGCCCCTGTGTGCCGGTGGCAGAAATCGTTGTCCCTGCAGCCATGGGATTCAGTGCAACAGGGTTTCCATCAGCAACCACAAACCCGAGCGTTCCAGTCTTGCCAAGGTTTGCGAGAGCCACGCTGCCGAACTCGTAAAACGTGCTGAGGTTGATCGTATCGTCAGCGTTATATCCATCAGCAATGCCGAACGAGCCGCCTCCCACGGGATTGATCAACAACTTCGCTCCCGCATCACAAGATCCAACGCTGGTGGCGACTGCGCTCCCGGGAAGCCGCAACCCATAAATCGGCCGAGCGGCTGAGGTTGACAAGATCGTCTGAACTGCACTTCGCACATAGGCACGACCCCAGCCTGCGCGGCAGGAGGACACTGAAACGCCGGCTTGGGTGACGGTGCGTGACGGAGATTGGCGCGTCAACTGCAGAAGCGGTGAATTCGCTACATTGCACGCATCACTCCCGGTAATCAGATCAGTGCCGGCAACTGGCGTGGCGATGAACTGGTCTTCCAAGGCATTGAACGAGCCATTGAATAAACGGTCAAGATACAGTTCCCCCAGATCCTGATAATCCTCACCCGGGTCGTAAATGTTGTTGCCGTTCCGGTCCAGAAACGACTCTTCACCCAGCGCATAAATCAGTGTGGTCATCCGGCCATCGATCGGCCTGGGACTGGCGGACTGGTAAGCGACAGAAGCCTGCGACAGACCACCCGCCGTTGCCGTGAAGCCAGTGGATTGCACCTGCCCACTCTCGGTGATGAAGTTGATTGCGGTCCCATCCGGCACAGGATTGCCGAGCCGGTCAGAGGCAATCACCTTGAACGTGTTGGACGTGCCATCAAAGTTGTAACCCTCGATGTTCAGTGTCCCCTGCGACACCGAGAAACTATTTTGAGTCGGCAAACCAGTTGCGATCGACAGATTGCTAGAAACAGCCGTGACGGCACCATCCAACTGAAGTGAAGCCTTCACACGAACTGGTGTCGGAATGGTTCCAGCATTGACACGAACAATCACTTGTCCATTGGTATCAGAGCGCTTGGTCAACGGGCCAGTTACCCCATCGATGGTGATACCACCAGCCAAGGTGGTGGCCTCAAGCACCACAGTCTGGTTTGGAACCGCAGCGCCGTTGGCATCTCTGACTTCAAATGTCACCGCTGAATTCTCGACAAATCCTGAGCCTTTGAGGTAAATCGTCGAGGGCGTGGTGGACACCAGCGCTATGCTCGAAGCCGAAGGACTTGTCAACCCGATCTGAAGCGGTCTTGAAATTGATGTTCCCGTCAAAGTCGCCAAAAGTCCGTCTACCGCATCAAACGCGCCGCAACCCTGGTCCCTGTAAGTGAAAGTGGCGCTGCCAGTGGTGACAGAAGCTGAGGCTGGCGTCAATGTCGCACGGCCCTTTGTCACACAGGCTGATGAAATGGCGACTGCAACAGGAATCCCGGGTGTAGTACCGCGCAGTCGCACGGTCAAGACAGTTTGCCCATAGGGCGGCAACGTCGCCAGGTCGGAATCGAACGAATCGATGACGATGTCGGTCGCCGTCAACTGAAAGCCTTGACGCGCGGTCGCCAGTAACTCGTTGACGGTGACGGTCGCCACGACCTCGTCTGCACCGCTGTTCGCAGCCAACGCCGGAGTGAGAAAGACAAAGGCCTTGCCTTCGGCGTTCGTCAATGCCGAGGGTGAACTGAATGATCCGAGGCCGAGTGTGGTCTTGAAAGAAACCAGCTGACCCGGCAGTGGTGCGCCAGCGGCCGTCGTCACCGTCGCAGTCACCTGGCTTGGAGCCGCCGCAGTCACCGTGATGGAGGTCAGCGCCACGGCAAGAACGGGAGCATCCGACGCGCCACCACCGAACAAAGATTCCCCACCACCCCCACCACCGCCGCACCCCGCCAGCGCCAGCACACACAACCCGGCCACCCAGGATCTGAAAGTCGAGAAACGCATAAAAACTCCCTGTCGGGCCTGGGCCGGCGTGGCGCCAGGCGGTGGTCAGCGGGCCGCAGCGCGCTCGGTCACGATCTTGGGCGTGATGAAGATCAGCAGCTCGGTCTTGGTCGCCACGCGGGTGGTGTTGCGGAACAACGTGCCCGCATAAGGGATGTCGCCCAGCAACGGCACCTTGTTGACATCGGTGCTTTCGTTCTGCGTGAAGATGCCGCCGATCACCACCGTGCCGCCGTTTTCCACCAGCACCTCGGTCTGCACATGCTTGGTGTCGATGGCAAAGCCTTGCGGGGTGGACTGGCCGACGCTGTCCTTGTTGATGTCCAGCGTCATGATGACGCTGCCCTCAGGCGTGATCTGCGGCTTGACTTCCAGCTTCAGGTTGGCCTTGCGAAACTGGATCGACGTGGCACCGCTGCTGGTGGCCACTTGGTAGGGCAGCTCGGTGCCCTGCTCGATGATGGCCTTGTTCTGGTCGGCGGTGATCACCCGCGGGCTGCTGATGATCTTGCCCTTGCCATCGGCCTCCAGGGCCGACAGCTCCAGGTTCAGGAACCGGTTGGCCGCCGGGCTGAACAGGCTCAGGGCAAAGCTGGGCAGCCCCTCGGCGCCCGAGAAGACCGAGTTGATGGTGTTGGCCGGCAGGTTGACGAACTGCGAATCCGGCAGATAGCTGCTGGGTGTGTTCGGGGTCTGCCGGGTCTGCACGCCCACGTTCGAATAATTGCCGCCAATCGTCACGTAGTTGCCGCCACCGATCTTGTAACCCGGGATGCCGCCCTGGATGCCGCGCAGGTCGGTCGAGCCGAGCTTCACGCCCAGGGCGCGGCCAAAGCGGTGGTCGGCCTCGACGATGCGGGCCTCGATCAGCACCTGGCGCACCGGGATGTCGATCTTGGCGATCAGCACCTGGATTTCTTCCAGCTTGGACGGGATGTCAGTGACAAACAGCTGGTTGGTGCGGGTCTCGAAGATCACGCTGCCGCGCGGCGACAGGATGCGCGTGGCCTGGTTGCCCCCGCCGCTGCCACCACCACTGCCGCCACCGCCCGATGCGCCACTATTGGCACCACCACCACCGCTGGTTTGCCCGGTGAGGCCCTGGGCCACCACCTCGGCCTTGGTGTAGTTCAGCTGAAACGACTGGGTGCGCGTGGGCTCCAGGTCGGCGATCTTCTTCTTCGATTCCAGATCGAGCTGCTCCTTGGCAGCCAGCTCATCCTTGGGCGCGATCCACAGCACATTGCCGTTCTTGCGCACACCCAGGCCCTTGGCCTGCATGATGATGTCCAGCGCCTGGTCCCAGGGCACGTCCTTCAGGCGCAGGGTGACGTTGCCGGTGACGGTGTCGCTGGTCACCACGTTGAAGTTGGTGAAGTCGGCAATCACCTGCAGCAGGGCCCGCACTTCGATGTTCTGGAAGTTCAGGCTCAGCTTCTCGCCGGCAAAGCCCGGGCCCTGGGTCAGCTTGTTCGGGTCGACCTTGAGCGGCCGCACTTCCAGCACGAACTGGTTGTCGCTCTGGTAGGCGCTGTGCTCCCAGTTGCCGCGTGGTTCCACCACCATGCGCACCCTGTCACCGCTTTGAAAGGTGGCAATGCTCTGCACCGGCGTGCCAAAGTCGGCCACGTCCAGCCTGCGGCGCAGGGTGTCGGGCAGGCTGCTGCGCAGGAACTCGACCACCAGGGTCTGGCCCTGCTGGCGGATGTCGACACCCACCTGCGTGCTGGCCAGCGCCACCACCACCCGGCCCGCGCCGTCAGTGCCGCGGCGGAAGTCGATGTCGCGCAGCGGCAGCTGGTCACGGTTCTGCGCGGCGGCAAAGTGCAGCGGCTCGCCGGTGCTGGCGGCCAGGCCGGGCGCGGCGTTGTTCTCCAGCACCACCACCAGCACCTTGCCCTGCAGTTCGGCCCGGTAGCTGCTGGCCTGGCGCAGGTTCAGCACCAGGCGGGTGCGGTCACCGGCCTGGGCGATGGCCACGCTGCGCAGGTTGCCCTGGTTGATGTCGACCACCGATTTGCCCAGCGCATTGCCCACGGCCGGCAGGTCAAGTGCCACGCGCGGCGGCGTCTGCACCGCAAAGCCGATGGGCACGGCCGTCAGCGGCGACGCCAGTTCAATGCGCACCACCTCGGCACCGGCCTGCTGGGTGCTGGTGATCGACTGGATGGTGTTCTCTGCCGCGCCCTGGGCCAGTGCCGCAGCGGGCGCCAGCAAGAACGCAGCGCAGGCCAGCAGCAAGGCGGCAATCCGGTGTCGCCACTGGGGCATGGTGGTTCTCTCCTGCGGATCGTTCAGCGTTGACATCATTTGGGCGCGTCCTGCCCACGCTCTTGCAACTGCAGCGAGGCAGTGCGCTCGATCCATTCGCCGGCGGCATCTTGCACGATCTCGCGCAGTGCCACTTCGGTCTCGGTGATGCGAAGGATGCGGCCGTAATTCTGGCCCAGGTAGTCGCCCGCCTTCACCTGGTACAGCAGGTTGTCCACCCGCAGCAGCGCCAGCGGCGCGCCGGCCCTGGAGACGCTGCCCACCATGGACATGGCATCCAGCGGGAAGGACTCCAGCGGCTCCTTGCGGCGGTTCATCTCGGCGGCCAGCATCGAATTGGGCTGGCGGGCCTCCTGCTTGAGGGCCATGCTGAGCTTCTGGGTGCTGAACGGGTCGACCTGCTGGGCGTTGGCATAAGGCACCGGGTTGAACTTCTTGGGCGCCGCCAACGGTTGCACGCTGGGGCGCACCTCGCGGCGCTGCTGGTCCATCCAGTCCTGCAGTTCCTGGGTCTCGCCGCCGCAGCCGGCCAGCACCAGCCCGACCAGCAGCGCAGCGGCCCAGGGGCGGACGATCAGCAGTTGGGTGCGCACTGGCCTCATTTGCGCACCGCCTTGGTCTTGGCTTCGGCTTCACGGGCCTTGCGCACCTCGGCCAGCTCGACCGTGTCAAGGTAGCGGTAAGTGCGCGCCACCGCGTCCATCGACAAGGTGCCGGCAGCGTCTTTGGTGGGCGTGATGGCCAGGTTGTGCAGGGTGACGATGCGCGACAGGTTGGCCACATCGGCAGTGAAGGCGCCGATGTCATGGAAACGGCCGGTCACGCGCAAAGTGATGGGCAGCACGGCGTAGTAGTCCTTGATCTCCACCTGGCCCGGGCGGAACAGCTCGAACTGAAGGCCCCGGCCGATGCCGGCCTGGTTGATGTCGGACAGCAACGCGTCCATCTCGGCCTTGCCGGGCAACTGGCGCTCCAGCTGGGTGACGTATTCCTGCACCTGCTGCTTTTGCTTGCGCAACTCGGACAGGTTGACGGCCTGGCCGAGCTTGGCCCGGTAGTCGTCCTTCAGCCCGGGCTCGACGTTACGGGCGGCCTGCAGCTCATCGGCGGCACTGGACACCAGGACCACCCAGCCCAGCGCCAGCGCCAAGGCGCCGGCGGCCACCCACGACATCACCTTGGGCAGCAGCGGCCATTGGCCGGGCTCTTGCGGGTTCAGGCCCTTGAACTGCTGCTGCGCCCGGTCGAAGGCGGTGGCGACATCCAGTGTGGAAGCGGAGCGGGCGGTGGTCACCATGGCGCGGCCCTCATGCCGGGCGCGGCGCCGAGCCGGCACCTGCCGGTGCCGACGCTGGCGCACCTGGCTGCTTCAGCGACACCCGCAGCGCAAATTCAAACAGGCGGCGCTGCTCACGCGAGCCTGCCACCGGCGGCTGGGTGATCGCCTTGATCTCCAGCAGCTCCATGCGGTCGAGCCAGGGCGAATTGCTCTGTGCGTTGCGCAGGAACTCGGACACCCGCTCGTTCGTCTGCGCCACGCCGTTGACCAGCACCGACCCGTCGGTCTGCTTGATGCCGGCCAGGTAGATGCCTTCAGGCGTGAGCCGCACCAGTTCGTCAAGCAAATGCACCGGCACGTTGCGGTTGAGCTGCAGGTCTTCCACCGCGCCCTGGCGGGCCTTCAGGCTGTCGATCTCGCCGCGCAAAGTGGCGATGTCCTTGATCTGCGTCTCGAGCTTGGCGATCTCGTCGCGCAGGAAGTTGTTGCGCGCCTGCTGGGCCTGCGTCATCTGCTGCAGGGCGCCGTACCACAGGCCAGCCACCAGCAGGCCGCAGCCTGCCGCCACACCCAGGCCGACAAAGAACGCCCGCTTGCGCTGCTTGCGCCGCTCTTCGCGGTGGGGCAGCAGGTTGATCAAGATCATGTCAGGGCCCGCCCGGTCGCCCGAAGGGCCCTGAAGCCCCTGGAATCACAACGTGGTTCCTCCGGAACCCGGGGGGCAGCGAACAACGAGAGCGTGGGGGCTGTCATTGCAGAAACCTCCGCATCGCCAGGCCGCAGGCGGTGAGGTAGGACGGAGACTCCTTGCGCACCTTGGTCTCCTTGACGTGGCTGCCGATCTTCATGCCGTCAAAGGGGTTGACCACCATCGACGCAAAGCCGGTCAGATCAGTCACCCGGTCCTTCAGGCCCGGCAGGGTGGCCGTGCCGCCAGCCAGCATCACGTAATGCACCTTGTGGTGTGGCGTGCTGGTGAAGAAATACTGCAGCGCCCGGCCGATCTCCTGCGACAGGCTGTCGACGAAAGGCATCAGCACCTGGGATTCATAGTCTTCCAGCTGGTCGCCGGCCAGTTTCTTGTGCTCGGCCTCTTCGAACGACAGGCCGTACTGGCGGCTGATCAAGGTGGTGAGCTGAGACCCGCCAAAGGCCTGGTCGCGGTCGTAGAGCATCTCGCCCTCGCGCAGCACCTTCAGGCTGGTGGTGTCGGCACCGATCTCGAACAAGGCCACCAAGGCATCACGCCCCTGGTTGGGCAGCGTGTCGACGATGCGGCCCATGGCCAGCAAGGACGCATGGCTTTCGATGTCGAGCACCATGGGCTTCAGGCCTGCGGCCTCGGCCAGGCCTTGCCGGTCCTGCACACGCTCTTTGCGCGAGGCGGCGATCAGCACTTCGATGTCGCCACCCGATGTGGGACTGGGGCCGATCACGCAGAAATCCAGGCTCACCTCGTCCAGCGAGAACGGGATGTACTGGTTGGCCTCGCTCTCGACCTGCAGCTCCAGTTCTTCGTCACGCAGGCCGGCAGGCAGCATGATGCGCTTGGTGATCACCGCCGACTGCGGCATGGCCATCACCACCTGGCGGGTCTTGGTGCCGCTCTTGTCGATGAGCTTGCTCACGGCGGCCACCACCTCATCGAACTTCTCGATCTGACCGTCGGTGATCCAGCCCTTCTCGAACGGCTCAGACGCCAGCCGCTCCAGCACATATTCGCCCGTGGCCGACATGCCCAGCTCCACCAGCTTGGCACTGGACGAACTGATATCCAGCCCGATCATCGGCACATGCTTGCGGCCCAACAGCAGGTCCAAAAGGTTCACGGATGGCTTCTCCCAAAAGTACAAAATGGGTGAGCAGAAATTGCATAAGCTCGACGGATCGAACTTAATAAGTTACTTCAATGCTAGCAGTAAACCCTTTGTAGCCCAACGGAATTTACCGTTTCAGACCGTGTTCGACGGTGGGATCTGTTGACGAATTTGGCGTCATTTGCGGCATCTGTAACGGATGCTGCGCCGGCCCGCCCAGCACCGGCGTGCGATGAGCTGGTACTGCGGGTTTCTATACACTGGCCCACAAGATGACAGACTCCCAGCGCGCGGCCAGTGCGCCCAACTCCCCTGACCCGGGGCGTGCCCGCCCCGGCGGCCCTCTGCGCCTGGTGGGCCGGTTGCTGGGTGGGCTGCTCGGGATGGCCCTGGCCGGGGTGCTGGCGGTGCTGCTGCTGGTGGGCGTGGCCCTGGCCGTGGCCTACCCCAACCTGCCCGACATCGGCGGCCTGACCGACTACCGCCCCAAGCTGCCGCTGCGGGTGGTGTCGTCCGACGGCGTGCTGTTGGGTGAGTTTGGCGAAGAGCGCCGCATCTTCACGCCGATCGCCCAGATCCCCAAGGTTGTGCAGGATGCGGTGCTGGCCATCGAGGATGCCCGCTTCTACCGCCACAGCGGGGTGGATTACCTGGGCGTGGCGCGTGCAGCACTGGCGCAGTTCAACAGGGCCAAGAGCCAGGGCGCTTCCACCATCACCATGGAGGTGGCGCGCAATTTCTACCTGTCCACCGAGAAGACCTTCACCCGCAAGATCTATGAGATTTTGTTGGCGCTGAAGATCGAGCGGCAGTTGTCCAAGCCGCAGATCCTGGAGGTCTACATGAACCAGATCTTCCTGGGTCAGCGGGCTTACGGTTTTGCGGCGGCCGCCGATATCTACTTCGGCAAGCCGCTGGCCGGCCTGACGGTGGCCGAGGCCGCCATGCTGGCAGGCCTGCCGCAGGCGCCCAGCGCCTACAACCCGGTCAGCAACCCCAAGCGGGCCATGCGGCGCCAGCAGTACATCATCGACCGCATGGAAACCAACGGCTTCATCACCGAAGAGCAGGCCATCGCTGCCCGCGCCGAGGTCTTGAAGCTGCGCACCCCCACCGACACCGTGGTGCATGCCGAGTACGTGGCTGAGGCGGTGCGCCAGCTGGTGCAAAACCAGTACGGTGCCGAAACCACCACCCGCGGCCTGGTGGTCCAGGTCACGGTGAATGCTGCCGACCAGGTCGTGGCCTACCGCGCCCTGCGCCGCGGGCTGCTGGACTATGAGCGCCGCCAGCAATACCGCGGCCCCGAGGACCGCATCGACCTGCCTGCCGCCGGCCCCGCTGACGCCGCCGCACTCGACACCCGCATTGCCGAAGCCCTGGCCGACCACCCCGACAACGACGAGCTGAAGGCGGCCGTGGTGCTGGAAGCGTCACCGAGGAAGGTGGTGGCGGTGCTGCAATCGGGCGAAAGCATCACCGTCACCGGTGAAGGCCTGAAGCCCGTCGCCAGCGGCCTGGCCGACAACGCTGAAGCGCAGAAGCAGATCCGCCGTGGCGCGGTGGTGCGTGCGGTGCGCGGCCCCAAGGGTGACTGGACCATGACCCAGCAGCCCGAGGTGGAAGGCGCCTTTGTTGCCATGGACCCGCGCACCGGCGCCATCCGGGCGTTGGTGGGCGGGTTCGACTTCGGCAAGAGCAAGTTCAACCACGTCACCCAGGCTTGGCGCCAGCCGGGGTCCAGCTTCAAGCCGTTCATCTATTCGGCCGCGCTGGAGCGCGGCTTCACGCCCAACACGGTGGTCAATGACGCGCCGTTGTTCTTCGATGCGGGCGCCACCGGCAGCCAGCCCTGGGAACCAAAAAACTACGACGGCAAGTTCGATGGCCCGATGCCACTGAAGACGGCGCTGGCGAAGTCGAAGAACATGGTGTCGATCCGGGTGTTGCAGTCCACCGGTGTGCGGTTTGCGCAGGACTGGGTCACCCGCTTCGGCTTCGATGCCGAGAAGCATCCGGCCTACCTGACGATGGCGCTGGGTGCCGGGTCGGTCACGCCGCTGCAGATGGCCAGCGCCTACAGCGTGTTTGCCAATGGCGGCTACCGCGTCAACCCGATGCTGATCTTGCGCATCACCGACAACAAGGGCCGCGTGCTGCAACAAACCGCACCGCCGGTGCTGGATGAGTCGATGCGCGCCATCGATGCCCGCAATGCCTTCGTGATGAGCCAGCTGATGGGCGAGGTGGCGCGGTCGGGCACAGCCGCCAAGGTGTACGCCACCTTCAAGCGCACCGACCTGGGCGGCAAGACCGGCACCACCAATGATTCGATGGACGCCTGGTTTGCCGGCTACCAGCCCAACCTGGCGGCGGTGGTGTGGATCGGCTACGACACCCCGCGCAAGTTGGGCGACCGGGAGACCGGCGGCGGCCTGGCGCTGCCGGTGTGGATCGAGTACATGGCCCACGCCCTGCGCAACCTGCCGCCGCAAGTGGCCGAGGTGCCCGACGGCCTGGTGCAGCAGGGCGGTGACTGGGTGTTCAACGAATTCAGCGCCGGCGCCGGCATCAGCAGCGTGGGCCTGGAAGACAAGCTGCCCGAGCCGCCCACCGATGGCGAGCGCAAGAGCATCCTCGACCTGTTCAGATGACCCTGGGCCGGGCGCGCCCGGGCGAGGCCACGCCTGGCTGACGCACGCGCTGCCGGCCTGCCGGGCGTCAAACACCCGGCTGCCGGATCAGGGCTCGAAGGGCAGCGGCAGCCCGGCCTGCGCGCTGGCATGCTGCGACAGCGCGCTGAAGAACTCGGTGCCGTCACGGGTGTCACGCCACTGCCCGGCCACGAACCTGTAGTGGTGGCCACCGGCGCGGGCGGCCAGCCAGATCTCATGCAGCGGCGGCTGGGTGTTCAGGATGATCTTGCTGCCCCCAGGCAGCGACAGCTCCAGCAGGCCGCCGGTGCGCTGACTGTCGATGTCGACCACGTCGGTGTCCAGCCAGCGGTCGACGGTGGCCTCGATGCAGGCCAGCACGGCATGGGACAACCGGTGGAAGTCGCTGTCGGTCAGGGCCGGCGCTGCGGGTGGGGTCGAGGTCATGGTCGATAGAATCCGGCAATGGAATTGCGATCAAGTTTAGCGAGCCGTGCCGCCATGCTGCTGGCATTGGTGTTGGGCGGCTTGGCCTTGGCAGGGTGCGGCCAGAAAGGCCCCTTGACCCTGCCCAAACCTCCGGCTGGCGCTGCGTCCGCCCCTACAAAATGAACCAAGACCACCTGCCCGGCGCGCCGCACCTGGCCCGCCGCGGCGCCGACCTGTGGCTGGACGGCGTGCGCCTGGCCGACCTGGCTGCCGAGTTCGGCACGCCGCTGTATGTCTATTCGCGCAACGCGATGCGTGACGCCGCCACCGCCTACCAGCGTGCCCTGGCCGGCAGGCCGCACCTGCTGTGCTATGCCATGAAGGCCAACAGCAGCCTGGCGGTGCTGAAGACCTTTGCCGACCTGGGCCTGGGCTTCGACATCGTCTCGGCCGGTGAGCTGGCGCGGGTGCTGGCCGCCGGAGGCGATGCAGCCAAGGTGGTCTTCTCGGGCGTGGGCAAGCGGCCCGACGAGATGCGCCTGGCGCTGCAGGCCGGCGTGCATTGCTTCAACGTGGAAAGCCCGGCCGAGTTAGACACCCTGTCGGCAGTGGCCACCGGGCTGGGCAAGACGGCGGCCATCAGCCTGCGCGTGAACCCCGATGTCGATGCCCAGACCCACCCCTACATCTCCACCGGGTTGAAGGGCAACAAGTTCGGCGTGGCGCATGATGCGGCGCGCGCGGTTTACCGCCGCGCGGCCACACTGCCCGGCATCCGCGTGGTGGGCATCGATTGCCACATCGGCTCACAGATCACCACCATCGCGCCCTACCTCAATGCGCTCGACCGCCTGCTCGACCTGGTGGAACAGGTTGAGGCCGACGGCATTCCCATCGCCCACATCGACATGGGCGGCGGCCTGGGCATCACCTACACCGATGAAGTGCCGCCCGCCGCCGACCTGCTGGTGGCGCAGGTGCGGGCGCGCATCGACGCCCGCGGCCACGGCCACCGCACGTTGCTGATGGAGCCCGGCCGGTCGCTGGTGGGCAATGCCGGCGTGCTGCTGACCGAGGCGCTGGTGCTCAAGCCCGGCGCCGAGAAGAACTTCTGCATCGTCGATGCCGCGATGAACGACCTGGCCCGCCCGGCGATGTACCAGGCCTGGATGGGCATCGTGCCCTGCCACCTGCGCGCCGATGCGCCCACCACCTGGGATGTCGTGGGCCCGGTGTGTGAATCGGGCGACTGGCTGGGCCGCGACCGTGCATTGGCGGTGCAGCCGGGCGATGTGCTGGCGGTGCTGTCGGCCGGCGCTTACGGCATGGCGATGGCCAGCAACTACAACACCCGCCCGCGCGCGGCCGAAGTGCTGGTCGACAACGGCCGGGCCCTGCTGATCCGCCGCCGCGAGACGGTGGCTGACCTGTTCCGCGACGAACTGCTGCCCGACTAGATCCGGCCTTCGGTCACCGCATGGCAGGCGATGCGGATATCGTCGAAGTCGGCCAGCTCGGGCCGCTCGCTGCTGCAGCGGGTATTGGCGTGCGGGCAGCGGGGGTGGAATGCACAACCGCTGGGCGGATTCAAGGGGTTGGGCACCTCGCCCTGCACCGGTGTGCGCTGGCGGCCGGTCATCGCGATGTCGGGGATGGCATCGAGCAGCATGCGGGTGTAGGGGTGGCGTGGCGTAGAAAACAGCGTGCGGCGCGGCGCCAGTTCCACCAGCCGGCCCAGGTACATCACGCCCACGTTGTCGGCCACATGCCGCACCACCGCCAGGTTGTGCGAGATGAACAGATAGGTCAGCCCGCGCTGGCGCTGCAGGTCCTTCATGATGTTGAGCACCTGGGCCTGCACCGAGACATCCAGCGCCGACGTGGGCTCGTCGCAGATCAGGAACTCGGGCTCGGTGGCCAGCGCACGGGCGATGCTGATGCGCTGGCGCTGCCCGCCCGAGAACTGGTGCGGAAACTTTTCCATGTCGGCGCTGGCCATGCCCACCTGGGCCAGCAGCGCCGCCACCTTGGCTTCCAGTTCGGCCTCGGTCATCGCCAGGCCATGCTCGCGCAGCGGCTCGCCGACGATGTCGCGCACCTTCCAGCGCGGGTTCAGGCTGGCGTACGGGTCCTGGAAGATCATCTGCATGCGCTTGCGCAACGCCCGCGCGCCGGGCGACGCCAGCGTGGCTGCCGTGTCGATGCCATCGAATTCCACCGTGCCGCGCGTGGGCCCGTACAGCCCCACCAGCAGCCGCGCCACCGTGCTCTTGCCGCAGCCCGATTCACCCACCAGGGCCAGTGTGGTGCCGCGCGGGATGGCGAAGCTGACACCATCGACGGCGTGCACGAAGCGCCGGGGCTGGCGCTCGATGACGCGGTTCAGCCAGGGTGCCGACACATCGAAGGTCTTGGCCAGGCCCTTGACTTCCACCAGCGCTGTCATGCCGCCACCTGCGCGTCATGCAGCCAGCAGGCCGCGCGGGTGGCGCCAGCTGGCAGCAGGTCGGGCCGCTCGCTGCGGCAGCGGTCCATCACCCGCGGGCAGCGCGGGTTGAAGGCACAACCGGCGGGGATGGCATTGAGCCGCGGCATCGCACCGTCGATCTGCATCAGGCGTTCACGCTCTTCGTCCATCGCCGGGATCGAGCCCATCAGGCCGACGGTGTAGGGGTGCGCCGGGCGGTGGATGACATCGGCCACCGGGCCGATCTCGGCCACCCGGCCGGCGTACATCACCGCCACGCGGTCACAGGCCTCGGCGATCACACCCATGTCGTGGGTCACCAGCATCACGGCTGCGCCTTGGTCTTTGCACAGGCGCTTGAGCAAGGCAATGATCTGGGCCTGGATGGACACGTCCAACGCGGTGGTGGGCTCATCGGCCACGATCAGCTGCGGTTGCGCGGCCAGAGCCAGCGCGATCACCACCCGCTGGCGCATGCCACCGGAGAACTGGTGTGGGTACTGGTCCACCCGCTGCTCGGGCGCCGGGATGCCGGTGTCGGCCAGCAGCTGGATGGCGCGCTGGCGGGCCTGGGCGGCGTTCAGGCCCAGGTGCACCTGGACGGTTTCGCTGATCTGCCGGCCGATGGTCATCACCGGATTGAGCGATGTCATCGGTTCCTGAAAAATCAT
>JARXAJ010000098.1 GCA_029865965.1 Aquabacterium sp.
GATTAACCCGGCGCCTGGCGTCGGCCAGCCGGTGTCAGGGCCTGGCGACGACGTTGCCGGGCACGATGCGCGGCACCACGCTGAACACGTTCGGGTCGCGTGCGTCGACGAACACTTCCACCCAGTGCACGTTGGGCGAGCCGAAGTTCTCCACGCGGCTGAAGTTCTCCAGCGACACGCCGGCATCGACCAGCGGCTTGTCCTGGCGGAAATAATGGCTGTCGCCATGCACCAGCAGCACCGGCTTGCCGAAGGCGATGGTGCGGGCGGTGATCCGGGCGATCACCGTGTCGAAGCCCAGGCGCTGCGGGCTGCCGGGTGCATATTCCAGCCCCGGGTTGGCCTGCATCGCGATCAGCACGCCGGCGCTGTTGGCCGCCACCGCGCGGTGGAAGGTCTCGTCGATCCAGGCCAGGCTGGCGGCCAGGCGGGCGTCGTACTCGGCCTGACGCTCCACCGGCCGGTCACCGCCGGCCAGCTGGCTCCAGGGCGCCAGGTTGTTGGCGCTGCCCACCACATGCACCGCCGCCATGGTGGTGCCGGCAAACTGCCATAACGTGTTCTCCACATAGGCGCTGTGGGCCGCATGGCCCGGCGCGGCAGCCTGCGACAGCAGAGCCGCCGGCCGCTTGCCGGTGCTGCGGCCGATGGCCGGGTAGAAGATCTCGCGGAACCTGGCCAGCCGCTCGGTGGGCAGGTAGTTGCCGTTGTTGCTGCGGTGGCAGTCGGTCCAGTCGTTGTCGCCGGGGGTGATGATGAAGGCATCGTCGAACTTCTGGTACTGGTTGAAGCGCTTGATCAGCACCGCGTCGTCGCAGTGCTCGCTGCCCTGCTTGACATCGCCGGTGTGCAGCACGAAGCGCACATTGCGCGACGCGTTGATGTCGGCGATGACACGGTCGAACTTCGGCTCTTCAGCCAGGCCATAGGGCACGTCGCCCAGCAGGGCGAACGACACGCCGGGGCGGATGTACGCGCCAGCGGCCGCCGCCGGCAGGGTGGTGGCCAGCAGGCCGCAGGCCAGGCCGGCCAACAGGCTGCGGCGTAGAAGGTTCAGGGGGTTCATGGTTTTTCCAGCGGTGTGTGGCGGGGGTCGGGCGGGTGGGTCGGGCGTGCGGGTCAGCGCTGGCGCCGGCGCATCTGCAGCAGGCACAGGGCCGCCAGCCCGGCCAGGAACAGCGCGTAGGTCTCGGGCTCCGGCACGGCAGTCACCAGCACCGTGCCGCTGAGCAGGGCGGTGGCGTCCAGGGTGTCGCCGGCGGCGGCCAGGCGGGCGGCGCTGCCCAGCAAGTGGGTGCTGTCGTGGCTGAGGCTGATCCACAGGCTGTCGCCCACACGGGTGTCCAGGCTGATGCTGAAGCTGGCGCTGGTGCCCACCGCCAGCCCCTGCCAGCTGGCCAGGATGTTGCTGTCCGCATCCCGCACCACCAGGTCGAAGGTGGGCTGCACATCCAGCAGCGGGCCGGTGGTGTTGACCAGCGAATCGGCCGTGCCGCTGAAGACCAGGCGCACCGGCGTGCCGGTTGTCTCGCCAGTGCTGTTGACGATCAGCCCGGCCTCCAGCACCAGGTTGCTGCGTTCGGTGCCGCCACCGAACTGGCCATTGCCGCTGAGTTCCAGCACGCTGGTCGCGCCCATCTCGAACTTCAGGTTGGCAGCAGCTGTGGCGTCCAGCGAGGCATTGGCGGCCCACAGCTGGTTCAGGCTGGTGCTCTGGCCGTTGCCAGCCAGCACATGGCCGATCTCCAGGGCACCGGCGCCCAGCAGCACGGTCCGAGACGATGTCTCGACCAGGCTGGCGCTGCTGCTGCGCTGCTGGCCATTGGCATCGGCCTGGAAGGCCATGCCGCCGGCCACGCTGCCGCTGGTGATGGCCAGGCCGGCGGCCTGGGCCAGGCCGGTGCCCAGCAGGGCGGCAGTCAGCGCCAGGCGGCGCAGCGTGGGCAGGGGTTGGGTGGGCAAGCGGGTGGGCAAGCGGATGGGCAAGCGCATGGTGGGTCCTGGATGAAGTGGTCGAGAGTGTCGGGCGCCAGGCCGCGCTGGGCAGCGGCCTGGCGGGCGGGGGCCTGCCATCATTGCCGGGTGATGCGGTTCTGCAGGCCGGGTGCCACGCCGGCGGGCTGGGCCAGCAGGTAGGCCTCGAAGGCGTCGGTGTCCACCGCGCCGCCCAGGCGCTGGCTGCCCTGCACCAGCACCGCGAAGGCATCGCCGCCGTCGGCCAGGAAGCTGTTGACGGTGGCGCGGTAGTTGGCTGCGGGGTTCACCGGCACGCCGCCGATGGCGATGTTGCTGACCTTGCTGCCGCAGGCATTGGCCGCCGTCCAGGTGTAGCTGAAGCCGGCCGACACCTGCAGGATGCGGTCGAAGCCGGTCTGGCCCAGGCAGTTGGCGAACTGGGTTTCCAGCAGGGTCTTGATCTGCGCGCCGGTCAGCGTCAGCGTGACCAGGCTGTTGCCGAAGGGCTGCACGGTGAAGGCATCGCCGTAGGTCACCAACCCGGTCACCTGGCCGCCCGCATTGAACGGCAGGTCGGCGCGGATGCCGCCCGGGTTCATGAAGGCGACGACCGCATTGCCGGTGGTGGCACTGCTGGTGGCCGCCAGCTGGGCGTCGGCGATCACATCGCCCAGCGCCGACTCGCCCGCACCGTTGGCGCTGCGGCTGATGGCGGCGGTGATCCTGCCGATCACCCGCGCCTTGGGCACCGCCGACAAGGTGTCGTAATGCGCCACCAGGTCGGTCAGGGCCGGGTCTTCGGCGGTGGTGATGCCGGTGCCGGTGGTCAGGATGCTGGCGCTGACGGCGGTCACGTCCTTGGTGCGGGTGTCGATGGTGAGCTTGATGTCGCCCAGATTGCGGCCGTTCGACCCCGACGACGTCACCCGCACCGGCTGGCCGTTGGCCTTGTTGACCAGGCAGTTGTAGGCCTGGTGGGTGTGGCCCGAGATCACCAGGTCGACCTCGGCGTCCAGGCGGTTGACGATGTCGACGATGGCGCCCGAGATGCCGGTGCAGCTGGCCAGGCCACCGGTGGCCTGGCCACCTTCATGGATCAGCACCACGATGCTGCGGATGCCCTGGGCGCGCAGCTGCGGCACCAGCGCGTTCACCGTGTCGGCCTCGTCGGCGAAGTTCAGCCCGGCCACGCCGGATGGCGACACGATGGTGGGCGTGCCTTCCAGGGTCATGCCGACGAAGGCCACCTTGTTGCCCAGGAAGTCCTTCACGCCATAGGCCGGGAACAGGGTCTTGTTGGTCAGCATCTCGGCCACGTTGGCCGCCAGGAAGCCGAAGCGGGCACCGGCGAACTGGCCATCGGCGCGCTTGTCCTGCGGCAGGCCCAGGCCGGTGGAGGGGTCGATGGGGTGGTTGCCGCCGTGCTGCATGCGCAGCAGCTCGGCCTTGCCCTCGTCGAACTCATGGTTGCCCACGGCATTGAAGTCGATGCCGATGCGGTTCATCGCCTCGATGGTGGGCTCGTCCTTGAACAGGGCCGACGTCAGCGGGCTGGCGCCGATCATGTCGCCGGCCGACACCACCGCATGCAGCGGGTTGGCGGCCTTCAGGGCCTTGATGCGGGTGGCAAAGCGCGCCACGCCCGGGTTGGCCGACGAGCCCTCGCCGGCCTTGATGTAGCCGTGGAAGTCGTTGAAGCTGATCAGCTGCACCTGCACCGTGCTGCCGATGCCGGATTGCTGGGCTGCGATTTGCAGCCGCACGCGCTCGGTGGCGCTGATCAAGCCGCTGCGCTGCAGTGCCAGGCTGACGTTGTTGACATGGGCCAGAAACGCGGCCTGGTTGCCCCAGGGCGCTTCATCGGCGATGCGCTCGTCCACCGACATCCCGTCGGCGCCGCAGCGGTTGGGCACGGCCGTGGCCTGGCTGCCCAGGGTGACGGTGCCGGCGACGCTGCCGGGTGTGCAGGCGGCGTGGGCCGTCGTGCCGGCCAGGCACAGGGCCAGCGCGGCCGCCAGGGCCAATCGGGTGGGTTGCATGGGGCTCCTCCAGGGGGTTGTGGCGGCAGCGCCGTGGGTGGCTGCCCAGGTGCGGTGCATGCCGCGTTGCTGTCTGCATGGTCGCGGCCTGGAGTGACCTGCTGACGGCGCCCCGGTGACGCGGCATGGCCCGTTCAGCCCATCATCCCGGTGTGGCGCGGCCGCTGCCGCAGCCGCAGAATCCGGCGTGGTGGCCGCCCGCCACCACCTTCACCATCTTCACCACCCACTGGAACCCACTGGAGCCCCCATGCCGAAGCCAGCAGTCCCCGCACCTGACCCAGCCCGCAACGCGCCCAGCCCGGGCCGCCGCCGCCTGTCAGGCTGGCTGGGCCTGCTGATGGCCTGCCTGCCGGTGCTGGCCGCCCGCCCGGTGCTGGCCCAGGGCCAGGCGGGCACGGCGCAGCGCCGCACCCCATCGCAGAGCGAAGGCCCGTTCTACCCGGACAAGCCACCGGCCGACACCGACTTCGACCTGCTGCGCCAGGGCGCCACCGCCTATGGCAAGGGCCAGCCTTGCTGGCTGGACGGCCAGGTGCGCGGCGCCGACGGCCAGCCGCTGGCCGGCGCGGTGGTCGAGATCTGGCAATGCGACGCTGAAGGCCACTACCGCCATGCGCGTGATGGCGACCGTGCCGACCCCGCCTTCCAGGCCTTCGGCCGGGTGCAGGCCGATGCCCAGGGCCGCTACCGCTTCCGCACCATCCGCCCGGTGGCCTACAGCGGGCGCACGCCGCACATCCACGTCAAGGTCAAGCAGGGCCAGCGCACGCTGCTGACCACCCAGCTCTATGTGGCGGGCGACCCCGGCAATGCGCGTGACTTCCTGTGGCGCAGCCTGGGCGAGGCCGACCGCGCCGCGCTGACCGTGCCCTTCACCCCAGGCGCCGACGGCCTGCGCGCCAACTTCGACATCGTGGTGACGGCCTGACGATTATTTCGCTGGCCTGTCGAAACGCCGCTGTCCCGGCCGTCATTGTCAGAACCGGTGCACGGTGCACCGGTCTTCCACCGATGGAGCCTGCCATGCAATACATGTTGATGATCTACAGCGACGAAACCGCCGAGGCCACGATGACCGAGGCCGACGCCCAGGCCGAGATCGCCGCTTACGGCGCCTATGCCGGCGCCATGGCCCAGGCCGGCGTGCTGGTGGGCGGTGAGCGCCTGTGCCCCACCAGC
The DNA here is from genome assembly GCA_029865965.1 of Aquabacterium sp. Lineage (GTDB taxonomy): Bacteria > Pseudomonadota > Gammaproteobacteria > Burkholderiales > Burkholderiaceae_C > Pseudaquabacterium. The sequence continues at coordinate 5,178 of JARXAJ010000098.1, forward strand.
AGCGCAACCCGCGTGCGCATCCGCAGCGGCAAGACCGCGCTGCTGAACGGCCCCTATGCCGACACCCGCGAGCAGCTGGGCGGCTACTTCATGATCGACGTGCCCGATCTGGATGCCGCACTGCACTGGGCCGCCCGCTGCCCCACGGCGCCGCACGGCACCATCGAGGTGAGGCCCGTCTGGGCGATGTGAGCGCAGCCGCCATCGCCGAGGCGGTGGCACGCCGCAGCCGCGGCAAGCTGGTGGCGCTGCTGTCGGCGCGCACGCGCGACGTGGCGGCGGCCGAAGACGCGCTGGCCGATGCCTTTACCGCTGCCCTGGCCGCCTGGCCGGCGCAAGGCGCGCCGGCCAACCCCGAGGCCTGGCTGCTGACGGCGGCGCGACACCGGCTGATCGACGCCGCCCGCGCCCGCCACACGCACGACGCTGCGTCCGACACCCTGTGCCTGCTGGGCGAATGGGCGCAGGCCGCCACCGACGTGGCGGGCCAGCGCCCCGAGATCCCCGACCAACGCCTGGCGCTGATGTTTGCCTGCGCCCACCCGGCGATCGATGCGCCGCTGCGGGCGCCGCTGATGCTGCAAACCCTGCTGGGCTTTGACGCGGCGGCCATCGGCTCGGCCTTTCTGGTGGCGCCGGCCACCATGGGCCAGCGTCTGGTGCGGGCCAAGGCCCGCATCCGCCAGGCCGGCATCCCGTTCGCGGTGCCGGCACTGGCCGACCTGCCGCCGCGCCTGGCGGCGGTGCTGGACGCCATCTATGCCTGTTATGCAGAGGGTTGGAGCGACCCCGCCGGCACCGACCCGCAGCGCCGCAACCTGGCCGACGAGGCGCTGTGGCTAGGCGGCCTGGTGGCCAGCCTGTTGTCCGACGAACCCGAAGCCCTGGGCCTGCTGGCGCTGATGCTGCACAGCCACGCCCGCCGCGCCGCCCGGCGCGACGCCCAGGGCCGCTATGTGCCGCTGGCCGACCAGGATACGGCCCTGTGGGACGCCCGCATGCAGCGCGAGGCCGAGCGCGTGCTGCGCCGCGCCGGTGCGCTGGTGCTGCAGCCTGGCGCTGCCCTGCAGCGGGTAGGCCGCTACCAGCTGGAGGCGGCCATCCAGTCGGCCCACGGCGTGCGGCGCGTCACCGGCGTGGCCGACTGGCCGGCCATCCTTGCGCTGTACGACGCGCTGGCGCTGCTGACCGATTCACCGGTGGTGGCGCTGAACCGCGCTGTGGCGCTGGCCGAGACGGCCGGGCCAGCCGCCGCCCTGGTGGCGCTGGACGCACTGGTCGGCGATGCCCGCCTGGCCGATTACCAGCCCACCTGGGCGGCGCGTGCCGACCTGCTGCAGCGCCTGGGCCGCAGCGCCGAGGCAGCCACCGCCTACGACCGCGCCATCGGCCTGGAGGCCGACCCGGTGGTGCGCGCCTTCCTGCAGCAGCGGCGCGTCATCTTGGCCTGACGGCGGCGGGCTGCCGCTCAGCCTACCCCTGCCAGCAGCACCGCCGCCCGGTGGATGCCCGCACGGATGCGCGGATAGGTGCCGCAGCGGCACAGGTTGCCGTTCATCGCTGCGTCGATGTCGGCATCGGTCGGCTTCGGCGTGGCCTTCAGCAGCGCGGCGGCCGACACCAGCTGGCCACCCTGGCAGTAGCCGCACTGCACCACGTCCAGCGCGGTCCAGGCGGCGCGCAGTGCGCTGATCTCGGGGCCCTGCAGGCCGTCGATGGTGGTGACGGCGCGGCTGCCCACCGCCGACAGCGGCGTCACGCAGCTGCGGGTGGGCTGGCCGTCGATCTGCACCGTGCAGGCGCCGCACAGGGCCATGCCGCAGCCGAACTTGGTGCCCGTCATTTGCAGGTCGCCGCGCAGCACCCACAGCAGCGGGGTGTCGGGGGTGGCGGCCACGGCGTGTGGCTTGCCGTTGACTTGGAGGGTGGTGGTCATCGGGTTGTCTCGTTCAGGCCGGCGGTCATGCCAATTTCAGCGGCAGGCTGCGCAGGCGCTTGCCGGTCAGGGCAAACAGGGCATTGGCCACCGCTGGGGCGATGGGCGGCGTGCCGGGCTCGCCCACGCCTTCGGGCGGCAGGGTGCTGGGCAGGATCTCGGTGGTGATCACCGGGCAGTCGGCGCCGCGCAGCAGCGGCTGGTCGTGGAAGTTGGTCTGCTGCACCTGGCCGGCTTCCAGCGTCACGGCACCGTACAGCGCTGCGCTCAGGCCAAACACCACGCCGCTGTCCATCTGCTGGCGGATGTGGTCGGGGTTGACGGCGGTGCCGCAATCGATGGCCGCCAGCACCCGGTGCACGCGGATGCGGGCCGGGTCTGCCGGGTCCAGCGACACCTCGGCCACCTGGGCCACGATGCTGCCGAAGCTGTGGTGCAGCGCGATGCCGCGGGCCCGCGGTGCGCCGTCGGCCGCCGGTGCCAGCGGCTGGCCCCAGCCGGCCATGTCGGCCGCCTTGCGCAGCACCGCCGTGTGGCGCGGGTGGTTCTGCAGCAGCGCCAGGCGGAAGGCCAGCGGGTCCTGCCCCGCCACATGGGCGGCCTCATCGACAAAGCTCTCCTTGAAGAAGGCCTGGTGCGAATGGCCCACGCTGCGCCAGAAGCCCACCGGCACCGGCAGCGCCACGATGGCATGGCTGATGCGCGCGGTGGGCCAGGCATAGGGCTGGTCGAACGCGCCCTCGGCAGTGGTCTTGTCGGGCCCGCCGCCGGGCAGGCCGAACTGCCGGCCCAGGAACTGCTGCACGATCGACGGCCCGGCCGATGCCGCCACCCAGGCCGTCAGCCGGCCCTGGCTGTCGAAGCCGGCCTGGTAGCGGGCCACGCAGGGCGGGCGGTAGAAGTCATGCGTGCTGTCTTGCTCGCGGCTCCAGAAGGTCTGCACCGGCACGCCGGGCAGGGCCTTGGCCACATGGGCGGCCTGGGCGATGAAGTCGACCTCCAGCCGGCGCCCGAAGCCGCCGCCCAGCAGGGTGACATGCATCGCCACCTGGTCGCTGTCCAGCCCCAGCGCCTTGGCAGCAGCCCAACGGCCCAGGCCGGGCACCTGGGTGGGCGCCCACACGGTGGCACGCGGGCCGTCCTTGGCGTCGGGCGTGTAGTGCACCGTGCAGTTCTGTGGCTCCAGCGTGGCATGGGCCAGCAGCGGGGCGCTGTACTCGGCCTGCAGGGTGCGGGCGGCCTGCGCCAGCGCGGCGGCCGCATCGCCCTGCTTGAAGTAGGCCAAGCCGTCGTCGGCCGCCAGCTGGGCCTTCAGCTGCCGGGTGATGCCGGCGCTGCTGAGCGTGGCCGCCGGGCCGTGGTCCCACTGCACCACCACCGCCTTGGCGGCGGCCATGGCCTGCCAGGGCGTGGCGGCGATGGCGGCCACACCACCGCTGCCGCCGTGCAGCGGCGGCACCACCAGCACCTGCTGCACGCCGGGCAGGGCCAGCGCCGCCTTGGCGTCGAACGATGCCACCGTGCCGCCCAGCGTGGGGCACAACAGCACGCTGGCGTAGCGCTGGCCGGGCTGCAGGATGTCGAGGCCGAAGCGGGCGCTGCCGTCGTGCTTGGCCGCCGCCTCGAGCCGATGCACCGGCTGGCCGATCAGGGTGAACTGCGCGGGCGTCTTCAACACCGGTTGGTCGGGCAGCGGCAGCCGGGCGGCGCGCTCGGCCAGTTCACCAAAGCGCAGCTGGCGGTTGCTGGCGGCGTGGCGCACCACGCCCTGGGCCACGCTGCAATCGGCCGCCGGCACATTCCATGTCTGCGCGGCGGCAGCCACCAGCATGGCACGGGCGCTGGCACCGGCGGTGCGCATCGGCTCCCACAGGTCCTTGATGCTCGACGAGCCGCCGGTGGCCTGCAGGCCGATCTCGCGCATGGTCTTGGCCGTCAGGTGGCCGGCCAGGCGCTTGATGGCGCCGTCGTTGTCGGGGTGGAAGGGCAGGCCATCGACCACGGTGGCCAGGTTGTTGTAGATCGCGTCCAGCGGCGGGTGCTCGGTGCGCACCCGGGCCCAGTCGGCGTCCAGTTCGTCGGCCAGCACCATGGCCAGGCTGGTGTGCACGCCCTGGCCCATCTCGCTCTTGGGCACCATCACCGTCACGGTGTCGTCGCTGGCGATCTTGACCCAGCCGTTGAACACCTGCTGCCCGGCGGCGGCCGGCAGCGGCCGGCTGCCCACCAGGCGCTGGCGCACCGGCATCAGGCCCCAGCCCACCACCAGGGCGGTGCCGGCGGCGGCCACGCCGGCCGTGGCCAGCAGAAACTTGCGGCGGGTGCTCATTGGGGTGCCTTCGTGCTGCGCACTGCGTAACTCTCCCTTTGGACGGCCCGGCGGGCCCATGTGCCTGACTCCTGCGTTGCGGCTGCAGCAGCCAGGCCGTCCACCGGGAACCGGCCTGCGGCGTCATCGTGCACCGCGCTGAAGTTGCCGCCGGCCACCGGTTCCAGTTCGCTGCGCAGCAGCGCTTGCCTGGCCCTGCGCGCGTCGATCTGCTCGGCCGCGTCCTGTGGACAGTGCCGGTAGCTGCTGGCGCTGCGCTGCGGCGGGCTGATCAGCCCGTCGTGTTCAGACAAGTGCAGCAGGCCGTGCGTGGCCTGTGCTGTGGCGTGCCGCCGAGCGATGGTGAGCGGGGCGACCGCGCAGGCCGCATGCGCCGGGCGGCCGGGCCGGGCGAACTGGCCAGGAAGAGAAGCAGAAGAGGTTTGCATGGTCTGAAGGTTAAACCCTGCACCAGGGTGCCGGGTCGAACCATGGCTTGAATCTCTGCAGAACCCTTGGATGGAGCTCGTCACCCTGAAGCTGCCTGTCGCGCTTGCGCCGGGGCCCGACGGTGAACCCGTCCCGGTGGGCCTGCGCAGACAGGCGGCAATCCGGGCGGTTGAGGCGCTTGTGCCCGGCGCAAGGCCGTCTGCCGGCGCACCAGGCCGCCCAGCGCCCGGGCAAGGCTCAGGGCGAGCCGAGTCCGGCCTTGATCGCCGCGGCCACATCCGGGGCGCGGTCCAGCTGCACATAGTGGCCGGCGTTGGGCAACAAGTGCAAACGGCTACGCGGGAACAGGGCGGCAAAGTCTTGCGCCACGCCAGCGTTCAAGTAGGGGTCGTCGGCGCCGAAGATCACCAACACCGGCTTGTCGAAGGCCCGCATGCGCGGCACCTGTTTGTCGCGTGCATTCACCTCGGCCCACAGCATCGATGTCGCGCTAAAAAACGCCGGGCGAATGGCGGCGACGTCATGGGTCAGCACGGGCACAAATTGAGCACGGACATCGGGGTTGGAGAAGAACACACTGATCTGGCTGCCCACACCGGCCTTGAACCGGCTGGCCGACTTGTTCGAGCCCCAGATCAACACATCGCGCCACCAACCGGGTGTGGAGTAGGTCTGAATCGCCTCAGGTGCTTTCAGCGTGGGCATGTTTTGGTAGTAGGTGTTCAGCAGCACCAGCGCGCTGGTCTGGGCCGGGTTGTCCAGCGCCCAGTCGATGCCGACCTGTCCGGACAAATCGTGAAGCACCGGCACGACAGCGCGCAGCGCGAAGTGGCGAACCACGGCGTCCAGGTCGGCGCGTTGGCTGGCCACGTTGTACAGGTGGCCCACAGGCTTGTCGGAATCGCCCCAGCCCAAAAAGTCAAAGCTCACCACATGGTGGGTGGCGGCCAGCTGCGGTATCAACAGGTCGTACAGGTGTTGGTTGTCGGGGAACCCGTGCAGCAAGACGATGCTGGGGCCTTGGCCTTTGAAAGCCGCGCCAAACTCGCGCACGGCCAGGCTGTTGCCATCTGCGCGCTGCACGCGCAAAGCCTGATGCGGTTGCGCTTTGGCGAATGCCGCCAGGTGGGCGTCCAGCAGTGGCTGCGTGTCTGGCGGCGTGGCGCAGCCCGACACGGCAGACAGCAAAAGCGCGTACAGAAACAGCAGGTGAGTTTTCATCGGGTGTTGTGGTGCATGGAAGCTGACATGACAGCGATGCTGTTGGGCGCTGGGTCGCTGCGCCGCAGCAGCTTTCGGGTGACGATGACGTGGCCGTACACCGCCACACCCACCAGCAGCACCGGCAGCCACACATAGGGAAATCGCAGCACCCACAGCGACAAGTGCGCAGGCTCATTGCCAAACAAGGCCAGGTTGGGTGAGGTGGCCAGGGCCAATCCCACGATGACCAGCAAACAAGCCATGCCCCACACGTTCCACAGCCACACCAGCAGGGGCGGCACATGGGTGCGGCGCCACAGCAGTACGCCCAGTGGCAAGGCCACGGCGCCCGTCACCACGTCAAGGTTGTAGCCCACCATGCTGAATTCGACCGGCATCACACCCACCTGCGCCGCGTGCAGCATCAACAGTTCAAGCGGCAGCCTGAACGCTTGCAGCAGCACCAATGCCGGCAGGGCAGCATGCTGCGCCACCAGCGCGCCGCGCGGGCTCAGCGCATGCCACAGCAGCAAGGCTTGTGTGGCCACGGTCAACACGGCCAGGGCCGGCGGTTGCACGCCCATACGCGCCAACAAGCCGCTGGCAGCCAGTGCCGCACTGAAGGCCGCCACCAGCAGCATCACCCCCAGCAGGCGTACAAACCCAAGCAGTCGCGCGGGGGCTGGCGCGCTAAAGACCCAGGCTGCCCACGGCAGCACCAGCCCCACCAGGGCCAGCATGCCGATGTAAGTCAGCGCATCAAACGCCGGAGCGGGATAGCTGTTCATGCCCAGTGCTTGCGCAAGTAGACGAAGACTAGCGCATGGGTAGCCAGCAACAGGGGCACCCAGAAAGACGGGATCCAGTAGGCCGCGCCGAGGTGCGGCGCTGCCCTGAACACCACGGCCAGGGTGATCGCCACGGCCAGGTCCAGCGTGCCCCAGATGTTGAACACCCACACCCAGGTCTTGGCTGAGGCCCACTGTTTGCGCACCGCCCACAACGTCAGGGCGGCCAGCATCGCGGCGACGAAATCACCCAAAGCGGCAGGCACTGCGAAGGCCTGTGGCATGCCCGGCAACGTCGCGCCTTCGAACATGAACATCAGCCCGAGTTCGCGCAGCATGTGCAGCAGCAGGATGGGCGTCAGGAAGGTGATGGGCGACAAACGGGACATCAGTGGGCGCACGTAGAGGTTCAGCGCGGTGCCAAACAGCAGCACGCCCAACAGCAGGTTCAGCGGCAGGATGGGATTGACGGGCAGGGTGATCATGGGCGCTTTCAGGTTGTCGGCTCAGTCGGCCAGACGCAGTTCGATTTGCTTGACTTCGTCTGCCGTCAATTGCAGGGCTGCCTCTGCAAAGCGCGGTGCACGAAGGCTTGGCCGCGCGTTGTTGGACACCGCCCAGGGCTCCGTCGGCAGGCCCACAAGATTGCGGTCAGGCTTGCCGTTGCCGTTGACGTCGTGCGAGGCAGACACGGCGTAGCGCCCCGCTGGCAGGCCCACAAACTCACAGCGCATGGTGCCGGCGCGGGCTGGCGCGCGTTGCATCGTGGCCTTGCTGACATCCAGCGGAAAACGCTCGGCCAGGTTCTCGGCAAACAGCGCACAGCCCAAATAGCCGTCGGCACTTTTCAGGCCGCTGATGTTGACCACCAGGTCAGCGCCTTGGCTTGCTGCACTGCCCATCAACAGGCCCAACGCGGCAAGGGATGGAAGTCGTTTCTTCATTGCTGGCCTGCTTTCAAGCTGCACGCCGAACCACGGCGCCTGGTCCGCACTCTAGGCAGTGGGGCCGGCCCGCACAACGCCACGGCAAGCTGCTTGTGTGCAAACATCAGGTTAAGAATCGCGCCCACTACCCCCATACCAAGGACAAGCATGGAGAGCCTGCGCGGCATGGTCAGTTTTGTGCAAACCGCCCGTCTGGGCAGCTTTGTGCGCGCCGCACAGGCGTTAGAGGTGTCGCCCGTGGCCGTCAGCCGCAACGTGGCGCGGCTGGAAGCTCAACTGGGCTTGCGCCTATTTGCGCGCACCACCCGGGCGCTGTCTTTGACGGCTGAAGGCACGGCCCTGCTGGCCGAGTGCGAGGCACCTCTGGAGCAACTGGACAGCGCGTTCCGCCGCAGCCGCGATTCAGCCAACACCCCCAGCGGCTGTGTGCGCATCACGGCGGTGTCGCCCTTTGTGCGCACCTACCTGATGCCCCAACTCGGTGAGTTCCACCGGCGCTACCCGCTGGTGGAACTGGACATCGAGTTGTCAGAGCAAGTCACGGATCTGGTGGCCGACAAGTTTGATGTCGGCATTCGCGTCGGCCCGCTCAACGACGCGTCATTCGTGGCCCGGCCGCTGGGCCCCTTGACACTGGCGCTGTGTGCATCGCCGGCCTATCTGGCCGCAGCCGGGCTGCCTTTGCAGGTGCAAGACCTGGCACAACATCGGGGGCTGGCACTGAAGATCAGTGGCACGCAGCGCGCCTTGCCCTGGTGGTTGAAAGGGCCTGAAGGCGCCATCGAATGGCCCGTCAGCGGCCCGTTGCGCTGCAACGATTTCTTGTCCCTGTCTGAGGCCTGTTGCGCCGGTCTGGGCCTGGCCCAACTGCCCTTGGTGGTGGCCCTGCCGGCCTTGCGTGCCGGGCGGCTGAAGGTGGTGTTGCCCGACTCGGCGCCCACTGGCCTGCGCCTGTTCATGCATTACCCCGATCGGCAGTTGCCGGCCCGGGTGCGGGTTTTTGTGGACTTCTTGATGGCGATGATGCAAAGCCACCCCGATTTGGATGTCCCTGCAGCGCAGTTTGTTGCCGCAGCGCCGCAACGCCGCGCGCCAGTTGCCACAGCGACGTTTGCTGCAGCGCCTGCAGCCAGCCGTGCTGTGCCGCCAACCAAGGGGGCTGGAGCCAAGGCGCGGGTGCGGGCAGCACCAAGGGCGCCATCAGCGCGCCGCAAGTAGGGGTCAGGCGGGTCGGGCTGTTGCGCGCCGGCCCCGGTGCGGACGAGCGCAGCAACTCGGCCAGTGCCACTGCGGCCACATTGCCGCTGGCTTGCAACCGTTCGTGGTGGTGCACGCATCAAGGCTTGAAGCCAATTGGGCGCCGGTGCGTCAGGCTTGGCTGGCCCAGGTGCAGTTGCAGGTATGGATACAGACGCCCGGACCGGACAGTCGTGAGCGACCGCAAGGGGTCGAAACCAGGTTCAGCCCAGCGCCTGCCGCGCCTCCAACACCTGCAGCCCGCAGTTCGGGCCCCCACCACAACAGCCGCCTGCCGGCACCGCCCGCCAGCCGGCCACAAGTTTCTTGTCGCGCCGAAGCCTGCAGCTGAAGGGCCCGCTCCGCACCGCCAGCGCGCCTGCGCTCAATCCAGCTTCAGCCCCAGCTTGCGGATCACCCCGCCCCAGCGCTCGTACTGCTCTTTCACAGAGGCTGCATGCTCGGCGGCGCTGCTGGCCACGATCTCGCTGGCGCCGTCGGCGTAGATCTTGGCCACGTCGGGCTCTTTCAGTGCGGCGGCCAGGGCCGCGTTGACCTTGGCCAGCACCTCGGGCGGCATCTTGCCGGGGCCGAAGAACTGCATGCCGCCGGTCACGTCCACGCCCGGCACGCCGGCCTGGGCCATGTTGGGCAGGTTGCCCAGCGCGGCATAAGGCTTGGGGTCGGTGAAGGCCAGCATCTTCACCTTGCCGCCCTTGGCGTTGTTGATGGCGGTGGTCGGCCCGTCGAACAGGAAGTCGACCTGCCCGCCGATCAGTGCCATGCCGGCGTCGGCCGAGCCCTTGAACGGGATGTGCGTCATCGTCGTGCCGGTGGACTGCTGCATCAGCTCGGCCACCAGGTGCGATGTGCTGCCGGCCGAGTACGAGGCGTAGTTCAGCTTGCCCGGGTTGGCCTTGGCAAACCTGATCAGGTCGGCCACGCTGTTGAAGGGCGAATTGGCCGGCACGGTGAGCACGGTGGACGACCGCGCGGCAAACATCACCGGCGTCAGGTCCTTGAACGGGTCATAGGGCAGCTTGCTGAACAGGTGCGGGTTCTGTGCCGCCGTGACGGTGATGGTGTAGAGCAGGGTGTGGCCGTCGGCCGGCGCGCGCACCACCTCCATCGTGCCCAGGATGCTGGACGCGCCGGGCTTGTTCTCCACCAGCACCGTGGTGCCCAGCGATGTCTGCAGCTTGGCTGCCAGCAGGCGGGCCTGGATGTCGGTCTGCCCGCCGGCAGGGAAGGGCACGATGATGCGAATCGGCTTGCCGGCGACAGGGAAGGCCGGTGTCTGGGCTGTGGCCGTCAGCGGCAGCAAGGTGGCGGCCGCAGTGGCCAGCAGGGTGCGCAGGAAGGCGTGTCGGGTGGGCATGGGCATCCTCCAATGTGGGTGTGTGATGGTGCGGCATGGCATGCGCCCGCGGCGCCGGGGATTCCACTGTCAAGGCCGCGACAGCCAGCGCCGCGCGGCGCCCGGCCGCTGGCTGGTTATGCTGCGGACATGACCACATTCGCCATCTCGTTTGCCGACATCGAAGCCGCTGCCGCCCGCCTGTCCGGCGTGGCCCACCACACGCCGGTGCTGCGCTCGCGCACCGCCGACGAGCGCACCGGCGCCCAGGTGTTCTTCAAGGCAGAGAACCACCAGCGCATGGGCGCCTTCAAGTTCCGTGGCGGCTACAACGCGCTGGCCGCCTTCACGCCCGCGCAGCGCCGCGCCGGCGCGCTGGCTTTCAGCTCGGGCAACCATGCACAGGCCATCGCGCTGTCGGGCCGGCTGCTGGGCATCCCCACGGTGATCGTGATGCCGCACGACGCGCCCGCCGCCAAGCTGGCGGCCACCCGCGCCTACCAGCAAGACCAGCCCGGCAGCGAGGTGGTGATCTATGACCGCTACACCGAAGACCGCGCCGCCATCGGCGCGCGCATCGCCGCCGAGCGCGGCATGACGCTGATCCCGCCCTTCGACCATCCGCATGTGATGGCCGGCCAGGGCACGGCGTCACTGGAATTGATCGACGAGGTGGGCCACCTGGATGCGTTGCTGGTCTGCGTGGGCGGCGGCGGGTTGATCTCGGGCTGCGCCGTGGCGGCCCAGCACCGGCTGCCGGGCATCACTGTGGTGGGCGTGGAGCCCGAGGCCGGCAACGACACCCAGCAAAGCCTGGCCGCCGGCCGCATCGTGCACATCGACGTGCCCAAGACCATTGCCGACGGTGCCCAGACCCAGGCCAGCGGCACGCTCACCTTCCCGGTCATCCAGGCGCTGGTGGCGCGCATCGTCACCGTCAGCGACGCGCAACTGGTGCGCAGCATGCAGTTCTTCGCCCAGCGCATGAAGCAGGTGGTCGAGCCCACCGGCTGCCTGGCCGCCGCTGCGCTGCTGGAAGGCGTGGAGACCTGGCGTGGCGCGCGGGTGGGCATCATCCTGTCCGGCGGCAATGTCGACCTGCCGCGTTATGCAGAGTTTCTGGCAACCCCTTGAGGATGGACCATGGCTGACAACGACAAGACCCCCGCCGACACCGCCGACACCGCCAAGCGCCTGCGCGAGCGCGCCGAGCGCCTGCTGGCCCGCTCCGCCGTCACCCAGGACGACAGCGTGCTGCTGGCCGACGGCCGCACACTGGCCTACACGGTGAAGGCCGCCTTCATCCCGGTGCTGGGCCAGGGCCTGGGCCTGGTGGCCAGCGAGCCGCAGGCTGCCGTCTTCACCACCGCCTACACCGTGGCTGGCGCGGCACCCGGCACGCGGCCGGTGTGCTTCGCCTTCAACGGTGGGCCGGGCTCGTCGTCGGTGTGGCTGCACCTGGGCGCGCTGGGCCCCAAGCGCGTGCGGGTGAACGACGACGCCAGCCTGCCGCCGCCGCCTTATGCGGTGGTCGACAACCCGCTGACCTGGCTGCACCACTTCGACCTGGTGTTCATCGACCCGCCGCACACCGGCTGGTCGGTCAGCGCCAGCGAAGACGCGCGCAAGCTGCACCTGTCGGTCGATGGCGACGTGGAGGCGCTGGCCGAGGTGATGCGTGGCTGGCTGGCGGCCAACGGCCGCTTCGGCGCGCCGCTGTACCTGTGCGGCGAAAGCTATGGCACCACCCGCGGCGCGGCGCTGGCCGACAAGATGACCGACCTGGGCCTGGCGTTTGCCGGCGTGATCCTGGTGTCGTGCGCAATGGACCTGCAGACCCTGGTGTTCCGGCCCAAGAACGACCTGCCGTATGCGCTGTTCCTGCCGGCGTTTGCCGCCACCGCGCAGTACCACGGCGCATTGCAGGGCCCCCTGGGCGCATCGGCCGAGGCCGCCCGCGCTGCGGCCGAAGAATTCGCCGCCGGCGACTACCTGGCCGCACTGCATGCCGGTGCCCGGCTCACCAGCCAGGCCTTCGGGCGCACCGCGCAGCGCGTGGCCGAGCTGACCGGCCTGCCGCGCAGCGTGGTCGAAGAACAGAACCTGCGCATCGGCGACGCCTGCTACTTCACCGAAGGCCTGCGCAGCCGCGGCCTGCTGGTGGGCCGGCTCGACAGCCGCGCCACTGCGCCCCTGGGCGCCCGCCGAGAGCGCGACATGCTGTTCGACCCCGGCATCGAGGCGGTGCTGGTGCCCTATGCCGCAGCCGCCATGGCCTACCACGCCCGGCTGGGCCTGCCCACCGACCAGCGCTATGAGCTGATGTCGGGCGACGCCCACAAGGCCTGGCGCTGGGTGCGCGGCCCGTCAGATTCACCGGGCGGTGATTCGGCCGGCTTCACCACCACCAGCGATGACCTGGCCCGCGCCATGCGCCGCAACCCGCACCTGAAGGTGCTGGTGGCCAGCGGCCGCTACGACCTGGGCACGCCATATTCCGCCACCGACTGGTCGCTGGCGCAGCTGGATGCCCCGCCCGAGGTGCTGGCCCGCATCACCCACCGCTACTACGACGCCGGCCACATGATGTACACCCGCCAGGCCGACCTGGCGCAGCTGCACACCGACCTGGCGGCCTGGATCGCGGGTTGAGGGCCTGCTGACCAACGCAGTGCTGCCGCTGGATGGGCCGGCGGTGGCCGGCATCCTGGCCCATGGCGGCACCATCCTGGGCATGCACAACCGCTGCGACCCGTTCCACGACGTTGGCGCCGGCGGGGCCGATGTGTCGGCCCAAGCCCTGGCCAATGCCGCGGCGCCGGGGCTCGACGGCCTGGTGGTCATCGACGGCGCCGGCACCATGGCCGCCGCCTACCGGTTGCACCAGCGCGGCCTGCCGGTGGTGGGTGTGCCCAAGACCATCGACACCGACCTGTGCAGCCGCAGCTGAGTCAGCGCGCTGCGCTTTGGTTCCTCTGCATTTGTACCGATGCCAGGCCCGCCGTGCCGACGTACCCTGCCAAGGCCGCAGTGGGTTGATCCGGTGCTGTCGTGTTTTGTCCGGCAGTGGCGTTGCAACGGGCTGTGGTGTTTGCGATGAGGAGCATTGCCCCTGGTGCCTTGTGCATCGGGGGCTTTTTTTGGGCGCACGACTTCTGCACCACCGACTGTGGCTTGCTCAGCGCCGGGGTGATCGCCACCACGCCGGGCATGGGCGGGTTCTTCGCCCGCGACATGGCGCGCCACATGCGGGCAGACGGCGAAGCCGCAGACCGGGCGGCCAAGGGCCCGTGATCAGAGCAGACGCGTGGTGTCGGGCTGCAGGCCCGGCAGCGCCTGTACCAGCGCGGCATCGTCGCGGCCGAATCTGAAGTCAGCGAAGTCGAAGCCCGGGCCGACGGTGGCGCCCACCAGGGCATAGGCCGCGCCAGGCGCGGGCTCGGCGGCCTGCCACCAGCCGGCTGGCACCACGGCGCGCGGCCGCTGCCCGGCAGCATCCACCGGCGCCAGCGTGTGCCGTTCCACCCGGCTGCAGTCGGGCGGCACCAGCCACAGCCACAGTGGCCCGCCTTCCAGCAGGTGCCAGGCTTCGTCGGACGCCACCCGGTGCCAGGCCGACTGCTCACCTGCGGCCAGCAGGAAGTCGATCGACGTCAGCGCCTGGCGCGGCCCGCGCCCGTCGGGGTGCGGCGCGCTGTCGGCCGAGCGGAAGATCTCGCGGAACCAGCCGCCTTCAGGGTGCGGCGCCAGGTGCAGCAGCCGCACCAGATCGCCGGCGCGGCCAGGTGGCGGTGCGCTCATCCGCCGGCGCGGTTGCGTGCGCGCACCGCCTCGCGGCGCTGCTCCACATCGTCGGCGCCCACCTGGCTGTTGAAGTCGCGTGCGCGCGCTTTTTCAAGTGCCATCGCATCGCCGCCGGCCAGGGCCCAGCCGTCGTTGATGATGGCTTTGTAGCGGGTCAGCATGTGCGGCAGCGTGCCCAGCATGTCCAGTGCCAGCTGGCGCGCGGCGGGCAGCAGGTCGTCGGCGGGCAGCACCCGGTTGACGAAGCCCCAGGCCGCCGCCTGCTCGGCGCCCACCCAGTTGCCGGTGAACGACACCTCCCGCGCACGGTAGGCGCCGATGGCACGGCTGAGCTTCTGGCTCAGGCCCCAGCCGGGTGCCACGCCGATGCGGGCATGGGTGTCGGCAAAGCGGGCGGCGCTGCTGGCCAGCAGCACATCGCAGGCCAGCGCCAGCTCGAAGCCGCCGGTGACCGCCGCGCCGTTGATGGCGCCGATCACCGGGCCGGGGTAGCGGCCGATGGCGGCCACCGGGTCGCCGGCGGGGCGGCCATCGCTGCCGCCCAGGCTGCCCTGGCCCGAGCCGATCTCCTTCAGATCAAGCCCGGCGCAGAACGCCCGGCCGGCGCCGGTGATGATCAGCACCCGCACGCCCGGGTGGCTGGCCAGGCCGTCGATGGCATCGGCCAGTGCGCCCATCAGCGCCTTGTTCAGCGCATTCATCGCCTGCGGGCGGTTCAAAGTCAGCACGGCATAGCCGGCGGGGTGGATCTCGGTGCTCAGAACGTCGGCGTCAGCCATGGGCTTGTCTCGTGGTGGTGGTGGTGGTGGTGGTGGTGTGGTGTGGGGTCACTGCAGCAACTCGACCCGGTTGCGGCCGTTGCGTTTGGCCTGGTAGAGCGCGCTGTCGGCGCTGTGCACCAGGGTGGCAGATCCGCCGCCGGCCAGGGCCACGGTGGCGGCCACGCCGATGCTGACGCTCAGCGGGTGGCCGCCGGGCACGATGTCGGCGGTGTCGGTGCTGGCCACCGCGCGGCGGATGTGCTCGCCGATCTCCAGCGCGCCCGCTGCCGCGGTGCCGGGCAGCACCACGGCGAACTCTTCGCCGCCGTAGCGGGCGGCCATGTCGCCGGCACGGCGCACGTTGGCGCGGATCACCTGGCCCACCCGGGCCAGGAAGGCATCACCCACCTGGTGGCCGAAACGGTCGTTCAGGGCCTTGAAGCGGTCCAGGTCGATCATCAGCAGGCCCAGCGGCGTGGCGTCGCGCAGGGCGCGGTACCACTCCTTGTGCAGCGTGGCGTCGAAATGGCGGCGGTTGGGCAGGCCGGTCAATGCGTCGGTGCTGGCCAGGGTCTTCAGCTCGGCGTTGGCCTTGTCCAGGCGTTCTTCGAAGCGGCGGCGCTGGTCGGCGTCACGCAGGGTCACGAGGAAGTCGCCCAGGCCATTGCCCGGCGGCAGGCGCGCCACCCGCGCTTCCACCCAGCGGGTGCTGCCGTCGTGGTGCAGGGCACGGAACAGGTCGGGCACGCTCTGGCCCCGCTGGGCGGCGCGGGTGAAGTGGCGGGCAATGAAGGCGGCGCGGTCTTCATGCGCCAGCAACTCAGCCAGGGTGTGGCCTTGCAACTCCGCCGGCGCGCAGCCCAGCAGCTGGGCGGTGGCGGGCGATGCATAGCGGATGGCCAGGTCGGCATCGACCGCGATGATCATGTCGATGGAATGCTCGGCCAGCAGGCGAAAGCGCATGTCGGCCACCTCCGGCCCGGCGCGGGGCTCCTGCAGCGGCGGTGCGGGTTCGCCCGCCTGCGGCAGCGCCCCGGCT